>JBJMJE010000224.1:0-6506 GCA_045806505.1 Gaiellaceae bacterium
CACCGAGAAGCGGCCGGTCGCCGCGGGCCGCATGGACGCGGGGCGCGCCCTCGAGTTCGGGCTGGCGTTGAGCGCCTTCTCGTTCGTGCTGCTCGCGAGTGCCGTGAACGTGCTCACGGCAGCACTCGCGCTCGCGGGAAACCTCTTCTACGTCCTCGTCTACACGCGCTGGCTCAAGCGCTCGACGCCGCAGAACATCGTCATCGGCGGGGCGGCCGGCGCCGTCCCGCCGCTCGTCGGTTGGGCGGCCGCGACGGGGAACCTCACGCTGCCGGCCGCCTTCCTGTTCCTGATCGTGTTCTTCTGGACGCCGCCGCACTTCTGGGCGCTCGCGCTGCTGATCCGCGACAACTACGCCGCCGCACGCGTGCCGATGCTGCCGGTCGTGCGCGGCGAGCGCGAGACGCTGCGGCAGATCCTCGTCTACACGCTCGTGCTGATCGCCGTGACGCTCCTGCCGGTCGCGTGGGGAACGGCCGGCGCCGGCTACGCCGTCGGCGCGCTCGCGCTCGGCGGCACGTTCCTCTTCCTGACGCTGCGGCTGCGGCACGCGCCGTCACGCAAGGGCGCCGCGCTGCTCTTCCACTACTCGCTGCTGTACCTGGCGCTGCTCTTCGTCGTGATGGCGGTGGACGTCCTTTGAACCCCGAGGAACGCGAGCTCGCACGCAAGAACAACGTCTGGGGCTGGTCGCTGCTCGCACTCGCGATCGTGCTCGCCCTCGGCACCGTCGCCGTCGGGCTGATCTACAACGCCGTATCGAGCTACTAGCGCGGTATCGTTTTCGCGACCGGCCAATCGGGAGGGAATGGATGCCTAGGTATTTGATCGTGCGGAAGTTCAGCGTCACCGAGACCGAAATGCCTCGGATCGGCAAGAAGTCGAAGCAGGTCGGCCGCGGACTGGACGGAATCGTCTGGGAACACAGCCATGTGGTCGTGGACGACAGCGGCATGGCCGGCACCTTCTGCGTCTACGAGGCGCCCGACGAGGAGACCGTGCGCGAGCACGCGCAGCTGCTCGGAGAGCACGAGTACGTCATTCAGGAGATCGTCGGCGACGTCACTCCCGACGACTTTCCGCTCGACGGCGACGCGGCGCCGTCGCAGCCGCACTCGCACTAGGCGAGGTCACTGCTCGACGCGGCGGGCGAGGTTCGCCGCGTCCGGCACGTGGTACAGCGCCTGGAACGCGACCGCACGCTTCCTGCCCAGGTCGCGACGGCGTGCGTCGCCCTCGGGAAGAAGCTTGAAAGCCTCGTTGTAGAGCTCGACCGCGCGCTCTTTGGCCCAGCCGCGTCCGGCGTGGTCCGCAGCCGCGGTGAAGTACGCGACCGCGCGATCGACGTCGGCGGCCTCGTTCCAGTGGTACGCGAGGATGGACGCCGAGACGCCGGTCTCGGTCGTCGCCTCCTCGAGAAAGCGCGCGACCTCGGCGTGACGCTCGCGCCGGCGGGCGCGCGGCACCGAGGCGTAGGCGACCTGGCGGATGAGCCCGTGCTTGAACGAGTACTGAGTCTCGCCCTGAATCCGCGAGACGGCCTCGCGGCGGATCAGCCCGCGCGCCTCGAGGGCACCGAGCAACTCGCCGATCCCGACGCTGCGGTTCTGCAGCTTCTCGACGAGCCCCCGCCAGAACACCTTGCCGGCCACGGACGCGTCGAGGAGCACCGCCCGCTCGTCCGGCTCGAGCGCATCGAGCCGCGCCTCGAGGATGCTCCGGATCGTCGTCGGCAGGTCCTGCGCGTCGCTCGAGCCGCGCTCGGCCACGACAGCTGCGAGCTCCTCGATGAACAGCGGATTACCCTCTGCGGTCGCCGCGAGGTGCGCCGCATAATCGCCTGCGCCTCGCGTGAGGAGCTGCGTCGCGAGCTCAAGCGCCTCGCCCGCCCCGAGCGGGTCGAGCGAGAGCGCCGTGGCCGAGAGCAGGCCGCCGCCCCAGGCCGGGCGGTCGGCGAAGAGCTCGGGGCGCGTCAGCACGACGATGAGGAGGCACACGTCCTCCGTCCTCGAGCTCAGTACCTCGATCAGGTCGAGCAGGCTCGTATCGGCCCAGTGAATGTCCTCGAACACGAGCAGTGTCGGCTGTTGCCGAGCAGCCTGCTCCACGAAGCGGCGTGCGGCGAAGAAGAGCGTCTCGCGGTCGACCGCGCGCTCCGTCTCGAACCCGAGGAAGAGGGCGAGGTTGTCCGTCAGCTCGTCATCGCAGTCGGCGACGCGCCGCAGCTTCGCGCGAACGACGTCGGCGCTCTCGTTGTCGAAGATCTCCGCGACCTGCTTGATGTGCTGCGCGAAGGCGCCGTAGGCGGAGCTGTCACCGTACGGCGCCGAGCGGCCGCGCAACGGCCGTCCGCCCTCTCCCTCGACGAAGTGCGCGAACTCCTCGGCCAGGCGGCTCTTGCCGATTCCCGCCGGGCCGATGACGGTGACGAGGTGCGGACGCCGCTCCTCGCACACCTGCGCCCATAGCCGGCTGAGGACGTCGAGCTCGCGCGCGCGACCCACGAGCGGCGCCTCCGAGAGCGTGCGGTGCCCTGCCGGTGCGTCAGCGGAGAGGGCTAGCCACGCCGCCACCGGCGCCGCCTTTCCCTTGGCGATGACCGGTGGCGCAGGCTCGTACTCGACGGCGGTGCGTGTCGCGGCATACGTCTCGCGCCCGACGAGCACGCCGTTCGCGGGTGCAGCACTCTGCAGCCGCGCGGCGGTGTTGACGACGTCGCCGACGACCATCGAGTCTCCCGCCTCCGGCCGTGCGTCGAGGTCGACGATCACCTCGCCCGTGTTCACGGCGAGCCGCGCCTGGAGGTCGAGCTCCCGGTCGACGACGTTCATCTCGCCGAGGGAGTCGCGGATCGCCAGCGCCGTCCGCACGGCGCGCTCGGCGTCGTCGCCGTGCGCGACGGGCGCACCGAAGATCCCGAGGACGGCGTCGCCGACGAACTTCTCGATCCGGCCGCCGCGCGCCTCGATCTCTCTCCGGACGTGCTCGTAGTACGGCTTGAGAAACGCCCGGACGTCCTCCGGGTCGAGCAGCTCCGAACGCGACGTGAAGCCGACGATGTCCACGAACAGCACGCTGACGACGCGCCGCTCCTCGCGATGCGCCGCCGTCGCGAGCGCCGTGCCGCAGTGGAGGCAGAAGCGTGCGATGTCGGGGTTCTCTTGACTGCAAGTCGGGCAAATCGACACGCTCTTGATTATGGAGTCACCGGAGGGCATCTTCCTCGCGCTGCCCGAGAGCCCCGCCCCGGGGATTCCGCTCGCGGTCAAGGACCTGTTCGACACGGCGGGATTAGTCACGACCTACGGCTCCTCGGTCTTCGCCGAGCACGTGCCGCGGGAGACGGCCGAGGCAGTGCGCCTGCTCGAGGCGGCCGGATACGGCGACGTCGGCAAGACGAACCTTCATGAGTTCGCGTACGGGGTCACATCCATGAACCCCCACTACGGCTGGGTCCCGAATCCGGTTCGCGCCGGCCGCATCGCCGGCGGCTCGAGCGGCGGCTCCGCCGCGGCGCTCGCGGCCGGGCTCGCGGACGCGGCGCTCGGCACCGACACCGGCGGCTCGATCCGGATCCCCGCCGCGTACTGCGGCGTCGTCGGGTTCAAGCCGACGCACGGGCTCGTCTCGCTCGAGGGCTGCTGGCCTCTCGCACCGAGTTACGACCACGCGGGGCCGATGGCGCGAACCGTCGGTGAGTGCGTGACGATGATGGAGGCGCTCGTGCCGGAGTTCGAGCCGGCGCCGCAGCCCGCGCTCGCCGATCTTCGCGTCGCGGTCACCTGGATCGACGACGCCTCGGACGGCGTTCGCGCGCGCGTCGAGGCGGCCGCCGCGTCTTTTCCGAACCGGGAGCGCGTCGACTTCCCGCGCGGCCGCGGCAACCTGAGGGTCTTCATGCGGGAGATCGCCGAGGTGCACGAGACGCTCTTCGCCGAGCACGCCGAGGCGTACGGCGCGGACGTCGCGCGCAAGATCCGCGAATGTCTCGCGGTCACCGACGCCGAGTTCGCGGAAGCCGAGCGCGTGCGCGCGTCGTACCGCGACGAGGCCGCGGCGCTGCTGGAGGGCTACGACCTGCTGCTCACCCCGACGCAGGGATTCGTCGCGCCGACGTACGAGGAAGCCGCCGACGACGCGCTGCGCGGCACGATCACGAGCTTCACGAACCCGTTCAACGCGCTCGGCTGGCCGGCGCTCGCGCTGCCGTGCGGGACGGCCGAGGACGGCCTTCCCGCCTCCGTTCAGCTGGTCGGGCGGCCGGGCGAGGATGCGGCTGTCCTCGCCGCGGGCATCGCGCTGGAGGCTCAAGTAGGGACCTAGAAGTGCCGAAACAAGCGGGGAGTGATGTTCCTCGTCCGTGCCGCCGCCGTTCTTGCGCTCTCCCTCCTGCTCGTCGCCGGAGCGGGCGCAGCGACGCGTGCCGACTCCACGCGGCTCGCAGCACCGACGCACGTCCATGCCTTCCTCCTGCGCGCGGACGAGCAGTCCGACAACACGTTCAGCCGCACGCCCGCGTTTGCCTGGCGCCCCGTCAGAGGGGCGAGCCGCTATCTCTTCCGCCTCGGCACGTCGACCGCGTGGGCGGCGAACGCCGTCTGGTGGTCCAGCCAGACGACCGTGCCCGCGATGTCGGTGCCGGTGGCCCTGCCGTGGATCACCGGCGAGCCGTATTCGCTCTACGCACAGGTGCGCGGCATCGCGCCCGACGGCTCGAAAGGTCCGTGGAGCAAGCCCTTCGGCTTCAACATGCGCTGGAGCACGACGCCGGCCCAGACGGACGCCCCGCCGGGGCTCGTTCGCTGGACGACTGTCGACGGCGCCACCGCATACGAAGTCTGGTACGTCGATGCAGGACGGCTCATCCGCACGACCACGAACGTCGCCGACGAGCGCGAGTTCTACGGCGCCGCAGCCGTTCCGGGACCCGCACGGTGGCGCGTCCGCGCGGTGCGCGAGATCTACAACCACGTCTCGAACGGGTTGCCCGCTGCTTCGCACGGACCGTGGAGCCCGATCTACACCTCTGCCGACCCCGCTTCGACGACGGGAGCCTTGACGCCTGCGGAGTCCGTTTCGGACATCGTCTCGACGGCGCGCACAGAGGGGTCCCACCAGCTCATGCCGGGCTTCGCGTTCGACGGCGACACGAGCCTCGAAGGCGCGCCCGCGAGCGCCTACCGCGTCTACGTCGCGACCGACAGCGACTGCGTCAACACGGTCTTCCGCGGCGACACTGTCTCGAGCCCGGCCTATGCGCCCCGCGTCTTCGACGTGCCGTACGCAGGAGTCGACGCCGACCTGTCCGCGGGCACGAGCACGCCACGCGATCTCTGGGACACCGATTCGTCGACCGGCGGGTACTACTGGACCGTCGTGGCCGTCGCCGACGCCGCCGCGGGCGAGACCGGGCGCGAGCTCGACGTGCCGCAAGATGCATGCACCGGCGGGCACGTCCGGACATTCCGCCGGACGAGCAACCCCGCAGTCGCATCGAAGACGAACGTGCCCTACGCGTCCGGGCTCTCCCCGAGCGGTCGCCTGCTCGCCGCGACTCGAACGCGCCCGCGCTTCTACGGAACACCGCTGGTGTCGTGGCAGCCGGCGCTCGCAGCCACTGCGTACGAGGTGCAATGGAGCAAGACGTCGGCGTTCTCACCGGTGGCGGGACGCCTCACGACCCGCGCGACGTCTGCGGTTCTGCCGCTTCGCCCGGGCACGTGGTGGTACAGGGTGCGCGGGCTCAACCCCGGCGTTCCCGGTGCGTCGCACGCGATGAACTGGTCGAGCCTGCCCGCGTCGCTCAGAGTCGCGCAGCCGACGTTCAAGATCGCCGGCTAGCGCAGCTCGCGCGCCTCGAGGCGCTCCTCGCCGTCGCGCGTGACGCGGTACGCCGTCGCGCCGGGCCTGCACGTCACGACCTCACGCAGCTCCGTGCCGACGTAATGCAAGCCGACGCCGTCATCGGCTGCGATGCCTTCGGGGAAACCCGAGTCGACGAGCTCGCGGTACCGCGGGCGCCGGCGTTCTTCGCCGTCGTAGTGCGGGCACGCGCTGCCCGAGAGCCAGCCGAGGCCGTCGCGGAGGCCTTCGAGTTGCAGGCCGAACGAGTCCGTCACCACCGACTCGAACCAGCAGAGCATCCCGGCGCTGACGCCGAACAGAACGACGCCCTGCTCCCACGCCTCGCGGAGGATCTCGCCGAAGCCGTGCACCCGCCAGATCGCGAGCATGTTCGCGACGTTGCCGCCTCCGACCGACACCGCGTTCTGGGACAGGACGAGCTCGCGCAGATCGGCCGGCGGATACGGGAAGAAGCGCAGGTGCGAGAGGTCGCACAGAGCGCCGAGACGCTCGTACATGTTGACGATGCTCTCGGTGGAGTCGCCGGTCGCCGTCGGCACGTGCAGCACGCGCGGCCGCTCGGTACCGGTCAGAGACAGGACGTGCCGGAAGAGCGTCCTCGTCTGCTCGGGGGTGTCGCCCCCGCCGCCGATGCCGACGAT
>JBJMJE010000225.1:0-3345 GCA_045806505.1 Gaiellaceae bacterium
CTCGCGGCCAGGCTGCACGACTGGTGGGGGGCTGGGACGGACATCACAGTCACGGCGAAGACCAACGTATGGACGCTCCAGGGCCAGACCCAGTTCGCAACGAAGTACGTGTTCCAGCCGGGACAAATCGAGCAGACACGCGGCAACGGCACCGGTGCGAACGGGCCGATGCTCCAGGCCGGCTGCGTGAGCGTGAAGAGGCCGACCACCCGGTACATCGGGATCACCAGGCCGAGCGCGGCGCTGAACGACACGTACCTGCCCGAGAGCGTGCTCATCAAGAACCCGAAGCCGTAGCGAGGGCCGGCCCCGCCGGGACGTACCCTCGCGGCATGGCGCCGGCGGACTCGCACAGGCTGGGCTACCAGCGGGTCGACGACGATCCGAGCGTCGAGGTGCTCCTCGACGCGATGGACGGAACGGCGGGATGGGACGCCACCGTCCGGCTGCGGTCGTGGGAGCGGCCCCATCTCGGCCTCGCGCCCGGTCAGCGGCTGCTCGACGTGGGCTGCGGCCTCGGGGAGGCGGCGCTCGCGCTCGCGGAGGATCTCGGCGACGACGGGGAGCTCGTCGGCATCGACGCGTCCGAGCGCATGCTGGCCGTCGCGAGGTCCAACGCCCGAGCGGCGCGTTGTCGGGTGCGCTTCACCCTCGGCGATGCAGCCTCCCTCGACGAGCCCGACGGTTCCTTCGACGCGGTGCGCTGCGAACGCACCCTCCAGTGGCTCGCCGACCCGGCAGCCGCGGTCGCCGAGATGGTTCGCGTCGTGCGCTCACGTGGCCGCATCTCACTGATCGACACCGACTGGTCGACGTTCTCGATCGATGTCGGCGACGACGCACTTGCGGCACTCGTCCGCGACGCGATGCGACGGGAGCGCAATCGCCCGTCGAACGTCGGCCGGCGACTGCACGACCTGGTCGGCGCCGCGGGGTGCGTTCCGGTCGCGAGAACGAAGGCGACGCAGACCTGGACGAGCTGGGACCCCAACGATTCGCCGGCACCGCTTGGCTGCTTCTCGATGGAGAGCCTCGCCGACGACCTCGTCGCGAGCGATCGGCTGACGACCGCCGACCACGAGCGGTTCGTTTCGACCATTCACGACGCGGCGCGACGCGGTCAGTTCTCGATGCGCCTGGCGATGTTCGCCGTCGTCGCGTCGAAGGCAACCTCCGGGGATTGACCGACGAGGCCCAGCACGCACGAGGAGCCGACCGTCGAGTCGCGGGCTTCCGCTTCAGCCTGCCTGCTGCCAAGCGTCTCGTCGGAGCTCGTACACCGTCATCAGCTCGCCCGAGCGACCACGGCCCTGGCCTCGCACTGCGAATCCAAGCTTGGCCGCCACGCGGCGCGACGCTTCGTTCTCTCCCTCGTCAATGTACGCGGTGATGCCGTCGGTTTCGGCCCTACTCCATAGGTCGCCGATGGCGCCGTGCATCGCCTCGGTCGCGATCCCGTGATTGCGCCGCTCCTCGGCTACCCACCAGCCCGCCTCGACCTCGTCCGGCTGGATCCCATCGATGCCATCTCCAGCCAAGCGCAACTCCGCGCACCCGAGGAACCGCTCCTCTCCCAGATCTCTGATCGCCCAGGGGCCGAACTCGCACTCCCGCCACTGAACCTCAGCCGCGCCAGTGTCGCGCAGCGCGTCAGCCGGCCTGCCCGACGCCGATGCGTGCTCGGCTTCATCGAGCCGTGTCAGCGGAGTCAGGAGCAACCGTTCCGTCCGGAGAACGATCCTGTCCCCGATAGCGCCATCGCGGTTCGTTCGCCGCCCTCGCACGCTCGAAGTATGAGCCTGCCGCTCAGGGGTCTGTGAGACTCGTTGGGTCGGTCTGTCTGGGGCCGTCGCCAGCCTTGTGTCTCCGTGTCGCGTGTGACTCTTCAGGGAACTGGCCGCAGTGGGTGCGTGCCTTTCTAATGATTCGTCCGCGTGTGCACGGCGGCGCCGGTCTGGCGCCCGCTGCTGGCTTGATCAGGAGCCTGTCCGCCTTGTTGGCGTGACTCATCACAGTCCTGCCGCCGCGGTTTCCCTTGCTCAGACCGGCGTCCACCGGACCCTACGAGTCGGAGGATCAGTGGGATGCTCGCAGATGAGCTGGACTACGTGGTCGGCGTCGACACGCACCGGGATCGGCACACGCTCGCGATCGTCGCGGCGCCGAACGGCGGTGTGGTCGCGCAGCGGTCGGTGCGGACGAGCGCACGCGGTTATGCGGCGGCGGTCCGCTTCGCCGAGGAATGCGCCCCAGGTGTGCGCGTCTGGGCTGTTGAAGGCACCGGACATTACGGCGCCGGCCTCGCTCGCCACCTGAGCGGCCAGGGCGAGACAGTGATCGAGGCCGGCCGCGGCTCGCGCGACGATCGCCGGCTGCGCGGCAAAGACGACCCACTCGACGCGCTTCGAGCGGCACGCGCGGCGCTCGCGAGTGACAGGCTCACGCTGCCGCGAAGCGGTCAACGACGCGAGGCGCTGCGGCTCTTACTCGTCGCGCGCCGCGGAGCGGTGGAAGTGCGCCGGCGAGCACTCGTGCAACTGCGCAGCGTGATCGTGACCGCACCAGACCGCCTCCGCGCCGAGCTGCAGGCGCTGCCCGAGCGGCGGCTGCTCGAGCGCTGCAGCCGCTTCCGCCGCTCCAGCGCCTGTCCCGTCGACGAGCTCGCCGCGAAGCTCGTCCTACGTACGCTCGCGCAGCGGATCCAGGCGGCGACGACCGAAGCAGAGCAGCTCGAGCGCGAGATCCTCGCCCACGTACGCGCGCTCGCACCACAACTGCTCGAAGAGCCCGGCATCGGACCGATCGTCGCCGCGGACGTGCTCGTCGCCTGGTCGCACCCAGGCCGCGTGCGCTCCGAAGCCGCCTTCGCACGACTGGCCGGCGTCGCACCCGTCCCGGCCTCAAGCGGCCAAACCATCCGGCAGCGGCTCAGCCGCGGCGGCGACCGCCAACTCAACCGCGCACTGCACACGATCATCCTGCACCGACGTCAACACGACCCGACGACGCAGGCCTACATCGAGCGACGCGTCGCCGAAGGCAAAAGCCGCCGCGAAGCCACCCGTCTGCTCAAGCGCTACCTCGCCCGCCACCTCTACCGACTACTGCAACAAACCGAGCCGCTGATGACTTGACAAGTCATAGGAGCATCATTCCGGAACAGTGGCGCATGCGGTGTTGGTCTACTCAGCGAGCGACAGTCGCAGCTGGGATTTCGGATCGTCCGCGGCGAACAACAGCGATCGCGCCTGCCACCGTGATCAAGAGAACGGCAGCCGCGGCGAGAATCGGCCAGAGTGGAAAGCCGCTAGGCGCGGCCGACGCGTGGAGAAGCATGAGTGGCGC
>JBJMJE010000226.1:0-3327 GCA_045806505.1 Gaiellaceae bacterium
ATACTCGGGCGAGGTCGCGCCTACGCCCCCGGCGTCAGGGTGTCCATGGGGACGCGCTCCGGGCCCTTGCCGCGGAACGCGTCGCGGAACGCCGTGAACGCCTTCTCGTTGTACGCGCTGCAGATCGCGAGCCGGCCCTGGCCGGTCCCGCCTTCCGCCGACGTCCACGCCGTCAGCGCGATCTTCTTGCCGAGCTTCGGATACGGCGTTCCGAGCATGCCGTTCGGGCTGGACGAGTAGAAGTCGTGCAGCTTGTCGATCGTCGCCTGGGGCACCTTGTCGCCCCACCAGATGATCACTCCGCCGTGCTCCTCGTTGTGCACGACCTGGACGGGATTGGCAGCCGAGCCGTAGAAGCCCCAGGTCGCGGGCGAGATGTAGTGGTTGCCGTTCGACGGCGGCGACGTGTTGTACTTGATCTTGGCGTCGAGGCTGGTGACGTGTTGCCGGCCGGTCGCCTTGACCGTCTTGAACGTGCAGCCGGCCGCCTGCAACGTCGTCGGGATCTCGGCGGCGTTCGCAGTGCCGCCACCACCACCGCCGTTCGTCAGCGCGATCACGGCTGCGACGGCCGCAAGCCCGAGGACACCGGAAGCGGCGAACGCGATCAGCAGCCACCTGCTGCGGTTGTCCGCGGCCGAGCGTTTGGCGCCGCCCTTGCCACGACGCTGCGGCGCCTGAACAGGCCGCGGCGGGGCAGGCGTGCGCGTCTTCTTGGCCACGGCTCGACCACGGTAGCAACCGCCGCGCGCGGCGGGTCGCGCACGAAAAGTCCGCTCACAGCAGCTTTTCGAATGCGCCGCTCTTGACCCGACGCTCGGCCGCGCACTAGGGTCGTTTCTGCCGGAGCCGATGGACCGCAAGGTTTGTCGGCACCGGCATTTTTGTGCCTTTGCCGGACACCGTCCGACGCGATCTCTAGCGTTCTTTGGTCCTGATGGCGGTCGTCTTCCTCATCGTCGGCATGCTGGTCGGCGCTCTCGCCGTCGCGTTCTACGCGCGCCCTCGCCTGCACGGCCTCCGCGACCAGATCGAGCGCGAGCGCACGGGTGCCGAGGAGCGGGTCGCGCTCGTCCAGCAGCTCAACGCGGGCTGGGAGGAGCGCTTCCGCGAGATGAGCTCGGCAGCACTCGCCCAGAACAACGACTCGTTTCTGACGCTCGCCGAGACGAAGCTCTCGCCTCTGACGACGACGCTGTCGAAGTTCGAGCAGCAGACCCAGGCGCTCGAGCGGAGCCGCCAGGACGCGTACAACCGCCTGTCGAACCAGGTGGTCTCACTCGTCTCGCTGCAGGAGCAGCTGCGCGCGGAGACGCGAAGCCTGTCGACGGCGCTGCGCGCGCCGGCGACGCGCGGACGCTGGGGCGAGATGCAGCTCCGCCGAACCGTCGAGGCCGCGGGAATGCTCGAGTACTGCGACTTCGTCGAGCAGTCGTCCACCCGCGACGGCGACGGGCGGCTGCTCCGCCCGGACCTCGTCGTGAAGCTGCCGGGCGGACGGCAAGTCGTCGTCGACGCGAAGACGCCGTTGCAGGGGCTCCTCGACGCGCTCGACGAGACGCTCGACGACGCAGGGCGCCACGCGAGGATGGACGACTTCGTGCGCCACGTCCGGGACCACGTCTCGAAGCTGAACGCGAAGTCGTACTGGCAGCAGTTCTCGCCGACGCCGGACTTCGTGGTCATGTTCCTTCCGGGCGAGAGCTTCTATCGCGCCGCGCTCGAGCACGATCCCTCGCTGCTCGACATCCACGCGAGCGCACGCGTCGTCCTCGCGAGCCCGACGACGCTGATCACGCTCCTTCGCGCAATTGCCGTTGGCTGGCGCGAGGAGAAGGTCGCGGAGAGCGCGCGCTCCGTCAGCGAGCTCGGCCGCGAGCTGTACGAGCGCCTGGCGACGATGGTCGACCACTTCGCCACGGTCGGCAAACGACTGGACGGCGCGGTGCAGGCGTACAACCAGACCGTCGGCTCGCTCGAGCGCCGCGTGCTCGTGTCCGCGCGAAAGTTTCCCGAGCACGGGATCGGGACGGACAGGCAGATCGTCGAGCTGGCTCCGATCGACAAGTCGACGCAGCAGCCGCAGACGATCGAGCTGCCGTCGCGCTCCGCCGCCGACGCGGCGTAACGCGCCTAGTACCGCAGGAGCGCGGCGATGCCCTCGACCGGGCCGAGCTCGGGCCGTTCGCGCGCGAGTGCTCGTACCGAGCCACCGTGCGCGAGCGTGCGGTGCACGGCGAGGTCGGCAGCGTCGGGCCGCGGCTCCATCCGCGTCGCATCCAACGGGCACGCGCCGTTCTGGATCTGGGCGCGACCGCATGACGGGCACTCGTACGCCAGACGCTCGACGCCTTCCTGGAACAGCAACAGCTCGACGCGCCCGTCCGAGGCGGCTTCGAGCGTCTGCTCCCAGCCCGACGCGGCGCGCCCGCTCCGGCCGGCCTCCTCCTGCCAGCGCTCGAGCGCAGCCGTCTCCTCGGCGAGCCGTGCCTGCTCGAGGAACGGCAGCGCGAGCTCGAGCAACTCGTTCGGCGTCGCGTAGCCCTCGCCGGCCGTGGCGCCGACGAACGCAGTCTGCGTCTCCTGCGCGAGCATGTCCGTGAATCCTGCGCGCGCCTCCTCGGGCCCCACGACGACGATGTGCTTCGCGAGACCGCGGCGCACATGGCCGTCGAGGTCGGCGGCGACGGTGCGCAGGTGATCGCGCGCGAGCTCGTCGATGTGCCGCTGGAAGCGCGCCTGCGACCACCCGCCCTGGTCGTGGCGTCCGGGCTGCTCCTCCGACAGGTCTGCGAGCGGCTCGAGCCTTCCGTTCGTGAGCTGGAACAGCAGCCCGCGCTCGCGGTCGATGACGGCGACGATCGCTCCCTGGCCACGACCGACGAGCGGGACGAGCGGCCGGAGGTAGAAGTCCGGGCCGACGCACACGCGGTCGGGCACCGGCTCGCTCAGGGCGTTGACGCTCCAGAAGGCGTCCAGCCCTGCGGCGAAGACGGCCAGCCCTTGCGTACCGGCGCGGTCGAAATCGTTGGCGAAAAACTTGCGGATCCGCTCGAAGTCGGACTGCAGTCCGGCCTTCTGGTCGTGCGTCAGCTCGCCACGGTCGGCGAGCGTCGACTTCTGCGCCTCGTCGAGCAGGGAGTTCATCTTCGTCGCCGCCGTCGGGATCGTCCCGGCGACGCCTGGATCGAAGCCGATGTAGAGGCTGATCGCCAATCCGTTCTCCGCCCGGAACGCCGCAAGCTCCCGCAAGCGGTTCCATGTAATGACACCCGCCATCGATTACCTCCTTGCCACGGAAGGCGGCATCTTATTCCTGTGCGCGTT
>JBJMJE010000227.1:0-2774 GCA_045806505.1 Gaiellaceae bacterium
ACTGCACGTAGTCGGACGGCACGTCCATGTCGACGAGGAAGTACGCCCGCGAGAGGGAGAAGAGGATGTCGATCGACTGCTGGTCGAGCAGGATCGTGTCGAGCACGAGCCCTCCCGCGTCGTCGTGCAGTACCGGCACGACGAACGGCTGCTCGTCGTTGCCGTTCACGATCTTCCCGACGACGTACGCGGCCTTGTTCCGGTAGAAGGCCGAGCTCAGGACCTGCACCTGGAAGTTCGGCGCGGGCACGCGCTCGCCGAGCTCGTCCACTGCTCGCAGCACGAAGCCGACGTCGCGCTCGAGGTCCGTGAACCGCCGGGCCCACGCGAAGTCGCGCACGATCTCGACGAACGTCGCTTCGAGCCCCGGGCCTGCGGGGTAGTAGCTGCGATAGGTCGGCGGCTCCGACGGGATGTACTCGGTCGAGACCGCGGCACGCATGAACATCAGGTCGTCGTGGATGTACGTGCGTTGCAGCACCCGCGTCGTCACGGAGTTGAAGAACGTCTCGCGAGCTCCGGCCGCTTGTGGTCGATCAGCGACCCGACGTAGATCAGCTTCGCCCGCTGCCACGCCGCATCGTCGAGGGAGTCGGCGCCGAGCTCGCCGCCGAGTCGCGCGACGTACTCGAGCACGCGCGTGTCGTAAAAGCGGATCCGCTGCTTGACGAGGCGCTGGATCGCCGTCCAGTCGCCGGCCTCGAACGCCTCCTTGGCCTGCGCGGTCGTCGAGCGGAACAGGTCGTAGTGGCGGTCGAATCCCTCGAGAAGCTCCGCGGCCATTCGCTCGGCGACGTCCATTGATGCAGGATGATCGCTGGATGCCGCCGCAGCCGCCCACCGGCACCGTCACGTTCCTGTTCACGGACATCGAGGGGTCGACCCGGCTGCTTCGCGAGGTCGGCCGCGACCGCTACGAGGAGCTGCTCGGCGCTCATCGCCGCCTGCTTCGCGACGCGGCCGAGCGCTCCAACGGCTTCCTCGTCGGCACCGAGGGCGACGGCTCGCTGATCGTCTTCCGCAGCGGCGGCGACGCCGTGTCGGCCGCGGCGGATGCACAGCGTGCGCACTCCGCTCATGCCTGGCCGCCGAATGCGCGTGTTCGCGTGCGCATGGGCGTGCACACCGGCGACGCGATCCTCGGCGACGAGGGTTACATCGGCCTAGCCGTGCATCACGGCGCACGGATCGGCGCCGCCGGTGAGGGCGGGCAGGTCCTGCTCTCGTCGCTGACGGCGCGGCTCGTTGCGCACCAGCTTCCCGACGGCGTGCAGCTACGCGACGTCGGCGCGCGCACGCTGCGCGACCTCGACGCGCCAGAGCAGCTGTTCGAGCTCGTCATCGACGGGACGGAGTCGATCGTCCGTCCGGGGACGATCCGCGTCCTGATCGCCGACGACCAGGCTCTCGTGCGCAGCGGCTTCCGCATGATCCTCGAGACGCAGAAGGGGGTCGAGGTCGTCGGCGACGCCGAGAACGGCCTGGAGGCGGTGCGCCTCGCCGAGGAGCTGAAGCCGGACGTCGTGCTGATGGACATCCGCATGCCCGAGCTCGACGGGCTCGAGGCGACGCGGCGCTTGCTCGCGCTGCCGCACGCGCCGCGCGTGCTCGTGCTGACGACGTTCGACATGAACGAGTACGTGTACGAGGCAATGAAGTCCGGCGCGTCGGGCTTCCTGCTCAAGGACACGCGGCCGGAGGCGCTGATCGACGCGGTGCGCACCGTCGCGCACGGCGACGCGCTGCTCGCGCCGACGATCACGCGCCGGCTGATCGAGGAGTTCACGAGCGGGCCGGCGCCGGATGCGGCGCAGAGCTCGGAGCTGGCGTTGCTCGACGCTGGCGAGCGCCAGATCCTGTCGCTCGTCGCGGACGGACTTGCGAACGGCGAGATCGCCGCTGCGCTGTCCCTGCGCGAAGCCGACGTCGCGGCCGAGCTGGCGCGGATCCTCGAGAAGCTCGGGCTCCGCGACCGTGCGCAGGCCGTCGTCTTCGCGTACCGCACCGGCCTCGCCCCGGTGCAACGGCGGTCTTGATTTCACCGGCGTGATCGCGGAGACTCGCGTTCAGCGTGGCCGGGCCAGGCGATTCGCAATCGCAGAGCGGGAGCAAGTCGGACGGCGGCAACAAGCTGTCCGACGCGTTTGCAGGCTTCGCCGCGGAGGCGGTCAAGTGGTCGAGCGCCCCCGCGCCCGACCCGAAGGTCTCGACGTCGTTTTCCCTCGGTTGGCACGTAGCTCAAGCCAAAGCCGCGGCGTCAGCCGGGGAACAGCCGCAATATCCGCATGGCGTGGAGCGGGAGCTTCGATGGGCCATCCTGAAGGGGCAGATCGAGGCGGCCAGGAAGCAGTTACTCGACGACGCGGCGCCGACTCCCGACGACGCTACGGCTTTCGGCGAGTTGCAGGACGAGCTGCTTCGGGACCTCTACGTCGTCGACTCGGCCGCGGGCAAGGCCTTTCTGCTGGGAGAGAAGCTGCACGATCTTCAAATCAAGACCGCCGAAGACGCCAAGCTCTTCCTCGCAGGCCACGACGCCGTCGAGCCTCTCCTTCGCGACGTCGCGTCGAAGCTGCCCGCGAACGCAGCACACAGCGTGATGAACTCGCTGTCGCTGTGGGACGGGCAGCTCGCCCCGCCGGCGCAAGGACGTGGGCGCCGTCCCGCGCTGAAGCCGCCTTCGAGCGACCTGGCGAAGAAGGCGCTCGCTCGCCAGAAGCCCATCTGGTACTCGATGCTCGCCGGCGAGGTCGGGGCGAAGGACCTGCTGCGGC
>JBJMJE010000228.1:0-3481 GCA_045806505.1 Gaiellaceae bacterium
GTACGGCTGAAACGCGTCCCACGGCGTGTCCGACACCTTGAGGCCGACGAGGTTCGGCACGTGCTCGCGCAGGCGCTCGATCACGGCGGGCGGGACCGCGTAGCCGCTCGCGCGCGCAAACTCGTAGACGTAGAACGGCACCGGATCGCACGCATGCGCAGCGGCGGTGAAGTGTGCGAGCAGCGCCCGCTCGTCGAGCTGGAAGTACGGCGGCGCGATCACCGCGACGCCTGCGGCCTGCCTTTCCGCCGCGTGAGCCGCGAGCTCGGCCGTCGCGAGCGTCGTCTGCGCACCGCAATTGACGATCACCTCGAGCGGCCCGTCCATGAAGAGCTCCGCGGCGCGCATCCGCTCGTCGCCGCCGAGGAGGATCCCCTCGCCCGTCGTGCCCATCGCGAGCACGCCGACGACGCCGCCGCGGTGCAGGAAGTCGACGTACGGCCCGAACGCTTCCTCGGCGAGCGCGGCGCCGCCGTCGCGGAGAGGCGTCAACGCGGCTGCGTACGTCCGGGCCACCGCCGCACCTTAAGCTGCGGCGCAATGGCGGGGCTCCGCATCGAGCGCGAGGACGGCGTGCTGCGTGTAACGCTGGCGAAGCCCGAGCGGCGAAACGCGTTCGATGCGGCGTTGATCGCCGAGCTGCACGAGACGTTCTCCGACGTCGGCGACGCGCGCGTGGTCGTGCTCGCCGGCGACGGGCCGAGCTTCTGCGCGGGCGCCGACGTCGAGTGGCAGCGCGCCTCGATCGACCTCGGCTTCGAAGAGAACGTCGAGGATGCGCTGCGGCTCTACCGGATGATCGAAGCGGCCGACGCTTGCCCGGCACCGGTCGTCGCGCGCGTGCAGGGCTTTGCACTCGGCGGCGGCTCGGGCCTCGTCGCGTGCTCGGACATCGTCGTTGCCGCGCCCGACGCGACGTTCGGCTTCACCGAGGTGCGGCTCGGCATCATCCCGGCGGTCATCTCCCCGTTCGTGTTCGCGAAGATCGGCACGGCGGCCGCACGGCGCTTCTTCCTCACCGGCGAGCGCTTCGACGCGACGACGGCGCAGCGAATCGGGCTCGTGCAGGAACTCGCGGACGACCTCGACGCCGCCGTCGACCGTTTCGTCGGCGAGATCCTCAAGTCCGCTCCCGAGGCGACACGGGCGGCCAAGCGGCTTGCACGCGAGCACCCGTCGGAGGGCGACGAGCTCGCGCGCATCGCGGCGGCGCTGCGGTCGGGCGACGAGGGACAAGAGGGGCTGCGCGCGTTCCTGGACAAGCGCCGGCCGCGCTGGATCCCCTGAGACGACTGCTCTTCCTCGTCGGCGCGGTCGTCCTCGTCGACACGATGTTCTACGCGGCGCTGACGCCGCTCCTGCCTCACTATGCGCAGGACCTCGGGCTTTCGAAGACGGGCGCCGGCGTGCTCGCGGGGTCGTACGCATTCGGCGCCCTCGTCGCCGGGATCCCCGCGGGGATCGTCGCCACGCGCGTCGGCGTCAAACCGACGTTGCTGGTCGGGCTCGGCGGCATGACGGTGACGACCGCGCTGTTCGGCATCGCCGACAGCGAGTGGCTGCTCGATACGGCGCGCTTTCTCCAGGGTGCCGCGAGCTCGTTCTCGTGGACGGCGGGGCTCGCGTGGCTGATCGCGGACGCGCCCGCGGACTCGCGCGGCCGGCTGATCGGCAGCGCGATGGGCGTGGCGATTTTCGGCGCGATGCTGGGACCCGTGATCGGGGCGATCGCCTCGATCACGAGCACGGAGGCGACGTTCGGCGGCATCGCGCTCATCGGCCTCGGGCTCGCAGCCTGGGCGGCCGCCACGTCGTCGCAACGGAAGCCGAGCGGACAGCCGGTGTCGAAGTTGTTCGGTGCGTTGACGGAGCGGAGAATGCTTGCGAGCGTCTGGTTCGTCGCGCTGCCGTCGATCTCGTTCGGCGCTCTCGGCGTGCTCGCGCCGCTGCGGCTCCACGATCTCGGCCTCGGCGCCGTGGCGATCAGCGGCGTATGGATCGTCGCCGTCAGCTTCGAGGCGACTGCGGCGCCGCTCGTCGGCGCTGTCTCGGACCGCCGCGGACGCGTCTGGCCGCTGCGTCTCGGCGCGGCTGCAGCGGGGATCTGCTTCGTGCTCTTCACCGTGCTCGACGCCCGCTGGGGAACGTTCGCCGCCGGGATCGTCGCCTGCAGCTTCGCGCTCGGTGCCTTCTGGGCGCCGTCGATGTCGCTCGCGTCCGACGAGGCGGACGCACTCGGGCTCGACTACGCATTCGGCTTCGCGATCATCAACCTCGCCTGGGCGCCGTCGCAGGTCGCCGGGAGCGCGGGCGGCGGACGACTGTCGGACGCGACATCCGACGCCGTCGTCTACCTCGTGCTCGCCGCGCTGTTCGCGCTTACGCTTGGCGCGCTGTGGAGATCCGCAAGCTCCTCGTAGCCAACCGCGGCGAGATCGCGCTGCGCATCTTCCGCACCTGCCGCGCGCTCGGGATCGGCACCGTCGCGGTCACGGCGCCCGACGATCGCGGGTCGCTGCACGCGCGCACGGCCGACGAGACGGTCGACGTCGTGGGATACCTGCACTCCGAGGAGCACATCCGCGCGGCGCAGGCGACGGGCGCGCACGCGATCCATCCCGGCTACGGCTTCCTCGCGGAGAGCCCGGAGTTCGCGGACGCGGTCGACGCCGCCGGGCTCGTGTGGATCGGCCCCCCGGCGGCGGCGTTGCGCGCCGGCGGCGACAAGCTCGAGGCGAAGCGGCTCGCCACGGAGGCGGGCGTGCCGGTCGTCGAGACGGGCGAGCCGGAGGAGCTGGGCTTCCCGCTGATCCTCAAGGCCGCGGCCGGCGGCGGCGGGCGCGGCATGCGTGTCGTGGGGTCGCGCGACGAGCTGGCGGACGCACTCGAGGCCGCGCGGCGCGAGGCCAAGGCCGCGTTCGGCGACGACCGCGTGTTCGCCGAGCGGTATGTCGAACGGCCACGGCACGTCGAGATCCAGCTGCTCGGCGACACGCACGGCAACGTCGTTTCGCTGGGCGAGCGCGAATGCTCGATCCAGCGGCGGCACCAGAAGGTGCTCGAGGAATCGCCGTCGCCCGCGCTGGATCCGTCTCTGCGCGCGGCGATGAGCGACGCGGCCGTGCGCTTGGCCAGCGCGATCGGCTACACGAGCGCCGGCACCGCCGAGTTCATGCTCGACGGCCGCGACTTCTACTTCCTGGAGCTCAACGGCCGCATCCAGGTCGAGCATCCCGTCACGGAGCTCGTGACGGGGCTGGACCTCGTCGCCGAGCAGCTGCGCATCGCGTCCGGACGGGCGCTGTGCGAGGGACAGTCCCTGGGACATGGCCACGCGGTCGAGGTGCGTCTGTACGCGGAGGACCCGCGCACATTCCTGCCGCAGGGCGGACGGATCACGCGGCTCGTCCTGCCGCAGTCGGTGCGCGTGGACGCGGGCGTCGCCGAGGGCGACGAGGTGGCGATCGCCTACGACCCGTTG
>JBJMJE010000229.1:0-3531 GCA_045806505.1 Gaiellaceae bacterium
GGCCCGCCGACGACAACGGGGTACAGCGAGTCGATCTTCACGTGCCGGCTCAAGACACCGGCGCCGCGCACTCCGGCAGGAATCAGCTCACAGTGTCGACGTCCGTCGCCCTGACGAACGCGATGCGGTGGTTGAACGAGATCTCGTAGAACTGCTCGTCACTGCGGATCACTGAGTAGGTCTCCGGCGCGTTGAACGTCGAAGCGCTGTAGTAGTCGGCGTCGACGAGGTCGCGCGCGACGTACGTCTGGCCGGCCGGGATCGTGTAGCCGAGCGTCGCCGTCGAGACGCTGGACGGATACGCGCGCCCGTACACCGGAACCGACGCGAGCCCCGCCTTCGGCGTCACGAGCGTGCCGCCGCCGGGGACGGTGTTGTTGCCGTGCGGGTCGTAGAGCCATGCCTTCTGCCCGCCGTACCAGATCGCGAGCCAGTCGCCGACCCGTTCGGCCACGCCGAAAGACTGACCGGTGACGGCCTTGTCGCCCCAGTTCTGCGCGCACGTCGCTCCCATGCCGGCGAGGAACGGATCGACGACATACGGCGCGGTTTCGCTCGGCGCGGTGTGCAGGTAGAGGAAGTTCGCAGGCTGAGACGGCAGCGTCGTCTGCGTCGAGCCGTTGCACTCGCTGACGAGCGGCTGGTTCGTCTTGAAGTTCGGATCGATCGTGACGATGCGGCCGGTCTTGTCCGCGCCCTTCGGCGTGATCGGCGCGCCGACGAGCGCCATGAAGTGCGCCCAGTCGAAGTACGTGCCCGGATCCCAGTGCATCCCCGCCTGCTGGATGGACGTCGGCCCCGGCACCTGGTCGTGACCGAGGAGGTGCTCGCGGTCGAGTGGAATGCCGTAGCGCTCGGCGGTGTAGCGCGTCAGCCGCGCGAGCGAGTGGTAGAGCTGCGGCGTGAAGTACGACGGGTCGAGCGCGAAGCCCTCGTTCTCGATCCCGACGGAGTGCGTGTTGATCCACCAGTTGCCGGCGTGCCACGCCACGTCCTTCGTCGGCACCATCTGCGTCACGAAGCCGTCGGACGAGCGCGTGACGTAGTGCGAGCTGACGTAGTTGTGCGAGTTCTGGAAGATCGCCAAGGTGCCTTCGTAGTCGACCTCGGTGTCGTGGACGACGACGAAGCGGATGCTCAGGCCGTCAGCCGGCCGGTTGGCGAGGTCGTAGTTGCCGTAGTCGCCGGGATCGGCGCTGTTCTGCTGGTACGCGGCCGGCACGAAGTTGCAGTGCAGCCCGCTCGGGCATTCGGCGGCGGTGCTGTCTGCGGCGACCGCGGCCGGGACGACGGTCAGCGCAGCGGCCGCCACCGCCGTGGCGAGACGGAGAAGACGCATAGGACCCCCTTCGTTGCTGGGCGAAACCGCGCGATTCTACGAAACGACGTGCTGCTCAGGTCGCTGCGGCGGACCGCGTGGAGAACGGCAGGCGCCAATCGTCCTGGCTGTCTCCGTCGATCGTCAGCCGCCACGCGTACTGCCGACCCGGCTCGAGCGGCAGCGGCTGGATGTTGATCGCCACGACGAAATCGAGCGCGGTGCCGGGCTTTACGCCGGCGGGGCGGCCGATCTCGAACTCCTGCTCGATCTCGACCGGCTTGCCTTCCTCCTCCTCGGTGCCGCCGAGCAGCACCGGCTGTCCGTCCGCGTCGACGAGCTCGAGCCGCCAGCGGTGGCGCGTGTTCGACTGATCCCACGGCACGTCGACCTTGAGCGCGATCGCCATCGGGACGGGCTGCGGCCCGGTCACAGACCAGCCGCCGCCGAGGATGTACAGCTTTCCCTCGACCGCCTGGGCGGAGTCGGCGAGCATCAGCGTCGCCCTCAATTGACCACCCAGGTCTCGCCGGAGCGGAGCAGCGCCTCGAGCTCGCCCTCGCCACGCTGCGACAGCGACGCCTCGAGCTGCTCGGCCATCAGGTCGTCGTAGACCGGCGCCTCGACATCGCGGAAGATTCCGATCGGCGTCGCGCCGGCGTCCTGAGTGAGCCGGGACAGAGCGAACGCGAGCGAAGGCTGCTCCTGGTGCACGTCGTGCACGAGCGGCTCGCCCGGCCCCTCGAAGATCTCCACCGAGCCGTCGCGCAGCTGCCGCACGCCCTTCGCGCCGTCCTCGCCGAAGCGGATCGGCTGGTCGTGCTCGAGGTAGATGCGGTTCGTCTTGTCGTCACGGACGAAGTCGAACGCGCCGTCGTTGAAGATGTTGCAGTTCTGGAAGATCTCGACGAACGCGGCGCCCTTGTGCCGCGACGCCGCGCGCAGGACCTCGGTCAGGTGCGCGCGGTCCGTGTCGATCGAGCGCGCGACGAATGTCGCCTCGGCGCCGATCGCGAGCGAGATCGGGTTGAACGGGCGGTCGAGCGAGCCGAGCGGCGTCGACTTCGTGATCGTGCCCAGCGGCGACGTGGGCGAGTACTGCCCCTTCGTGAGGCCGTAGATCTGGTTGTTGAAGAGCAGGATCTTCAGGTTCACGTTGCGGCGCAGCGCGTGGATCAGGTGGTTGCCGCCGATCGACAGCGCGTCGCCGTCCCCGGTGACGACCCAGACCGACAGGTCCGGCCGCGAGGCGGCCAGGCCGGTCGCGATCGCCGGCGCCCGGCCGTGGATCGAGTGCATCCCGTACGTCTCCATGTAGTACGGGAAGCGCGCCGCGCAGCCGATCCCCGAGATGAAGACGATGTTCTCGCGCGGCACGCCGAGCTCCGGCATGAACGACTGCAGCGCTGCGAGGATCGCGTAGTCGCCGCAGCCCGGGCACCAGCGCACTTCCTGGTCGGTCTTGAAGTCCTTTGCCTTGAGCTCGGTCATCGTCCGGTCGACCGCTTCACGCCGAGGACGAACCACGAGCCGGCCGCGGCGAGCGCGAACAGGATCGCGAGAATCCAGTGGCCGGTGATCAGGAAGAGAAGCGCGATCACGGCGAGGACCGCGAAGACCATCGTGGTTCCGTAGCGCGCCATCATCAGAGCATCGTCCTGATCGCGTCGGCTACCTCGCTCGCGCGCAGCGGCAGGCCGCGCACGCGGTTGTAGCCGACGGCGTCGACGAGGAACTCCGCGCGCACGAGCTGCAGCAGGTGGCCGAGGTTGATCTCCGGGACGAGCACCTTCTCGTAGCTTCGCAGCACCTCGCCGGTGTTCCGCGGGAACGGGTTCAGGTGGCGCAGGTGCGCGTGGGCGACGCGCCCGCCGTCCTTGCGGATGCGGCGCACCCCCGCGGCGACCGGCCCGTACGTGCCGCCCCACGAGAGCACGAGGAGCGACGCGGCATCGGGATCGTCGACCTCCAATTCGGCGATGTCGGCGGCGATGCCCGCGACCTTGCGGTCGCGCAGCCTCACCATCAGGTCGTGGTTGTCGGGGTCGTACGAGACGTTGCCGGTGACGTCGGCCTTCTCGAGCCCGCCGATCCGGTGCTGGAGGCCCGGCGTCCCCGGCACCGCCCAGGGCCTCGCGAACGTCTCCGGGTCGCGGAGGTACGGCATGAAGTCGCCGTTCGAGTTCGTCGTCGTCGCGAACGGCGACGAGATG
>JBJMJE010000230.1:0-17487 GCA_045806505.1 Gaiellaceae bacterium
GAGAGGTGTCTCTCGGCCGTTCTCGCGCCAGCGCTGGATCGCCTCCGGCAGTCGCGCGGCCGCTGAGCCGAAGTGGTGTCGAATCAGCCGCGACGCCGCCGCTGAGGCGAACGTGACGGCTCCATGCGCGTCTAGAAGAATTAGGCCTACGCCGTCAGTCTCGTCCCGTGCCAACGCATCGAGCGCAATCGCAAGCCGGCGCTGCGCCTGTGCGTTTCGCCGTCGCGCCGTAAGGCATGGCAGCACGAGCTGAAACATCGAACGATCGCGCTCGGTGAAGTCCTTGCTGCTGTCGAGATGGATGAACGCCGAGGACAGCCCAGGCAGCGCCACGTACGCAACGAGCTCGTCGAGCATGCCCCAGTCGGCGAACACGCACGATTGCCGGCGAGTGCGGCGCGGAAGCAGGTCGGATGCTTTCACGGCCTGCGCGGAGTGCGCTCGCTTGAAGGCCTGTAGAGGCAACGCGTTCCAGTGCTCCCATTCCTCATCCGTCTGGTCCGCGACGTCGAGTTGCTGCTCGGCAGAGCACGACGCATAGTCGACGGCGCGCCGGCGCAGGTGGTCGTGCTCTTCGTAGGTCGCGTATTCGCAGCGCATGAGCTCTGCCAGTCGGTCGAGCAGCTCGGCCGTGAACGGCACCGGCCCTTCGACCGACTCTGCTCCCGCGAGGAACGTCAGGGCCGCCTCGAGGTCCGAGGTGCGGAGACGAGTCACGCCATCGAAGATACGACGAAAGGCGAATAGACACAATCGAGGTTCGGCTCGATCCTCCACTCGAATCGAGTGGAGGAGGGACGATGAGACGGACAGCACGAGCAATCGGGTTGGGCGGCCTCGCGGCGCTCGCGGCCTGCACGGTTGCCTTGGCCGCCGATCGAGACTTTTCGGCCTGGTCACCGGCGACGCGTGTCGAAGCCGCAACCGGAACGGATCCGTCGTTCAACGGAGCAGCCCTCGACGGCTGTCCGTTCATCTCGCGCGACGGAACGACCTTCTACATGGCCTCTGACCGGCCCGGCGGCCTGGGCGGGCTCGACATCTGGGTCTCGACGCGCGAGCGCGTCGGTGACCCGTGGGGCGCACCGGCAAATGTGGGTGCTCCCGTCAATTCGCCTGCGAACGACTTCTGTCCCACGATCGCCCGCGACGGCCATCTGTTCTATTTCGTCAGCAACCGTCCGGGAGGTTGCGGCGGCGCAGACATCTACACGACGCGGCTTCGGAGCGCGAGCGGGTTCGAAGCTGTCGAGAACGTCGGTTGTCAAGTGAACAGCGCCGCCGACGAAGCAAGCCCGTTCCCGCTGCCGGAGCGTTCACGTGGCCCCGTTCTGTACTTCTCCAGCACCCGCGCCGGAGGCTTCACGCCGGAGGCGCAGGGAGCCGTCGCCGGAGACGCCGATCTGTATGTAAGCGAGTCGCAGGGAGGTACGTTCGGGGCAGCCGCGCTCGTCCCCGGCGCCAACAGCGCGTCGGAAGACGGTCAACCGAACCTGCGGCGCGACGGACTCGAGCTGTTCTTCTTCAGCAACCGGCCCGGGACGCTCGGTCTCGCTGACATCTACAGCGCGACTCGAGCGAGTGCGTCGGATCCGTGGGCGACGCCCGTCAATCTCGGCCCGAGCGTCAACAGCAGTGCCGGAGCGGAGACGCGGCCGTCACTCTCGTGGGACGGGACGACGCTGTACTTCGGTTCGACGAGGCCCGGCGGTGAGGGATCAACCGACCATTACGTGACGACGCGGCAGCAGCGGTGACGTGAGCGCGGATGTCTGCTGAGTCAGCCGGCGATCGTGCGCTGCTCGTCCTCGCAGACATCCGTGGCTACACACGGTTCATGAGGCTGCACCGGATGAATCTCGCTCACTCCCAGGACATCACCCGCCGCCTGCTCGAGGCGGTCGTGGACGCGGCCCCCGAGCTCGAGCTCGTCGAGATCGAGGGCGACGCCGCGTTCCTCTACCGAGTCCATGCCGAACGAGACGATCCTGCGCCCGGGTCCGCGCTGCCGTTGACGCTGGCGATGCACCAGGCGTTTCACTCGCGGCAGCAATGGATGATCGATCGGAACATCTGCGCCTGCGAGGCGTGCCAGCAGATCGGACGGCTTCAGATCAAGTTCGTGGCGCACGTCGGCGAGATCGCGAGCCAAACGATCCGAGGCAGAACAAAGATCGTCGGGGTCGACGTCATCGCTGTTCACCGCATGTTGAAGAACCCCGTCTCCGTGCCCGAGTACATGCTGATCTCGGAGTCGCTGTACGAGCAATGCGAACCGGAACTCCGAGCGCAGGCGGTCAGGGTCGAGCTCGAACTGGAGGGGCTCGGCTCGATGACGTCGTACTTCGTGGATCTCGACACGGTTGCACTGGCTGTCCCGCAGCTCCCACAGCCGACCCTGCTGAGCCGGTTTCGAGAAACGGCGGGCGTCGGCCTCCGCTGCTTCCCGCGCGTCGTCGGGATCCGGCGGCTTCAAGAGAGAGTCGAACTGCGCTGACAAGAGACGATCCGCTTGGCGGAGGGCGGCCTGACGGCCGCCCTCCGCGTTTGTGTCAGGCGTCGATCGCAGAAACGAGCTGCTGGTGGGCGCGCTGGAGGCGCTGTACGTTCCCGAGGTTCGCCTTGACCTGCTCGAGGGCTTCGGTGACGGCTTTGTTCCGCGGGCCGAGCTTCTCGAGCGCGGGAAGCACCCCGCGGACGTACGCGGGGTATGCGTCCGTTCCCACACGGCCGTGCTCGTAGCCGTTGACGAACGAGGTGGACGCCTTCGCGACCGCCTGGAGCACGGCCGTCCGCTTGCGGCGGCGGAGCACGTCGAGCATCCGCTCGATCGTCTGCACGATGTCGGCCGGGTCGCCGAGCGACTTCTGCGTCGCGGTCATTCGCGCGTCGAGGGCGTGCAGGAGGTTCGCGTGCGCGTTCGGCGCGGCGGTCGCGCGACCGAGCGACGTGCCGAGCGCATCGGCGTTCCGGGCGATTGCGAAGACGTCTCGGGGGTCGTCCGCGGCGACGTGCTTCGCGATGTCCTCGAGCAAGGGCAGCCCGCGCTTGAGGAACGTCGCGTATGTCGCGGGCGCGATCCGTCCTTTCGGAATCGACTTCAGCGCGGCCTCTGCCGCCTTCGCGGCTTCCGGCAGCGAGAAGATCGCTGCGGCTCGGTTGAGAACGTCGGCATGGAATCTGACGTTCGCACCGCCGGCGACGTCGGGCGCCGTCGGCTGCGGCGCAACGGCGAACCCGTTCACACGCACGCCGTTGTGGTTCTCGTAGAAGACGACGGGGAGCGGGCCCTGCGCCTTCGCGACAGCCGGCAGCGTGATCCGCACCCAGCGGTTCTCACCCGGCTGCACGCCGTGGATCAGCAGCGTGCCCGACTGCTTCGTCGCTCGTCCCTTGCCCCCCACCTCGGCGAGCTGGAGCTCGCGGATGAACTTCAGCGCGAGCGGGTCGATCGCGTACTCGAGCACGATGTCGCGGAGGAAGAGCGCGGCGTTGTGGACCAGCACGTAGTACTCGAGCGGAGTGGAGCCGCTCGCGGGGTAGACGCCCATGTTGCGCTGCGCCTTGTTGTTGTCGTTGAGGACCATCAGGTCCGTCGTGGGCCAGCCGGGTGCGTGGCCGAGCAGGCTCGGCGGCACGATCGGGTCAGTTGCGGTGGAGATCTCGACCGCGAGGCAGAGGTGCGTCGACGACGTCGCCGCGAGCTGCCACTGATGCGACGGCGCCGTCTTGACCAGGTCGCCTGCGGCGAACGGGACGGGCGTGCCTGTTGCCGATCCCGCGGCCTGGTAGTTGCTCCCGGTTCCGAACTCGGCGACGAGGAACTTCGCCGTCACGGTATCGGCGACGCCGCTCGCGTTCCTGCGTATGCGCGCGAACGCCCAGTTGCGGCCGTGCACGCCTGGGCCGTTCCTGGGATCCTCGTTCGCCGGCTGGTCGTTCGCGTTGAACGCGCCTGGTGCGTTCGAGCGACGGTTCCAGACGTCGCTGCTGATGAAGAAGTAGGGGTGCGTCGAGGGCTCGACGCCGTTGTCTCCGCTCGTCGGGCTGTCGGTCCAGTCGCGGACGTAGAAGTCGCGATTCGGGTCGATCGTTGTGACCTTGAAGAAGAACGGGTCGATCGACGCCGGAATCGTCGTCACCCCGTCGACCCCGCGTAGCGTCTTCGTCGCGGCGTTCCTGTTGCGCTGGAACGTGACGCCGTTGGGGAAGTTCGCCGGGTCCGGAGTGTTGTTCGCCGAGAAGATCCCGTAGAAAGTCTTGCCCAGCGCGAGAACGTAGGCGTAGTCGCCGATATACGGGTCGAACGACTTGCCGGGTGTCGAGGCCGGCACAGTCGCGAGGACGAGGTCGGTGATCGTTCCGAAGTCGTTCGACGTCCGCTCGAGGTGCGTCACCCAGCGCTGCGACGCGCCGGTGCCGGTCACCTGCTGATAGAGGAGGCCGAGCACTCCCCGCGAGTTGATCGCGAGCGACGCGTTCGTCGCGTTCGTGATGGTGCGCAGGTCGCCGGACCAGGTCGCTCCGCGGTCCTGCGAGCGGCGGACGCGGATCGTGTACGTCCCGCCGGTCGTGTCGCCCCAGGCGATGTAGACGTTGGAGCTGTCGCGCGGGTCGATCGCGATCGCCACGTCGCCGCCGATCCGCTGTTGACCGATGAAGGCGAAGAACGGAACGGGCACGCCGCGCGCGACGCGCACACCGACGCTGCCGTCGCCGGTCGGCGCAGGCGGCTCCGATAGGGCGCTGAAGGGCGACGCGCCAGTCGCCCAGCTGTCGTCTCGCACGACGACGATGTCGCAGCCGTGGCCTCCTGCAATGCTCGTCCGCCACGCCGAGAAGGCGACGTAGACGGTTCCGTCCGGATGGATCGCGGGCCTGACCTGCGGCGCGTCCTGGAACAACGTTCCGCGCGACTCGACGATCCGCTTGACGAACCCGGCGGGCGAGGGCGGCGCCGCGTTCGCCGCGTCGTTCGAGAACTCGACGGTCGAGGTGCGCGTGCTCGTCCCCGGCCTGTCGTTGTCGCCGATGTAGACGTGGTCGCGCGACGCGCCGTTGCCGCCTAGCTGGGTCGCCGCCTGGAGGAACGGCTGGTCCGGGCCGGGCGAGGTGTCGGCGTCGACGAGGATCGTCGGAGCCGGGCTCGGCGTCGCGAAATTGGCCGTCCGCATTACGTCGAGGCGAAGGCCGGTGCTCGGCTGACGCAGGAACGCCAGGTACAGCAGCCCGCTGGCGGCGAAGCGGAGCGTGATGTCGAACGTGCCGACGAACGAGCCGGCGACACCCGGCAGGATCAGGTTCAGCGACCAGGTGTTGCCGCCGTCCGTCGACACGAAGATCGGCGCGTTCGAGCCGCCGCCCGGGTCGACGGTGAACGCCGTTCCGGCGATCTCCAACGGGTTCGCCGGGTTGACCGCGAGGTTCGGCTCCGAGTCCTGGAACGTCTCGTTGCTGAGCGAGTTCGGGATCATGTTGACGACGGTGACTGCCATCGCTCAGCCTCCAGTCCTGGTGCGGCGCGCAAGAGCCTGTACGTGCTCGGCAGTTCCATGCGGCTGCACGTCGAGCTCGGTGGGCATGACGTAGGCGTTCTTGACGTCGGCGGCATCCGGCTCGTGGAGCAGGAAGACGCCGGTCTGGCCGGCCGTCGGCCTCGGCCAGCCGTGCCACGCGACGTCGGTACTGCTCGGGAAGGCGACGCGCACGGTCTTGCGGGAGTGCTTTCCCTTCAGCACGTCGTCCACGGCGATCTCGGCGTGCCACCATTGCGGATCGTGCTCGGACGACACCTGCGCGCCGGGCCCTGCGCCCTGGGTCGGCTCCAACGCGACGACGCGACCGCTGACGATCAGTTGCGCGTCGCGCGCCCGCGCCCGTAGCGGCGCCTGCTCGAGCGCCCGGAGCTTCTCGGCGGACGGCTGCACGGCCTGGCCGGACGCTGTCGCCTCGCCGCCGCCGGGCGCGGCTCCCATCGGCTCCTTCGCCCGCTCGTTCACGGCGATGCCGTTCCCGTACACCCACGAGTCGGCTACATACAGAGCCCGCTCGCCGGCCTCGGGCGGCGAGTCCTCGCTGCGCACGGTGACCGTGGCGCCCGCCACCAGACCGACTGCCGCCGGCGCGCGCATCACTTCCTCGACGCGCACCACACCGGTGTGCTCGTCGGCCGGCGCACCGGCCACGGAAGACGCGGCGGCATGCTCCACGGTCCCGATGAAGATGAAGGGTGCGTCAGCCGCGGCGGTCTCCAGATCCGTGCTCGACATGACTCACCTCCTCCGCCTGCGCGCCCGGACCCGGGCGGCGCCCGTCACGGCCAGAAACGCCACGATCGATACGACGAGATAGAGCAAGAGCTCGAGCGATCCGTTTCCGCCGTCGGGCGAAACGTGCAGCACCTTCTCGATCCAATCCACTCAGGCCTCCTCGGGATCGACGTCGACAGGACAGCGAGACGACCGGCGAGCGCCGCGCGAGACCCACGGCTTCGATTCGCGATCGTGATCGCCGCAGAGAACAGCTGGTCTCGACCTCATGCCGCCCCCCGTCTCGTTCGGGCGCGAGTATGCACCCGCGGCGAAGCGATGTCAAAGCGCTACACCGGCCGTCCCACGCTGCGCAGCAGCAGCGCGAACGCTTCATGGTCGAGACGAACTCAGCGAACAGCGTCCTCGAACCGCGCGTCAGCGCGTATCGGAGCGAAGTCGTCGTCCGCCCGCGCCTGCTCGCGAACGGTCACTGGACGTTTCGTCGTCGACGCGTAGTTGTAATTGAGGTACCGGAATGAACCTGCCGCGCCGCTCGAGGTCGTCGAGGCGCACGACGCGCCACTTCGATTTCACGTTCATCCGATCACCTCCGAGGAGCGCAGGTCGTTGCCAATGGTCGAACGAGCGGCGTGACGCCGCGGTTGACATTGCGTTTCTGACGCCGACGGCTAATCACGCGACTCGACGTGTTCATTGGACTCGACTGCAAGCGCACGGCCCGATCTCCGCAGGCGTAATGGGATTTACGTATGGTGGCCGCTGAACACTCCATTCGTCCTCTGTGCTGGAAAGGAAATGATGGCCACCTCGAAGAGACAACCTGCACCGAAGAAACGCGCCACGAGCAAACGCGCAAGCAGCAAGCGGACGGCTGCTCAGGGTTCGGCGACAGCCGGCGCGGAATTTGTTTGTCCGGAGTGCGGGCGTACGTTCGCACGCGCCGCCGCGTTGGGCGCACATCGCAACCGCGCACACGGGATCGCCGGTCGTTCCGCGCAGGCGACGAAGCGCCGCGCACGTGCTGGACAGTCGGCGAGCGCGAAGAGGGATTCGGCCGCGAAGGCCACGACTCGCACATCGACTCGCTCACCCAGGTCCGCAAGCCGGAATGGAATCGACCGCGACGCGCTGCTGACGATGCTCTTCCCCGACGGAATACCGGCCCGCGAGAAAGTAATCCGCGCAGCGAGCGGCTGGCTCGACGAAGCGGAGCGCATCTCGAGAACGCGCTGAGCACGTTCCCCGGTGCCGCGACGCCAGAGCGGCCCGGGATCGACGTCACTTAAAGCGAGCACTGCCGATCAGTCACATCGCTGCCTCCGCCGCGTGCGCTGGATGCGTCGAGGGGTGGCTAGGATCGAGGCGCGGATCCGTCCGCAGACAGCTATGGACCGGATTGAGTCTTGATCGAGCTTCCGCTTCGCGACCCCGGCACGCCGGACGTGCGGTCGCCTCTGAAGCTGCTCGTGTGGGTAGGTAAGCAGCAGATCCCGACGCTGCTCGCGGGGGTGGGCTTCGGCGTGGCGTGGATGCTGGCTCAGGCGTTGATGCCGTTCGCGATCGGGCGCGCGATCCAGGACGGGATCGTCGAGAGCGACAACGCCGCGCTCGCGCAATGGGCGCTGATCCTGCTCGGTCTCGGCGGCGTTCAGGCGGTCGCCGGCGTGATGCGGCATCGCTTCGCCGTCTGGAACTGGCTTCGTGCCTCGTTCCGACTCGCGCAGGTCGTTTCGCACCACACCGCCCGCGTGGGCCCCGCCGTCCGCGCGCGCCTTTCGACGGGCGAGGTTGTCGCCACGGTCACCAACGACTGCATGCGCGCGGGCGGAGCGTTCGACATCACCGCGCGGTTGGCCGGCGCTGTCGCCGCGTACGGCGTCGTCGCGGTGATCCTGCTCTCGTCGTCGGTGACGCTCGGGCTCGTCGTGCTGGTCGGCGTCCCGCTGCTCGTGCTCGTGCTCGGCACCGTGATCAAACCGCTGCAGGCACGTCAGCGCGTGCAGCGCGAGGAAGTGGGCAAGCTGACCGCGCTCGGCGCAGACACGGCGGCCGGCCTGCGCGTGCTGCGCGGGATCGGCGGCGAGCAGGCCTTCTTCGACCGCTACCGCCACCGCTCGCAGGAGGTCCGCCGGGCCGGCGTCCGCGTCGCGCTTCCCCAGTCGACGCTGGACGCGGCGCAGGTGCTCGTCCCCGGCCTGTTCGTCGTGCTCGTCACCTGGCTCGGCGCCCACTTCGCACTCGACGGGTCGATCGGCGCGGGGGAGCTGGTCGCCTTCTACGGCTACGCAGCCTTCCTCGTGATCCCGCTGCGCACAGCCGCAGAGGCCGTGGACAAGATCACGCGCGCATTCGTGGGCGCGCGGCGGATGCTGGACGTGCTCGGCGTCGAGCGCGAGATCGACGAGCCGACCGATCCTGCACCCGAGCCCGCACACGGCGTACCGCTCGTCGACCCCCGCTCCGGACTCGTCGTCCAGCCGGGCCGGCTCACGGCGCTCGTCTCGTCACGGCCGGAAGAGACCACCGCGATCGCGGACCGCCTCGGCCGCTTCGGAGCAAGCGACGGCGTCATGCTCGGGGACGTCGCGATCGCCGATCTGCCGACGGACGTCCTGCGCCGCCGCATCGTCGTGAGCGAGGCCGATCCGGTGCTCTTCTCCGGCCGGCTGCGCGGGGAGCTCGACCCGTGGAAGCGCGCGACCGACGAGGAGGTCCTCGACGCTGTCTCGATCGCGAACGCCGAGGACGTCCTGGACGCCCTCCCGGAGCGGCTCGACGCGCCGATCGACGAGCGTGGACGCTCGTTCTCGGGCGGGCAGCGCCAGCGGCTGGTCCTCGTGCGCGCCCTGCTCTCGCGAGCGGAAACGCTCGTCCTGGTGGAACCGACGAGCGCCGTCGACGCACACACCGAGGCACGGATCGCGCGACGCCTGCACGACGCCCGCGCCGGCAAGACGACCGTCGTCGCGACGACGAGCCCGCTGCTCCTCGACCAGGCCGATACCGTCGTTTATGTCGACGAGGGCCGCGTCGTCGCCGAGGGCCGCCACCGCGCCCTGCTGCGCGACAACGCCGACTACCGCGAGACGGTGACGCGAGGAGAGGACGAGTGAGCGAGCTCCTCCCGATCGCCGGCGGCAGCGAGCTGCGTGCCCAGGCGGGCATCCTCGCGCGGCGCCACCGCCGCGGGCTGGCGCTGGTCGTCGCACTCCACGGCGCCGCCGCCGCCGCGGGCCTCGCCGGACCGGCGCTGCTCGGCCGCCTCGTCCAGGCGGTCGAGGAAGGCACCACGACTTGGTATGTCGACAAGACCGTGCTCGTGCTTGCCGCGTTCCTGCTCACGCAGACGGTGCTGACGTGGTTCGCGCGCCGTGCGTCGTTCGTGCTCTCCGAGCAGATGTTCGCCGAATTGCGCGAGGACTTCATGCACCGCGTCCTCGCGCTGCCGCTCTCCACCGTCGAGCGCGCCGGCACCGGCGACCTCGTCTCACGCACGACCGCCGACGTCGCCGCGATGGAGCGCACGGTCCGCTTCGCCGTCCCGGAGACGCTGATCGCCGCCGTGACGGTCGTGCTGACGGTCGTGGCCGCCGTCTGGGTGAGCCCGCCGGCCGCGCTCGCCTGCCTCGCCGGCGTGCTGCCGCTCGTCGTCGGCACGCGCTGGTACCTCCGCCGCGCGCCGGCCGGCTACCTGTGGGAGCGGGCCGCGTACGCGCGGATGGCCGGCACCGTCGGCGAGACCGTCGAGGGCGGCCGAACGATCGAGGCGCTCGGCCTGCGCGAGGAATTCGTCCGCCGTTTCGACGCCGACCTCGAGGAAGCCATGCGCGCCGAGAAGCGGACGCTCTACTTGCGAACGGTCTGGTTCCCGACGGCCGAGTTCGCGTACGTGCTACCCGTCGCGGCGGCGCTCGCCTGGGGCGGCTGGCTCGTCTCGGCCGGCCACGCCTCGATCGGCGAAGTGACCGCAATCGCGCTCTACGTCGTCCAGCTCGCCGACCCCGTCGACCGGCTGATCTCGTGGCTGGACGAGATCCAGGTCGGCGCCACGTCCTTCGCACGCCTCGTCGGCATCGCCGCCGTGGAACCCGACCGAATCGCAAAGGACGACATCCCCGAAGACGACCGGCTGCGCGCCGAGGAAGTGCGCTATGCCTACGTGGACGAGCGGGATGTGCTGCACGGCATCGATCTCGACCTCGAGCCCGGCGAGCGCGTCGCAATCGTCGGTCCCTCGGGTGCAGGCAAATCGACACTCGGCCGCCTGCTGGCAGGCATCCACCCGCCGCGGCGCGGCCGCGTGGACATCGGCGGCGTACGGCTCGTCGACCTGCCGCTCGAGACGCTGCGGCAGGAGGTCGCGCTCGTAACGCAGGAGCAGCACCTCTTCGTCGGCACGCTCGCTGAAAACCTCCGGCTCGCCCGGCCGGACGCCTCGGACGGCCAGCTTCGAGACGCGCTGGCGGCAGTCGACGCGCTCGAGTGGGCCGACGCGCTTCCGGACGGACTGGAAACCGTCCTCGGCGCCGGCGGGCACCGCCTCACGCCGGCCCAGGCGCAGCAGATCGCGCTCGCACGACTCGTACTCGCCGACCCGCACACGCTCGTCCTGGACGAGGCGACCTCACTTCTCGACCCGAGCGCGGCACGTCATCTCGAGCGCTCGCTCGCGTCCGTGCTTCGCGGGCGGACGGTCGTCGCGATCGCGCACCGCCTGCACACCGCCCACGACGCCGACCGCGTGGCGGTCGTCGAGGAAGGCCGGCTACGGGAAGTGGGCACACACGAAGAGCTCGTCGGCAACGACAGCTCCTACGCCGCTCTGTGGAAGTCGTGGCACGGCGACAACTAAGACCAGCGCAAGACCGCCCCGCCGTCGATGTTTCTTCGCGATCCCGCTAGCCGATGAGCTCCCGGAACGCAGGCTCGTCGCGGAGCGGGTCGAGGTCCGTGTCCTGCCTCGCGAGGTCGCGGAGGCTCGGCCGCCCCTCCAGGGCGGTGCGTAGGTGCGTGATCGCGTCTTCCTTGCGGCCGGCGAGCGCCTCGCAGCAGGCGAGGTTGTAGAGCGGCAAGGGATACCCGCTCGCCTCGAGCGGGTCGCGGGCGCGCTCGATCACCGCCGCGTAGTCGCCGGCCTCGTAGGCGGGCTGGAACTCCGCCCAGACCTGCCAGCCGCGCACCTCGTACGGCCGCCCGACGTTGCTGCCGATCGCGAGCACCGTCGTATCCGCCTGCTCGGCAAAAGCGGTTCGATTTACCTGCGACGGAACGAACACCAGCGTGCCCACGGGCGCGTCCACGCTCTCGCCGTCGATCTCGAATCGCGCACGGCCCCGGAGGACGACGTAGAGCTCCTCGCTCCCCTCGTCCTCCTGGTGCTCGGGCATCAGCCGGTCGCCTTCCGCGGCGGCCGTCCACGCGTTCGTCCCGAATGCGGAGATCCCGAGGTGGTGACGCACGGGCCGCATGTGCGTGTCGTCGCGATAGGCGATGTCCTGCAGCTGGTCGATGGTCGCAATCGCATAGGTCATCACGGCAGACGCGACCCTAGCCAACGCCGCACGAGCGGCAGGCTTGACATCGTCACGCGAATTTAGTCAACTGCATAAGTCAGATGTCCAAGCCAGCCGCACGCCCCGGACACGAGACCGAGCAGGCGCTCCTCGACGCTGCCGAACGCCTGCTCGGCGAGGTCGACGCATCGGGCATCACGACGCGGCGGGTGGCCGACGAGGCCGGGGCGAACCACGGCCTCGTCCACTACTACTTCGGCTCGGTCGAGCAGCTGCTCGTGCGCGTGCTGGAGCGCTTCACCGACCGGCTGATCGAGCGGCAGCGGCAGCTGTACGCGGCCGACGCGCCGTTTCTCGAGAAGTGGCGGACGGCGATCGCCTACCTCGACGAGGATCTCCCGTACCAGAAGATCTGGTTCGAGCTGCAGGCACTGGCCTGGAACCGGCCCGAGCTCCAGGAGCGGCTCGCTTGGGTGCACGCCGAGTGGCGAGCGGTCCTCGTCGAGGCGTTCGCTCCGGTCCGCGAGGAGCTCGGGCTCGAGCTGCCGCTCGAGGCGCTCGTCACGCTCGTGTACACGTTCAACGAGGGGATCATGCTCGAGAGGCTCTCGCGGATCGAGACAGGACACCGCGAGCTCCTCGACTGGATCGACAGCTGGATCGAGAGGAGAACGCAATGACCGTCGAGCTGACAGCCCCTGCGCCGGAGCAGACGCGGGCGCGCTACCCGGACGAGTCCGGCTACGTCGAGCGTGACGGCGTCAACCTCTACTACGAGCTCTACGGATCCGGCGAGCCGACCGTCTTCCTGCTGCCGACGTGGTCGATCGTCCACTCGCGCCACTGGAAGATGCAGATCCCGTACCTCGCGCGGCACTGCCGCGTGCTCACGTTCGACGGGCGCGGAAACGGCCGCTCGGATCGTCCGGACAACGGTTACGACGAGCGCGAGTTCGCCGCGGATGCGCTCGCGGTCATGGATGCGACGTCGACCGAGCGCGCGACGCTCGTGTCGCTCTCGCTCGGCGCGCAACGCGCGCTGCTCCTCGCCGCCGGGCAGCCGGAACGGGTCGACGGGGCGGTCTTCATCTGCCCCTCGGTACCGCTCGGCGAGCCGGTCGCCGAGCGCCAGCTTTACCCGTGGAACGAGGAGCTCGAGACCGACGAGGAGTGGGCGAAGTACAACCGTTACTACTGGCTCCGCGATTACCGCGGCTTCCTCGAGTTCTTCTTCTCGAAGATGTTCACGGAGCCGCACTCGACGAAGCCGATCGAGGACTGCGTCAGCTGGGGGCTCGAGACGACCGCCCAGACGCTGGTCGCGACGCAGCTCAGGGAATGGCTCGACGAGGAAGCTGCGCGGGAGCTCTGCAGCCGCGTCGGCTGCCCGGTGCTCGTGATCCAGGGAACGGACGACGCGATCACCGGCCCCGGCCGGGGGATCGCTCTCGCCGAAGCGACCGGCGGCGAGCTCGTGTTACTCGAAGGCTCCGGGCACGGCCCGCACGTGCGCGACCCGGTCAAGGTCAATCTGCTGCTGCGCGAGTTCGTCGCGCCGCCTCGCCCGCCCACACGCTGGGCCCGCGGCAGGTCACGCCGCCAGCGCGCCCTCTTCATCTCCTCGCCGATCGGGCTCGGGCATGCGCAGCGAGACGCCGCGATCGCCGACGAGTTGCGAAAGCTGCACCCCGACCTCGAGATCGACTGGCTCGCCCAGCATCCGGTGACGGCCGTGCTCGAGGCTCGCGGCGAGCACATCCATCCGGCCAGCGCGTTCCTCGCCAACGAATCGCGCCACATCGAGAGCGAGTCGGCCGAGCACGACCTCCACTGCTTCCAGGCGATCCGGCGCATGGACGAGATCCTGCTGTCGAACTTCATGGTCTTCCACGACCTCGTCCGCGAGGATGCGTACGACCTCTGGATCGGCGACGAGGCCTGGGAGCTCGACTACTACCTGCACGAAAACCCCGAGCAGAAGCGGACGCCGTACGCATGGCTCACCGACTTCGTCGGCTGGCTGCCGATGCCGGACGGCGGCGACCACGAGGCGTTCCTGACCGGGGACTACAACGAGGAGATGATCGAGCACATCGCGCGCTTCCCGCGCCTGCGCGATCAGGCCGTCTTCGTCGGCAACCCCGAGGACATCGTGCCCGAGCGGTTCGCTCCGCACCTTCCTGCGATCCGCGAGTGGACCGAGGAGCACTACGGATTCGCGGGCTACATCACGGGCTTCGACCCGGCCGAGTTCGCCGACCGTGCAGCGCTCAGGAACGAGCTCGGCTATCGCGAGGACGAGCAGGTCTGCATCGTCACCGTCGGCGGCTCGGGCGTCGGCGGCGACCTCCTGCGGCGCGTGATCGCCGCGTTCCCCGCAGCGAAGGAGCTCGTCCCCGCGCTGCGGATGATCGTCGTCGCAGGGCCGCGCATCGACCCGGTGACGCTCCCCGCGCACGAGGGGCTCGAGGTGCGCGCGTACGTGCACCAGCTGTATCGGCACCTCGCCGCCTGCGACCTCGCCGTCGTCCAGGGCGGACTGACCACCTCGATGGAGCTGACGGCGAACCGCCGGCCGTTCCTCTACTTCCCGCTTCGCCACCACTTCGAGCAGAACTTCCACGTCCGCCACCGGCTCGCCCGCTACGACGCCGGACGCTGCATGGACTTCGACGCCGAGACGCCGGAGACGATCGCCGCCGCGATCGCCGAGACGATCGGCCAACAGGTCGACTACCGGCCCGTCGAGACCGACGGCGCCGCGCGCGCGGCGGCGTTGATCGCGCCGCTGCTCGAAGAGGGCAAGGGGCGAAGACCGCCGGCGCCGCGCCCGCGCCGCACGCCGACCGATCCATGAAAGGGGGGTTCATGCACCACGAACACCACAAGCCCGCTTCCTTCCACGCCTCGCCGCAGGAGGCGATGCAGGCACCGCGGGAGGAGTTCCTCTACGTCGCCTGCCTGCGCGAGGGCACGGGCGTGGAGGCGCCGGACTTCCTCGCCGTCGTCGACGCCGAAAACGGCCAGATCGTGCACGAGCTGCCGATGCCGAACGTCGGCGACGAGCTGCACCACTTCGGCTGGAACCGCTGCTCTTCGGCCTGCCACGGCCCCGACCGCTCGCACCTGATCGTCCCCGGCTTCCGTTCGTCGCGCTTCCACGTCGTCAACGTGGCGGACGACCCGCGCAAGCCGTGGATCGAGAAGGTGATCGAGCCCGAGGAGGTCGTCGCGAAGACCGGCTACACCCGGCCGCACACCGTCCACTGCATGCCCGGCGACAACATCGTCGTCGCGATGCTCGGCGACGCCGAAGGAAACGGGTCAGGTGGCTTCGCCGTCCTCGACGCAAAGACGTTCGAGGTCAAGGGGCGCTGGGAGAACGGCGGCGAGAAGCCGCCGCTCAACTACGACTTCTGGTACCAGCCGCGCAAGAACGTTCTCCTCTCGAGCGAGTTCGGCGAGCCGAACGCGTACGAAAAGGGCTTCGATCTCGAGGACGTGGGCGCGGGCCGCTACGGGCAGCGCATCCACTTCTGGGATCTCGACTCGCGCACGTTGCAGCAGACGGTCGACCTCGGCGAGAAGGGGCTCGTCCCGCTGGAGGTGCGTTGGCTCCATGACCCCGACGCCGAGCAGGGCTTCGTCGGCGCCGCGCTCTCGAGTGTCATGTGGCGCTTCAACCGGCCGAACGGCTCGTGGGCGGCTGACCCGGTGATCGAGGTTGAAAGCGTCGAGCTCGAAGGCTGGCCGTTCCCCGTTCCCGGGCTGATCACGGACCTGGTCCTCTCGATGGACGACCGCTTCCTCTACTTCGCGAACTGGCTGCACGGCGACCTGCGCCAGTACGACGTATCGGATCCGGCGAACCCGAAGCTGACGGGTCAGCTCTGGCTCGGCGGCGTGCTCGGGAAGCCGAACGACGCGCAGCGCGAGTTGAGCGGCGGGCCCAACATGATCCAGCTCTCCTTCGACGGCCGCCGCCTCTACGTCACCAACTCGCTCTACTCGACCTGGGACAACCAGTTCTATCCCGAGTTGCGCTCGTGGCTCCTGCGCATCGACTGCGACCCGAACGGCGGGATGGAGATCGACCGTGACTTCTTCGTCGACTTCCACGATCGGCCCGGAGGGCAAGCACGCGCGCACGAGGTGCGCCTCCAGCACGGCGACTGCACGACGGAGATCTTCCAGTGATCATCGGCCACATCGCCGGCATCCCGGTCGAGGAGAGCGTCCTCCAGCTCGCTCCGGCCGGCGCGGCGATGGCGACCCTGGTGGCGATCGCCGGCAAAACCTGTCTCGGCCGTTTGCGCCGGCTTCGCCACGCGGCTCGGCACGAGAACGCGCGAACGCCGGATGAGTGATTCCATGTCGAGAAGCCCCGACCCGCTCCGCTCATCAGGTGAAGGGCCGCAACGGGCGCGGCCCGCGACACCAGGAGATCACCATGCCCAAGTACCTGCTCCTCAAGCACTACCGCGGCGGGCCGGAGCCGCACCATCCGTTCCCCCCGATGGACGAGTGGGCGCCCGAGGACGTGGAGGCACACATGGCCTTCCTCAGGCACGTCAGCGAGCTGCTCCAGGAGAACGGCGAGTACGTCGACGCGCACGCGCTCACGCCGGCGCAAACGTGGGTGCGCTACGGCGGACCGGACGCGGCGCCCGTCACGACCGACGGACCGCTGCCCGAGACGAGCGATCTCGTCGCGGGCTGGTACATGATCGACGTCGAGTCGCACGAGCGCGCGCTCGAGCTCGCCGCTTACGTGTCTTCCGAGCCCGGCCCGGGCGGGGAGCCGCTGTACGAGTGGATCGACGTGCGCGAGGTCATGTCCGGGTCCGCGGACGACTGAGCCGGCGTGATCGACGAGCCGACGGCACGGCTGGACGAGGGCGCGTTGCGCGCCCTCGTCCCTCGCGTGCTCGCGGACCTCGTCCGGCGAGGAGAGGACTTCGACGCCGCCGAGGACGCGCTGCAGGAGGCGCTGCTGGAGGCGCTGCGGGTCTGGCCCGGGCACCCGCCCGACGACCCGGGCGCGTGGCTCGCGACGGTCGCGACCCGGCGGCTCGTCGACGCCCGCCGCAGCGAGGCCGCCCGCCACCGGCGCGAGGAGGCGACGCAGGCCGAGCCGCAGCCGGCCTCCGCCGACGACGGCGACGACACGCTCTTCCTCCTCTTCTGCTGTTGCCACCCCGACCTCGCGCCGGCTTCGCAGGTGGCGCTGACCCTGCGCGCCTTCGGCGGCCTCACCACACGCGAGATCGCGGAGGCCTTCTACGTGCCGGAGGCGACGATGGCGCAGCGGATCAGCCGGGCCAAGCGCGCGCTGCAGGGCCGCCGCCTCGACCAGCCCGGCGACCTCGCCGTCGTGCTGCGCGTGCTCTACCTCATCTACACGGCCGGCCATACGGATCGGGTGGATCTGGCCGTCGAGGCAATTTCGGCTCGCCCGCCAACTCACTCTCGCCACCGCCGAGCCGGAGGCTCGGGGGCTGCTCGCACTGATGCTCCTCAACCACGCCCGCCTCCCGGCGCGACTCGACCCCGAGGGCCGGATCGTTCCGCTGGACCGACAGGACCGCAGCCTGTGGGACGATCGCGAGATCGCGGAGGGCGGGCGCGTACTGCAGTCGGCGCTGGCCGTTCGGCTGCCCGGCCGCTACCTGGTCGAGGCCGCCATCGCCGCCCTGCACGAC
>JBJMJE010000231.1:0-9984 GCA_045806505.1 Gaiellaceae bacterium
AGGCGGCCGGGCTCGATCTCGCACAGATCCGGCCACGACTCCGGCGCGACGTTCGGTGCGACGATCCCCGCAGTCTCGACGGCGCGGGGAAGTCCGCTGGTGATCACGCGGTCGAAATCGATCTGCGCGAGCGCCTCGGCAGCGGCATAGGACTGGCGTCGTCCTTCTTCGGTCAGCTGCGTCATTTGCGGATGCACGACGCGGCCGTCGACGAAGTACGCAACCTGACCGTGACGCAGGAGATAGATGCGGCGGCGCGTCACTCGTACTTCTCGAGGTACGCCGGGTTCGAGATGCGGAGCTTCGCCGCCACGTGCGCCTTCAGCTCGCCGAGATCGGCCGGTGCGCCGGCACGGATGCGCCGCGCGAGCTCGCGGAGGTCGTCCTCGGGCGGGAACCGTTCCGTCGAATCGAGCTCGCGCCGCGCGATTCCGAGCGCGTTCATCGCGACGAGCGTCCGGAACTTCGCCCGGTGGTCCGGCGCATTCGGCAGCACCTCCTCGGCGAGGAACTCGAACACGGCTTCGACGAGCTCCGGCGCGTCGGGACGATCGGGCGCGCTCACGCCGCGCGCTCGATCAGGTCGAGCAGCTCGTACTCCATCTCCGCGGCCATCCGCCCGAGCACCGCGTACTCGACGCTCCGGTCCTGGCCGTTGAGGTGGCGGCGCGACTGCGTGAGGCAGCCGATCGCCCACTTGACGTTGCCGAACACCTCCCAGACGCGCAGCTCGTCGAGCGTGATGTCCCGACCGGTCAGCTCGTTGTAGCGCCGGAGGTACGGCTCGACGTCGCCGACGCCGCCGAGGTGACGGGCGTCGGCGCCGAAGCGCCACGCACGCACGAGCGGCCACGCGACGTCCTCGACCGGATCGCCGACGTGCGCGAACTCCCAGTCGAGCACCGCTACGAGGCGATCCGTCACCGCGAGGTTCCCCAGGCGGAAGTCGCCGTGCACGAACGTCGGGTCGCGTGACGACGTCAGCCGCTCGCGCACCCACGCCAGCCCGTACTCGATCGCGGGATGCGGCTCGCCCACCGAGTCCAGCTCGTCGTAGAAGCGCTCGATCGCGCCGCCGCGCGGCAGGAAGCCGGGCGCCTCGATCGAGTGGATCTTCGCCAGCTCCTCGGCCATCTCGAGCGGCAACCCCGGCGCCGGATCCCGCACGAGCCGGCGCCCGATCGTCTCGCCCTCGACGCGCTCCATGGCGAACGCCTCGTGGCCGTCGACTTCGCCGAGGTAGACGACGGGCCGCGGCGCGCGAACGCCCGCGGCGACGGCCGCCTCGAGCACGTGGAACTCCTGCTCGAGCGTCAGCGTGTCGCGGTGGATGACGCCGACGCTCGCGCGCCGCACGAGGAGCTCGCGCCCGTCCTCGAGATCGACGGCCCACGCCTCCTTCGACGCGCCGCCCGCAAGCTGCCGGAGCGAGACCACCTCCGAGCCGAGGCGCTCGGAGAGCTCGTCCTTCAAGCCGACTGGCCGCCGTCCACGACGAGCGTGTGGCCGGTGACGTAGGCGGACGCGCGCGACGACAGGAAGACGACCGCGCCCTTCAGATCCTCCGGTCCGCCGAAGCGCCGGAGCGGGATCCGGTCGGCGAGCTCGGGGTTGGAGCCGATGACGAAGTTGGCCATGTCGCTCGGGAACCAGCCGGGCGCGATGGCATTGACGTTGATGCCGTGCCGCGCCCATTTCCACGCCAGGTCGCGGGTCAGCGCGATCACGCCGCCTTTCGTCGCGTGGTACGGCAGGGCGTTGACCGTCTCCGCCGGCGCCCCGTGGAGCCCGGCAACCGACGCGATGTTGACGATCTTGCCGCCGTCGCGCTTCTCGATCATCGTGCGCCCCACGGCCTGCGCGCACAGGAACACGCCCGTGAGGTTCACGTTGACGACCTTCTGCCAACCCTCCAGCGGGATGTCCTCCGGGGCAGCGCCCCAGACCGTGCCCGCGTTGTTCACAAGGATGTCGACGTGCCCGAACTCGTGCACCGCACGCGTGACCATCGCCGTCACGGAATCGGGGTCGGTCACGTCGCACGGCAGCGCCAGCGCGCGCGTCGGCAGCTCGCGTGCAGCCTCCTCGCAGCGCTCGACCTTTCGCGCGCAGAGCACCAGCTCCGCGCCCGCCTCGGCGAGCCCGTGCGCCATCTGACGCCCGATGCCGCTGCCGCCGCCGGTGACGATCGCGACCTTGCCGCTGAGATCGAACAGGTTCACGCCGCCGCCTCCGCCACCGTGCGGAGCGTAATCTCATCGCGGGCCGAGACGAGCAGCGAAGTCGCTCCCGACTCGCGCCACGCGCCGAGCCTGTCCGCGATCCGCTCGCGCGAGCCGATCAACGCGACGTCGTCGACGAACGCGTCCGGCACCTTCGCGGCCGCGTCGCGCTGCTTCCCGTCGAGGAACAGATCCTGGATCTCCCGCGCCTCGGCCTCGTAGCCATAGCGCGCGAAGAGGCTGTTGTAGAAGTTCTTGCCGCGTGCGCCCATGCCGCCGATGTAGAGCGCGTAGTACTGCTTGAGCTGGTCGCGGGCGGCCTGCAGGTCGTCCGTCGCGACCGCGGGCGCGCACGCGGCAAGATCGAACCCTTCGCGCGTCCGGCCGTTGAGCCCGAACACCTCGCGCGCGCGATCCGGCGAGAAGAAGATGGGGATCCAGCCGTCGGCGATCTCGAACGCGAGCTCGACCGCCTTGGGCGAGATCGCAGCGAGGTAGATAGGGATGTCCGCGCGCAGCGGGCGCAGCATCAGCTTCAACGGCTTGCCGAGGCCGGTCGCGCCCTCGCCGCGGAACGGGATCTCGTACTGCGACCCGTGGTGCTCGACGGTCTCCCGTCGCAGCGCCGAACGCACGATGTCGACGTACTCGCGCGTCTTCGCGAGCGGCTTCCCCCAAGGCTCGCCATGCCAGCCCTCCACGACTTGCGGCCCGGACGTCCCGAGCCCGAGCAGGAAGCGCCCACCCGACAGCAGATCCAGCGTCGCCGCCGTCATCGCCGTGTGCGCCGGCGTGCGCCCGGGGATCTGCATGATCGCGCTGCCGATCTTGAGCGTCGTCGTCGTCGCGGCGAGCCACGACAGGACGCTCACCGCGTCGGTGCCCCACGCCTCCGCGGCCCACGCCGAGTCATAGCCGAGCCGCTCGGCCTCCTGCGCGAGCGCGATCAGCTGGAGCGGGCTCGTGCCCGGCGGCGCGTAGCCCATGTAGTAGCCGAGGCGCACAACCTGCGATGCTAAACCGGTGAGCGTCACAGAACTTGCTCCGCCGGCGCGCATCGACGAGCTCCGCGCTCGCTACCGCGCCTTCATGGAGGAGCACGTGTACCCGAACGAGACGGCGATTGCACGCGAGGACGACGCCGCGCTCGAGCTCGTCGACTCGCTGCGCGAGCGCGCCAAGGCGGACGGCCTCTGGGCGCCGAACCTCCCGCCGGAAGCCGGCGGCACCGGCTCCGGCTTCCTCTCGTACGCCTACCTCAACGAGGAGATCGGCCGCTCGACGTGGGCGCAGTACATCTTCGGCTGCCAGGCGCCCGACGCCGGCAACGCCGAGATCCTCTGGGAGTTCGGCACCGACGAGCAGAAGGAGCGGTGGCTCGCGCCGCTCGTCGCCGGGCAGGTGCGCTCGTTCTTCTCGATGACCGAGCCGGAGGTGGCGGGCTCGGACCCGACGCTGCTCCGGACGCGCGCCGTCCGCGACGGCGACGAGTGGGTGATCGACGGGCACAAGTGGTTCTCGTCCGGAGCCGACGGCGCCGCATTCGCGATCGTGATGGCGGTCACGGATCCCGACGCGCCGCGGCACGAGCGCGCGACGCAGATCATCGTCCCCGTCGAGACGCCCGGCGTCGAGATCGTGAGGCCCGTTCCGGTCTTCGGCCACTCGGGCCGCGGGTGGTCGACGCACTGCGAGGTCCGTTACACGGGCGTGCGCGTGCCCGCCGACAATACGCTCGGCGGCGTCGGCGCCGGCTTCATGATCGCGCAGAAGCGCCTCGGCCCCGGCCGCATCCACCATGTGATGCGCTGGCTCGGGCAGATGCAGCGCGCCTTCGAGTTGATGTGCACGCGCGCGCTCGACCGGGAGGCGTTCGGATCGCGTCTTGCAGACAAGCAAACGGTGCAGAACTGGATCGCCGACTCGGCCGCCGAGATCCAGGCGTGCCGGCTCATGACGCTCGACGCGGCGCACAAGATCGACGCCGGCGACGAGGCGCGCGTCGAGGTGTCCGTCATCAAGTACTACGCGGCGCGCGTGCTCCACGACGTGATCGACCGCGCGATCCAGGTGCACGGCGCGCTCGGGATCACGAACGACTCGCCGCTCGCGTCGATGTACGTGATGGCGCGAGGCGCGCGCATCTACGACGGGCCGGACGAGGTGCACCGCATGGTCGTCGCGCGGCGGATCCTGAAGGCGTTCGAGGGCGGCGAGGGTTGGCAGTTCACGTAAATCGCCGCGTGACGATGGCGTCGAGGCCCGCGGGCGTCCCGCAGGAGTCGGACTTCGCGCTCGAGGAGGCGGCGGTGCCGTCCCCCGGTCCCGGCGAAGTGCTCGTCCGCACGCACTGGCTCTCGGTCGACCCGTACCAGCGCTCGCGCATGAGCACCGCCCGCTCCTACGCGAAGGGCCTCGAGGTCGGCGACGTCATGACCGCGCAGGCTGTCGGCGAGGTCGTCGCGTCGAACGACCCGCGGTACGAGGCAGGCGACCTGGCGCTCGGCCAACTCGGCTGGCAGGACTACGCGGTTGCGCGCGGAGGATCGCTGCGGAAGGTGCCGCCGGGCATCGAGCCGCAGCTCGCGCTGCACGTCCTCGGCGCGACCGGGCTGACGGCGTACTTCGGGATCCTGGACGTCGCCAAGCCGGTGCCCGGCGACACCGTCGTCGTCTCGGGCGCCGCCGGGGCCGTCGGCTCGATCGCCGGGCAGATCGCACGGATCATGGGCTGCCGCACGGTCGGCATCGCGGGTGGACAGGAAAAGATGGAGGACCTGCGCGACCTGTACCGGTACGACGAGGCGGTGGACTACAAGGCCGACGGCTTCAGGGACGCGTTGAAGTCCGCATGTCCCGACGGCGTCGACGTGTACTTCGACAATGTCGGCGGCAAGGTCTCCGGCGCCGTGCACCGGCACCTCAACGTCGGCGCGCGCATCGCGATCTGCGGCCAGGTGTCGCAGTACAACGCCGAGCGCCCCGAGCCCTCTGTACATCCAGGGCTCCTCATCGTCTTTCGGGCGAAGATGCAGGGCTTCCTCGTGACGGATTACGCCGCGCGCTTCAACGAGGGGATTCCGCGTCTCGCGCGCTGGATCACGAAGGGCGACATCCGTTATCGCGAGACGGTGACGGACGGGCTCGAGAACGCGCCGCGGGCGTTCGTCGGGATGCTCAACGGCGAGAACCGCGGCAAGGCGCTCGTGAGGGTCGCGTGAGCAAGGCCGTCCGCTACCGCTGGGACGACCTCCCGAAGGAGATGCTCAAGCCCGACCTCGGCCGGCGCCTGATCTCGACTGAGCGGATGATGCTCGCGCACGTGTACCTCGAGCAGGGCTGTCTCGTGCCCACGCACTCGCACGAGAACGAGCAGCTCACGTACATCCTCGAGGGCAAGCTCCGCTTCTGGCTCGGCGAGGACGAGTCGGAGGTCGTCGACGTCGCCGCCGGCGAGGTGCTGCACATCCCGTCGAACCTGCCGCACAGGGCGGAGGCGCTCGAGACGACGCTCGACGTCGACATCTTCTGCCCGCCGCGCGCGGATTGGCTCGACGGCTCGGACGTCTACCTGCGGCGGACCTGACCGGCGGGCGCGAGCTCCTTGTAGAACACCGTGGTCGCGCAGAGCCTCCCGTCCGGGTACAGCGCGTAGTTCGGGATCACGCCCACGCGCGTCCAGCCGAGGCGCTCGTACAGCCGCTCCGCGGCGTCGCCCGTCACCGTGTCGAGGACGAGCAGCGTCTTTCCCTCGGCGAGCGCCTCGCGCTCGGCGGCTTCCATCAGCTGCGCCGCGACGCCGCGGCGGCGCGCCGAGCGACGGACGAGCAGCTTCGCGACGTCGCCGCGGTGCGGCTGGTTCGGCGGTGTCGCGAGGTTCACCTGCACCGTCCCGACGATCTCACCGTCCGCGAACGCGGCGATCAGCACGCGCTGCCCGTGCTCGACGTCGCGCGCCACCTCCTCGAACGCGGAGCGTGCGTCCTCGTCGGAGAACGGCGCCATGTAGCTCACCGAGGCGCCGCCCTCGACGCAATCGACGAGCACAGCCGCGAGATCATCGAGCGCGGCTCGCGCCGCGGCCGCGTCGAGTCGCCGGATGCCGGTCAATCAGGAAGGGGCACAGGCTGGTCGCTCACGGGAGTGATCTCCGCAACCGTGACGCCTGCGCCCGGCTGCAGAAAGTGCTGAAGGTGGACGATGTCGTCCGTCTCGACGACGAGGTAGATGGTGTGCTGAGGGAAGGCCAGCCAGTAGCCGTGGATCTTCACGTCCTTCGAGTCACGGTCGAAGAGCGAGCGCGAGCCGCCCTTCCCGTACGGACAATCTTGCGGTGCGTGCGTCTGCTTGATGTGAAAGAGCATCTGCGTTCCTCCTCTTGTGCGTGGTTAGCGTTGCGTCCTGAGCACCTGCGTGCAGCGCGCGCTCGCCAGGTGCGCGCCGGCCGCGTCGTACAACTCGCCGGCGCAGAAGACCACGCGCTTCGTGCGGTGGACGACCTTGCCCTCGGCGCGCAGCGTCCCCGGACGCGACGAACGCAGGAATTCCACGTGCAGGTCGGCCGTGAGGAACGTCTCGCCGTCGTCGAGTAGCGACCAGCACGCGCCTCCCATCGCCGTGTCGAGCAGCGTCGCCACGAGGCCGCCGTGGATGATCGGGCCTGACGGCGCGGGGAACGCGTACGTCGGCGGCGCGTCCCATTCCAGCACCGACTCACCTCCCGCCTGCGACACGCGGCGATAGCCGAGCGTGCGCCAGACGTGCGGCTCCTCCGGCTGCTCGTCCTCCCACGACGTGCGTGCCTCCTCGGTCACAGCGGTGGCGCGATGGTTCCGCCCTCGGGCACACGCGCGCCCGGTAGATTCGGGAAGCGGAACTTCATCGGCTCTCGTCCCGGCTGCACGACCCACGCCTGACCCGTCTCCTCGTCGTCGGCGACGCGCAGGACAGCGTCGGCCACGTCGTCCGGCCGAAGCAGCGGGAAACCGATCGCCTCGAAAGTCGCGCGCCCCACCTCGTCGATCATCGGCGTGTCGACGAAGCCCGGGTTGACCATGTTGAGCCGGATCCCGCGCGCCGCGAGCTGCGGCGCGGCCGCACGGACGAAGCCGACGACCGCGTGCTTCGTGAGCGTGTAGAGCGCATCCTGTTCCGTCGGCCCGAGCCCGGCAAGCGATGCCGTGACGACGATGGAGCCGGACTCCATGACCTGCGCGAGCCGGCGCACGCCGAACACGACGCCGTCGACGTTGACACCGACGATGCGCCGGTACTGCTCGTCGCTGAACCGGGCGACGTCGGCCTCGCCCGCGATCACGCCCGCATTCAGGCAGGCGACGTCGACCGCGCCGACCGAATCCCACGCCCGCGGATCCGACACGTCGAAGCCGTCCGCGATGTCGAGCACCTGCACGCTGACGCCGTCGCGCTCGAGCGCAGCGACGATCGCGGCGCCGATCCCCGAGCGGCCGCCGGTGACGAGCGCGTTACGCGCTTGCAACCGGAGCCTGGGCGAACTGCTCGCGCAGTGCGGTCTTGCGGAACTTGCCGACGGCCGTCTTCGGAATCTCTGCCAGGAACTCGAACCGGTCGGGGAGCCACCACTTCGCGAAGTCCGGTGCGAGGAACTCGCGCAGCTCGTCCGCGGTCGCCGTCGCGCCCTCGCGCAGCACGACGCATGCGAGCGGGCGCTCGGCCCACTTCTCGTCGGGGATCGCGATCACCGCGGCCTCGGCGATTGCCGGGTGCGCCATCAACGCGTTCTCGAGCTCGACGGTCGAGATCCACTCGCCGCCCGACTTGATCACGTCCTTCGAGCGATCCTTGATCATGATGAAGCCGCGCGGGTGCATCGACACGATGTCGCCGGTCTTGAACCAGCCGTCGTCGGTCCAGCGATCCGCCTGCTCGGGCGTGTCGTAGTAGCCGGCCGCCACCCAGGGGCCGCGGATCTCGAGCTCCCCCATGGCCTCGCCGTCCCACGGCACCTCGTTGCCGTCGAAGTCGCGCACGCGCAGCTCGACGAATGGCAAGGGCATCCCTTGCATGGCGATGTAGTCGAACTGCGTCTCCTCGTCTGCCTCCGCGAGCGGCCCCGGAAGCATGGCGGTCGACGCGACCGGCGACGTCTCCGTCATGCCCCAGCCGTGCACGACGTTGAGGCCGTGCCGCTGTTTGAAGCCGGCGATCATCGCGCGCGGCGCAGCGGAGCCGCCGACGAGCATGCCCTTCATGCGCGACAGGTCCCATTTGCCCGGGTTCGCGTCGAGCAGCTGCAGGATCCCCATCCAGATCGTCGGCACGCCGGCCGTCCACGTGACGCCCTCTTCCACGAAAGCGTCGAGCAGCGACTCCGGGTCGAGGTGCGGCCCCGGGTACACGAGCTTCGCGCCGATCATCGTCGCGATGTACGGATAGCCCCACGCGTTCGCATGGAACATCGGCACCACCGGCAGGATCGAGTCGCGCTCGGAGATGCCGAGCGACATCGGATTGCCGGCCGCGACGCCGAGCGTGTGCAGCATCGTCGAGCGGTGCGAGTAGACGACGCCCTTCGGCATGCCGGTCGTGCCGCTCGTGTAACACATCGCCGCGGCGGCGTTCTCGTCGATCGCGGGTTCGCGCCAGTCGTCGGGGTCGGCGGAGTCGAGCAGCTCCTCGTACGAGTCCTCGACGACGAACACCTGCTCGATGTCCGTGCTGTCCTTGAAGAGATCGACGAGCGGCAGCAGCGAGCGGTCGACGATCAGCGCGCGGTCGCCCGCGTGCTTGGCGATGTAGCCGATGTCGTTGTGGTGCAGCCGCAGGTTGAGCGTGTGGAGGACGAAGCCCCCGCACGGGATGCCGACGTACGCCTCGTGGTGCTGGTAGTGGTTCCAGCAGAGCGTCGCGACGCGGTCGCCGGGCTCGAGGCCGCGTTGACGCAGCGCGACGGCGAGTTGCCTCGCGCGCCGCGCCATCTCGGAGTACGTGTAGCGGTGGAAGCTCTTGTCGGGGAGCCTGGTGACGATCTCCTTGTCGCCGAAGTACGTTTCCGACCGGCGCAGCAGGTGCGGCAGCGTCAGCGGGAAGTCCATCATCAGGCCGTCCACGGCCCGAACTCTAAAGAGACCGGGCGGGGCTTTCTAGCGGATCAGCGTTTGCTCTTCCACGGCCCCGCGGCGAGACGTCTGCCGGTCCAGTGCCAGACGCGCGATCTCGTCCCGCCGGTGGGGCTGCAGTGCTTGTCGCCGGACTTGAAGACGAACATCGTCTCGCGGATCGTCGTGCCGACGGCGGCCAGGTCGGCGCCGTTCTTTTGCTTGAGCAGCACCTTCCACGCGCGGCCGTTCCAGCGGAAGACGACCCAGCCTCCGGTCCGTCCGCAGGCCGGGATCGCGAGCGTCACCGCCATCGCGCGGCTGCGCTTCCCGGCGAACGCTCCGCAGAGCACCTGGCTGACGGGGTCGCGCAGCTTCGGATCGCCGAGGTCGCCGAGGCGGAACCGTGCGAGCAGCAGGCGCGCCGTGATCCGGTTGCAGCGGCCCGTGATCACGGCCTCGGCGAGCGCCTTCGGAAGCGGGCCGCTGCTGATCACGATGTCGACGTACGTTCCGCTACGGCTCTGCGAGACGACCGTGCCCTTTTTGCGCGTGCTGTAGGTGTACGTGACGTTGCCGACGCTGCAACCCGCGCGCGTGATCGCTCCCTTTGCCGCCGCGAGCGTCTGGCCCGTGAGCTTCGGCACGTTGCATGGCGGCGGCGGCGGCGGCGGCCCCGACCC
>JBJMJE010000232.1:0-2567 GCA_045806505.1 Gaiellaceae bacterium
CGTCGACCTTCACGCGCGTAAACCCTTCGCGCCGCAGCTCCTCGAGCACGTCCTTGTACTCGCCCTTGCGGTCGCGCACGACCGGTGCGTTGACGGTGAAGCGCGTGCCATCCGGCAGCGCGAGGATCTGGTCGACGATCGACTCGAGGCTCTGACCGGAGATCGGCCGTCCGCAGACCGGGCAGTGCGGCCGCCCGACGCGCGCGTAGAGCAGGCGCAGGTAGTCGTAGATCTCCGTCACCGTGCCGACCGTCGAACGCGGGTTGCGCGAGGTCGTCTTCTGGTCGATCGAGATCGCCGGCGAGAGACCGTCGATGTGGTCGACGTCGGGCTTCTCCATCATCTGCAGGAACTGGCGCGCGTACGCGGAGAGCGACTCCACGTACCGGCGCTGCCCCTCGGCGTAAATCGTGTCGAAGGCAAGGCTCGACTTACCGGAGCCCGAGAGCCCGGTGATGCAGATCAACGCGTTGCGCGGCAGCGTGACGGTGACGTCCTTGAGGTTGTGCTCCCGCGCGCCGTGAACGACTAGCTCTTCGGCCGGCACAGGGCCAGTTTACCTAGCGAACGTGTGTTCGCACAACCGAAAAGGACAAGCCGTTTTCGCGCCCCGGAGCAGGCGCGGCTTTGCCGCGCCTAAAGCCACTCAACGCGGCTCCCCCCTGCTTCCAATCGCAGCCGAAACACCGGCCGGACGCGCCGCACGCCCGTCCGGCCGGTGCCAGCGCGAAATCGAAGATTTCGCGCTGAAGGAGCGGCGGCGTCAGCCCGTCGTGACCTTGACCTGGCCGCGGATCTCGCCCGCCGGGTTCTTGGCCGTGTGCACGTTCACGTACGTCTGGCCGCGCTCGATCTTGTCGACGACGTTCGAGGCGAACGTCGCGGTGCCCCGCATGCCCGAGTGACAGTTCCCTCCACAGAGCGCGATGAGCACGTTGCCGGCGACGCCGCGCCTGCCGAGGTGGATGTGCGCAGCCGTCGCCGCCCCGCTGAGGTGCGAGTACGACAGCTTCCACTTCAGCGTCGCCTTCTTGCCGTTCTCGACGACTGTCCCGGTGAAGGAGCCGCGGGCATTCGGCGCTTTGACCGCCTGCTTCGAAACCTCCTGCTTGACGTCGAGCGTCGCCGAGATGCGGTACGACTCCTTCGCCGCCGCAAGGCTCACAACCACGAGCGCGGCCAGAGCGAGTCCAGCAGTGATCCTGCCCATCCTTGCGAGCATGTGCCCTCCTGAATTCACCCGCGCGCCCTCAGCGCACGGTGTTCAGGTTGTAGTTCGCGGGATCTCGCCGAACGGTTTGCCGTGTCGGGAAACGGAGTTCGCGCGTTGACGTTCCGTGGGACAAACCGCTCGCAAGGCCGCCGTCGCGGCGCTCGTCGTGATCGGCGTCATCGTGCTCGCCCTCGCCCTGTGGAAGCTCAAGCTCGTGATCGCGCTGCTCTTCGCGGGCTTCATCATCTCCGCCGCGATGCGACCGGGGATCGAGGCCCTGCAGCGCCGGGGCATCCCGCGCGCGCTCGGCCTGACGCTGCACTACGTCGTCTTCGCCGGCTTGCTCGCGCTGGCGCTCTGGTTCGCGGTGCCGCGCGCGCTCGATCAGGTGACGGCCGCGGTGAGCAACTTGCCGCAGACGCGCCGTGAGCTCGGCGCCGAGGCGCAGCAGTCGACCGGAATCAAGCAGGAGATCCTGCAGAGCCTGCAGCGACGGCTCCGGGAGGTGCCGAGCGGCGGCAAGGTCTTCTCGACGGCGAAGACCGTCGGCATGACGGCGTTCGAGGTCGCGATCGGACTCTTCTTCATGCTCGCGGTCGCCGGCTACTGGATCTTCGAGCGCGAGCACGCGATGAGGGTGGTGACCGAGCTGCTCCCTCGTCCGAAGCGAAAGGTCGTGCGCGACACCTGGCTGCTCATCGACCTCAAGCTCGGCGCGTACGTGCGCGGGATGGCGTTGATCGTCCTCATCGTCGCGACGACGCTGTCGCTTCTGTTCTGGGCCATCGGCCTGCCGTACTGGCTCCTGATCGGGTGCTTCGCCGGTCTCGTCGAGATCATCCCGGTGGTGGGGCCGATCGCCGCCGGCGCGCTCGCGATCAGCGTCGGCCTGACGGACTCCGTGCACACGGCTGCGCTGGCGCTCGCAGTCGTCGTCGGCGTGCGGCTGACGCAGGACTACCTCGTGAACCCGCGCGTGATGGGCGCGGCGGTCGGCATGTCGCCGCTCGTCGTGCTCTTCTCCGCGTCGGCGGTCGTCTTCCTCTTCGGCGGCTTTGCCGTGCTCCTCTCGGTGCCGCTCGCGGCGGTGGTCGTGACGCTCGTCGACGTCGTCCTGCGCAACAAGAATCCCGCGGAAGAAGAGACTCCGACCGTCCTCTTCGCGGCCAAGGAGGCGGAGCGCTGACCGATACGTGGGCGGAGTCGGAGTCCGCCCTCTCGCGCCACCTGCGCGAGAACCCGCCCGCCGAACAGGCATTGCTCGAGTCGCCGCTCGACGAACTGAACGGCGCCGACCTCTTCCTCCGCGCGACGGTGCTCGAGGAACGGCACGGGTACGCGGCGGCGCAAGATT
>JBJMJE010000233.1:0-15598 GCA_045806505.1 Gaiellaceae bacterium
GCAGGCGGACGGCTCGCGTTCCGCTTCCACGCGCGAGACGTCAACCTTGTCATGGGACCGCCCGCGAGAGGCGAGTCCGTGCCGTTCCGTGTGCTCTTGGACGGACGCCCTCCCGGCGACGACCACGGGCTCGACGTCGACGAGGACGGGAACGGGGAGGTCGTCCAGCAGCGTCTCTACCAGCTCGTTCGCCGTCGCACCGGGGTTACCGACACCACCTTCGAGATCGCCTTTCTCGCACCAGGCGCCGAGGCGTACTGCTTCACGTTCGGCTGATGGATCCAGCCCGCGCACATGAGCTCCTGAGCGCCGAGCGAGCGCGCATCGAGCGGACCCTTGCGCAGCTCAGGCACGTCGACACCGCGGAGCCGGACGACTACGTCGACTCCGCAGGGAACCTCGCGGCCGAGCTCTACCAGGAGGAGCTCGACGAAGGTCTCGCCGACGACCTGCGCCGGCAGCTCGCCGCCCTCCAGCGCGCCGAGCAACGGCTCGCCGCCGGGACGTACGGGCTCTCGGTCGAGAGCGGCAGGCCGATCCCGAACGAACGGCTCGAGGCGATCCCGACGGCCGAACGGACCGCCGAAGAAGAGGCAAGCCGCGACTAGCGTACGAAGGAGGACACGATGTCATTCGTCTCCCGTGGGTTCCGCGGCCGCCGCGCCGCCGGCGTCGACCCGGCCCGCATCCCACCCGGTCAGTTCGTGACGAACGACTTCCCCGTGCTCTCCGCGGGGCCGACACCGCACACGCCGCTCGAGCAATGGGACTTCTCGATCTTGGGCGCGGTCGGCGAGCCGCGGCGGTGGTCGTGGGAGGAGTTCCGTGCGCTGCCGAGCGAGGAGGTCACCCGCGACATCCACTGTGTGACCAAGTGGTCGAAGCTGGACACGGTCTGGACGGGCGTCTCGGTCGACACGCTGCTCGAGAACCTCGAGACGAGCGCCGAGTACGTCCTTGCCTGGTGCGACGGGGGCTACACGACCAACCTGCCGCTCGAGGACGTCACCGGCGGCCGCGCCTGGGTCGCCTACGGCTACGACGGCGAGCCCGGCCGGCTGCCGCCGGGTCAGTACCTCGAGCGCGACTTCCCCGTGCTCAGCGCGGGTCCGACACCGCGCCCGGACCTCGCCAGCTGGTCGTTCACGATCGACGGCGAGGTCGACGACCCCCGCCGGTGGACCTGGGACGAGTTCCAGGCGCTGCCGAGCGAGACGATCACGAAGGACATCCACTGCGTCACGAAGTGGTCGAAGTTCGACACGCAGTGGGAAGGCGTATCCGTCGACACGCTGCTCGCGTCGGTCACGACGGAGGCGGAGTACGCCCTCGCCTGGTGCGACGGCGACTACACGACGAACCTCGCGATCGAGGACCTCGTCGACGGCAAGGCGTGGGTGGCCTACGCATACGAGGGGGAGCCCCTGGAGCCAGAGCACGGAGGACCTGCACGGCTCTTGGTGCCGCACCTCTACTTCTGGAAGAGTGCGAAGTGGATGCGCGGGCTCGAGCTGCGCGCCGACGACGAGCCCGGCTTCTGGGAGACCTACGGCTACCACAACTACGGCGACCCGTGGAAAGAGCAGCGCTACCGCGGCGACTGACCTGGCAGCTCGCGACCGTGGTAGAGCTCGTCGAGGAGACCGCCCGCACGAAGAGCATCGCGCTCGAGCTCGAGGGCTGGTCCGGGCATCGCGCCGGCCAGCACGTCGACGTGCGCCTCACCGCCGAGGACGGTTACCAGGCACAGCGCAGCTACTCGATCGCCTCGGCGCCCGAGGACGACAATCTCGTGCTGACGGTCGAGCGGCTCGACGACGGCGAAGTCTCGCCCTACCTCGTCGACGAGTTGCGGCCGGGCGACAGAATCGAGCTGCGAGGCCCGATCGGCGGCTACTTCGTCTGGGAGGCCGCACTCGGCGGACCGCTGCTACTCGTCGCCGGCGGCTCGGGGGTGGTGCCGTTACGCTCGATCCTGCGCCATCACCAAGCGATCGCGAGCACAGTGCCGGTGCGACTGCTCTACTCGGCGCGCTCGTTGGCAGAGGTCATCTATCGCCAAGAGCTGGCGGGGGTTGCCGCCGACGGTGCGGCCGACATCCGCTACACGCTGACCCGCGAGCAGCCCGAGGGATGGCAGGGATATGGGCGGCGGATCGACCAGGAGCTCCTCGGCGAGGTGGCCTGGCCACGGAGCGAGCGGCCGCTCGTGTATGTGTGCGGCCCGACCGCGTTCGCGGAGACGGCGGCGACCGCCCTCGTCGCCCTCGGCCATGAACCCGCTCGCATCCGGATCGAACGCTTCGGGGCGACAGGAGGTTAGCCCGATGGCAGCCCTCGACGGAAACGCGATCGCCGGCACGCTCGTCTCGGTTTTCGACACGGAACTGACGACCGCGATCGGCGCGTGCGCGAGTTGTGGAAGGCGCAGCGTCGTGGCGGAGTTCGCCGTCTATCTGCGCGGGCCGGGAACAGTCGTCCGGTGCCGACACTGCGCCGCGGTGGTGATGGTCATTGTCGAGGCCCGCGGAGTTAGCTGCGTCGACCTGCTAGGTCTTGACGCGCTCGAGCCAGGGGCATCAGCCGGAGACAGCGGTTGACGCTGCTCGCCGCGATCTGCGGCTCAGCGGTGGAGACCATCGACGGCTCCATCGTCCAGCGACCTTCGATCGGCTCTACGAGAGAACGCCGAGCTCGTCCAGCGATTCCCGGAGCTCACTTGCGTCACGGTAGACGCGAAAGGCGCCGGCGCGGGCCAGCTCCTCCTCTCCGTAGCCGCCACTGAGAATGCCGATGCTGAGCATCCGCGCCCGGCGTGCAGCGAGCAGGTCCCAGACGGCGTCGCCGACGACGTAACACTCCTCGGGGGAGACGGTGAGTTGCGCGGCGCAGGCAAGGAAGAGGTCGGGTTCGGGCTTTGCCCGCTCGACATCACCACGCTCGACCACGACCGTTTCCGAACCGAGGCCGAGCGCCTCGAGCGAGGCGTCGATCTCTGGCCGCCGCCCCGAGGTCGCGATCCCGAATGGCACGTCCGCCGTCCGCAGCTCGGCCAGGAGTTCGACCGCCCCGGGGAGCGGCCGTCGCTCCGGAAGCAGCTCGCGAAAGAGGTGGCCGTGCCGGGCCTGAATCGCCTCGACCTCGCTCGGCGTGAGCGGCCTCGCGAGTTCGCGCGCCACCGCTCGTGTGAAGAGGCCACCGCTCATGCCGATCCGGCGATGGATCCGCCAGCCGTCGAGCGGCAGGCCTGCCTCGGCCAGCGCGCGCTGCCAGGCGAAGACGTGGGCGTAGACCGTGTCGACCAGCGTTCCATCCAGATCGAAGATGAGAGCGGGCATCGTCGAGTCGAGCCTAATCGGGTCTTCGGCGCGGACGGTTTCGGAGGCAACTCCAGCATCCTTGGTATCGACGCTGTGCGCTGCGGTCACCAATGCCCGGGCCATGATCGAGGTGCAAGCAGCTGAGTTCGAGCCCGAAAGGTCTCGGCTTGCCGACCGAAGGGTGCCGACCATCTCCGCCGCCAGCACCGGAGTCAGAAGAAAGCCGTTGCGGCGACCAGCGCTTTCGACGAGCACGTCCTTCCGGGTAGCGGCCGGGATCGCGTTCCTGGTCTTTGCGGCGAATGCTGCCGTGTCGCCTCTCTACCGGATCTACCAGGCCGAGTTTGGGTTCTCTGCGGCAACCCTCACCTTGTTGTTCGCGATCTACGTCGGAGCTCTGCTGCTCACCCTCTTGTTGTTCGGTTCCGTCTCGGACTACGTGGGCCGGCGGCCGGTGCTGCTGGCAGGTCTGATAATCGGTGCGGCGGCGTGCGGCTTGTTCCTCAGCGCGCAGGGACTCGAGATGCTGTTCGCCGCTCGCGTGTTGCAAGGCGTTGCCGCCGGCCTGGTCGCCGGAACGGCGAGCGCTGCTTTGCATGACTTCCGGCCCGACGGCAGAGCCACACCGGTCGTTTCCAGCGCAGCGCCGACCGGCGGGCAGGCCCTCGGCGCAATCGGTGCGAGCGCACTGGCTCAATACGCCTTCGCGCCCACCCACTTGATCTGGTGGCTGATCCTGGCAGCATTCCTGATCGGAATCGTCGCGGTGGTGCTGATGCCGGAACCGGGAACGCTGGTCCCGGGGGCTGCGGGCTCATTGCGACCGAAGGTCAGCGTGCCGCGCGCAGCCAGAGGCGCCTTCGCCGCGGCTTTGCCGGCCCTGGTGGGAACGTGGGCTCTCGCCGGCGCATACCTGTCACTCGGACCGTCCTTGGCCGCGCAGTTGCTGGATTCGGGAAATCTCCTCTGGGGCGGCGTCTTGATCTTCTTGCTCACTGGTCTCGGCGCCGCAGCCTCGGCCGTGCTCGCCAAGCGAGACCCCTCGACCGTGATGCTGGGCGGTTGCCTTGCTCTGATTGTCGGCGCCTTGGTGACGCTCGCCTCGATCCAGACGGGGACGCCAGTGGCTCTCTTCATCGGCACAATGGTCGCCGGGCTCGGCTTGGGACCGGCGTTCATGGGTGCGTACCGCTCCACGATCGCGCTGGCCCCATCCGGCGACCGGGCCGGCCTGATCGCCGCGATCTACGTCGTCAGCTACCTGGCAACCGGCATCCCGACCGTAATCGGCGGCATCGCCACGTCACATTACGGGCTGCACAACACCGCACTCGTCTACCTGGCGGTGGTCGCAGGGCTGGCCGTGCTCGCGGTCAGCCTCTTGATCCGCCGGCGGATGGCTGCGGAAACAGCGACTTGCGGCGTCGATCATCCCGACGCGCCTCCAGGCCCCGGCACCGTGCCGCCATGTCCGCCGGTCAAGCCGCGACTCGCAGACGCGAAAGCATGAGCAGCCACCGCCGGCCGCGCCGGCGCCTCGGGCGCGGCCGGTAGCGCGTGCGCGCGTTTCGCACCTGCCGGTACCCACGCTCGTCAGACGGAATGGCACGTTGACCTCGACCGACGTTGGCCTCCGGAACGGCCGCAACGGCCGCTGGATGAAAGGCACACCGTCGGCTTCGACAACTTCAACATGAAGGAGAGTCACATGTCCCTGACCGACCCCGTTCTGACCGGTCCTCGCGCGGGCCGCACCGTTACCAGCGGCAACGGTTCAAGCGCTGAACTCAAGCTCGCCGGCGAGGAGTCTGGCGGCGACTGGGCCGTCGTCGAATGGCGCCTACGCGCCGGCGACGAGCCGCCGATCCACACCCACACGCGCGAGGACGAGACCCTCTACGTCCTGGACGGCGCGATCACCGCCTTCGTCGGCGACCAGCGGATCGAGGTCGAGGCCGGGTCATACGCCGCGCTGCCAAAGGACGTACCCCACGGCCTCAGAGTTCGCGGCGACGAAGCGCGTCTGCTCGTCACCGTCGAGCCGGCCGGCGCAGAGTACTTGTTCGTCCCTCGCGACGAAAACGACGCCGATCCCAGCCGGTTCGGAGTCGTTCTCAACGGAGCCGCCCCGGCAGCCTGACCGGCAGGTGGCGTTCATGAGATCGCGACGCAGCCGATGTCGGTCGCGCTCCTCTACGACGTCCACGGCAACCTTCTCGCGCTGAACGCGGTCCTCGAGGACGCGGAGGCAGCTGGAGCCGACTCATACCTACTCGGCGGCGACTACGCGACATTCGGGCCGTGGCCCCGCGAAACGGTCGAGCGGCTCCAGCTTCTCCCGCGCGCCCTCTGGATCCGCGGGAATGTCGAGCGCTGGCTCATCGATGGAGCAGGGCCTGCCCGCAACGGCCACCGACTCGTCCAGAACGCGCTGCGGACAGCCAACGACGCGCTCGGAAGCTCGCTCGTCACCAAGCTGTACGCGCTCCCAGAGCGGGCGGAGGTCGACGGGATCCTCTTCTGCCACGGCTCGCCGCTGTCAGACGTCGAAAGCTTTGCCCCCACCGCGCAACCGGGTGAGGAGCAGCTGCTAGCGGGCGACACCTCGCGAACGATTGTATTCGGCCACAGCCATCGACAATTCAGCCGCCAGGGGCCGAGTAACACCCAGCTCGTCAATCCGGGCAGCGTCGGCATGCCGCTCGACGGCGACCCGCGCGCCGCATGGGCGCTACTCGACCACGGAGAGTTCGACTTCCGGCGATCGGCGTACGACGTCGAACGCGCCGCAGCAAAGATGCGCTCCCACGGCGACTGGGCGGAGCTTCTCGCGCGACGAATTGAAAACGGCTCCGACTGAGCCGCGGCAGCCGGGCAGAGGGCGTGGAAGCACCACCTGGGAACACGCCGCTGCGCTGGGGCCGGCGCGCCCTCCAGCGTCTGTGCGCGCTGCGAGTAGTAGTCAGACACGGCGATGAACGCAGTGCTCGATCAGGAGAGATCGACCCCGCTGGTGGCTAACACGCGACCGCTTGCAGCGGCACGTCCCCGCGGGCGTGCGCGCCACCGAGTCGTTGTCGTCGGTGGAGGGTTCGCCGGCTTACAGGCTGTCCGCAAGCTTGCGCGGGCGCCGGTGGACGTCACGCTGATCGACCGCAGGAACTTCCACCTGTTCCAGCCGCTTGCCTATCAAGTCGCCACCGGCTCCCTGTCTCCGGCTGAGATCGCGTCACCGCTGCGTGGTGTGCTGAGGCGCCAGACGAATGCGCGCGTGCTGTTGGCCGAGGTCTCGGGCTTCGACCTCGCTGATCGGCGTGTGCTCACGACTGATCTGGCGACGAACGAGGCAGAAGCGGTGAGTTACGACACGCTGATCGTCGCCGGCGGCTCCGCGTACTCGTATTTCGGGCACGACGAGTGGGAGCAGCTGGCGCCGGCGCCGAAGGGACTCGAGGAGACGCTGGAGATCCGGCGCCGGCTGCTGTCTGCGTTCGAGGCTGCCGAGACCGAGCATGTCGTCGCCCGTCGAGAGCGATGGTTGACGTTCGTTGTCGTTGGCGCAGGCCCGACCGGGGTCGAGATGGCGGGGCAGATCGCGGAGATGGCGCGGCGGACGCTCAGGCGCGAATTTCGGGCGATCGATCCGCGCGACGCGCGCATCCTGCTGATCGAAGCCTCAGACCGTGTGCTCGGGACCTTTTCACCGCGGCTGTCGGCGAGCGCGCAGCGCGCACTCGAACGGCTCGGGGTCTCCGTGCTGCTCGGACGGCGCGTCCTCGAGGTCGACGAGGGTTCGGTGACGGTCGAGGATGCGCAGGGCACGCTCGAGACGATCCCGGCCGGCCCGATCGTCTGGGCAGCGGGGGTGCGCGCGTCAGCGCTCGCCCGCTTGCTGGCGGATGCTTCTCACGGCTGCGTCGACGGCGCCGAGAGGCTCGAGGTGCAACCGGACCTGACGATCCCCGGACATCCGGAGGTGTTCGCTATCGGGGACATGGTCACGATTCGCAACCCAGACGGGGAGCGCGCAGCGCTCCCCGGACTCGCGCCGGTTGCGATGCAGCAAGGCCGCTATGTGGCGCGGGTCGTACGCCACCGACTGCAAGGGGGTAACAGCAGGCCGTTCCGCTACCACGACAAGGGGAATCTGGCGACGATTGGTAAGGCGAAGGCTGTGGCCGATCTTCCCGGCATCGAGGTCACCGGCTTCATCGCCTGGCTGACGTGGCTCTTCGTCCATCTCTTCTACCTGATCGGATTCCAGAATCGGCTGGTCGTATTCACGCGCTGGAGTGCGAGCTTCCTGAGCAACGGACGCAGCTCGCGCATCATCACCACGATTGGCGCCGACAAACCCCTCGCTCGACCACGGCCCGGATCCGATCGCTCCTAGCGCAACCCCCGCGGCCCCGGTCGTCGCCTCCCGGCTGCTCGACCTTGCTCTCGGCGATGCGCGAGGAGTTCGGGCCACGCCGGGATCACGGCCGCCGCCGACGAGGAAAGCGTCACACGGCGGGCCGGAACCTGCGGATGCTCGATCCCGTCGCGACGAGGATCTCGCTAGTCAGCTGCGGCGGAAAGAGGCCGTGCTCGACGACGCCGGGCGTCACCGAGAGCCGTGCCGTGAGCTCCCCGGGATCTTCCACCGGGCCGAGATAGTCGGCGAGCAAGCCGCCGTCGGGCGTCGGAGGTGTCGGGCGGAGCGCCACCGGCTCGAGCAGTCGAAGCGTCGACTCCAGTCCGAACTCGAGCAGTTCAAGCGGTATCGGAGGAGCGAGGGCGCCAACCAGCTTGTTCGACGAGGCGATCACCACGAAGCGTTCGGCGGCAGCGGCGACCACCTTCTCGCGCGTGTGCGCACCGCCGCCACCCTTCACCAGCCAGCCCGTCGGCTCGATCTGGTCGGCTCCGTCGATCGCAAGATCGAGGCGGCCGAAGCTCGTGAAGGGGCGGACGTCCAGCCCGTGCTCACGCGCTACCTGCTCAGTCGCCGGCGAGGTGGCCACGTAGACGACGTCCTTCACCGCCCGTGCGGCGAGGACCGGCAGCAACCGAGCAATCGTCGAGCCGGTCCCGAGGCCGACGCGCATCCCCTCGGTGACGAGCTCCGCCGCTGCTTCAGCCGCCGCTCGCTTCTCGCGCTCGACAAGCGTGCCGTCGTTGTCGTAAAGAATCGACCGGCTCGTCATGCCTCGACGCTAGCCGCGACGCTGAGATCCCTGCGCGACATTTGCGCATCGCATGGCACCAATGCACCGCAGCGTTCCCATTCGGGCGCGCGATCGAGCGAGCGTGGAGCACAGCCGCGCGAACGAACAGGCACGGTTTGGCAAGTGGTAAGCAAACGAGTTGCGGGAATCGTTGTCGAGTGATGAAGTGCCGGCACCCATCAGCAGCTAGCGAGTGGCGCCGCAGCGCTTGGCTGCGACGGCGGCGGTGACGCCGGCGCAGGACTACCTGCTGCAGGCCCGGCAGATGCAAGCGCTGTCGTTCGCGGTGCACATCCCGCTCGTCTGTTTCGGGATCGCGTTCCCGACATTGCTGTTGTTCGTGGAGTGGCTGTATCTGCGCAGCGGCGATCCGCTTTATCGGACGCTCGCACGTCGCTGGACGAACGTGATGGTGGCGCTTTTCGCCGCGGGCGTCGTGACCGGGACGATCCTCAGCTTCGAGATGGGGCTGCTCTGGCCGGCCTTCACCGCAACCTTCGGCAGTGTCTTCGGGCTCGGCTTCGCCGTCGAGGGCTTCTCGTTTTTCCTCGAGGCGATCTTCATCGGCATCTACGTGTACGGCTGGAACCGCCTATCGCCGCGATTGCACTTCGCGACCGGCATCCCGATAGCCCTCGCCGGCTTCACCGGCTCCCTGATGGTCATCGCGGTCAACGGCTGGATGAACCACCCCAGCGGCTTTCGCCTCCGCGACGGCAAGGCCGTCGACGTGCACCCGTTCAAGGCGCTGTTCGAGAACGCCTACTTCTGGCACGAGCTGATCCACATGTATGTCGCCGGCTACATCGTCACCGGCTTCCTCCTCTCCGGGGCATACGCGGTCCTGCGGCTGCGCGGGCGCTGGAGCCGCTACGAGCAAACCGCGCTCGCGATCCCGCTCACCGTTGCAGCACTGGCCGCACCAGTTCAGGTGCTCGTCGGCGACTGGAATGGCCGCGAGGTCGCCCGCCACCAGCCGACGAAGCTGGCGGCACTCGAAGGCCTGCCGCAGACAACGTCGGGGGCGCCGATCCACGTGCTTGGCTGGTACAGCGACGGCCGCGTCGAGTACGGGATAAGGGTCCCGAAGCTGCTCTCGGTCCTCGCCTACCACAGGGTCAACGCGAGGGTGCAGGGCCTCGACGCGGTCCCGGCCCGCGATCGTCCGCCGGTGAACGTCGTCCGGTTCGCGTTCCAGACGATGGTCGGAATCGGAACACTGCTGGCGCTCCTCGCCCTCGTCTACCTCGCGGTTCGCATCCGGAAGCGGCGGTTGCCGCGCTCGACCTGGTTCTACCGCGCCCTCGTGCTCGCAGGTCCGCTGTCGGTAGTCGCACTGATCAGCGGCTGGGTGACGACCGAGGTCGGCCGCCAGCCATGGGTCGTCTACCGAGTGATGCGCACCTCGCAGGCCGTCACCGGCGCCGGAGGGATCCCGGTCGGCTACGGCACTCTCATCGTCGTATACGTCCTGCTGATCGCCGCCCTCGCCTGGATCCTCTGCCGTCTCGCCCGCAAGCCGCTCGAGCTTGAACCGTCTCTATCGGCGACGGCGGTCGACTGATGCTGCACCTGTATCTGCTCCCGTTGATCTTCGCGCTGATCGGGCTGGCCTTCTATACCGTGCTCGGCGGCGCCGATTTCGGCGCCGGCTTCTGGCAACTCACCGCCGGCAAAGGCCCGCAGGCGCAGGCGGTCCGCGAGCACGCGCACATCGCAATGGCGCCCGTGTGGGAGGCCAACCACGTCTGGCTCATCTTCGTGCTCACCGTCGTCTGGACCGCGTATCCGACCGCCTTCGGATCGATCGCGTCCACGCTCTCGATCCCGCTGTTCATCGCCGCCGTCGGGATCGTCTTCCGCGGCGTCGCCTACGCGCTCCGCGCCGGGGCGGTCAGCCCGCGCGAGCTCAGCGCGGTCGACACCGTCTTCTCGATCTCATCGGTGCTGACGCCGTTCGCGCTCGGCGCTGCCGTCGGCGGCATCGCGTCCGGCCGCGTGCCCGTCGGCAACGCCGCCGGCAGCCAGTTCAGCAGCTGGCTCAACCCGACCTCATTGATGGTCGGCGTGCTCGCGGTCGCAACGGCCGCGTATCTCGCCGCGGTCTTTCTCTGCGCGGACGCGACCAGGCTCAGCGACCAAGGTCTCGAGGAGCAATTCCGTCGCCGCGCACTCGGCGCCGGGATTGTCACCGGCGTCATCGCCGTCGCCGGGCTCGGTGTCATCGCCGGCGACGCTGAGCGCATCTTCCATCGCCTCATCAGCGGACCCGGTCTAGCCGGGCTCGTCATCTCGCTCGTTGCCGGCGTCGCGACGCTGGCACTCGTCTGGCGTCGACAGTACGAGCCTGCCCGCTACGGCGCCGCGGTCGCGGTGGCTGCGATGATCGCCGGCTGGGCGCTGGCGCAGTCGCCCCTCTTCCTGCCGGGACTCACGATCGAAGCAGCGGCCGCACCGCGCACCACGCTGATCGCGGTAACCGTCGCCGTGATCGGTGGCGCGGTCATCCTCTTTCCCTCACTCGCGCTGCTGTTCCGACTCGTCCTCAGCGGTCGCCTCGCCGAAGGCGGCGAAAGCCTCGACGTACGCCCGCAACCCCAGCTGGTCGGGGCAGCGCGACACGGTTTCCTCGCACGGGCAGCGCTCGCGTGTCTCATCGCCGGAATCGGGTTACTGACAGCCGCCGAAGCCGCCTGGGCGCACGCGCTCGGGGTCGTCAGCCTGTTCGGCTTCGTCGCCCTCGGCTTCCCGGCCACACTGCCGCCGAACGTTGTTCCACACGCGAGCGACGCGAAGCGGCACTGACGGCGACTCGCACAGCGGGGACACACGGAGGACGACTGGGCGGACAACCGACGCCAGCGCAGGTGATCGTTTCCGAATACGTCGCGGAGCCGGTGACCCTCTGCGTTGTGTCTTGCGACCACACGTTGGGGCTACCTCGCTCGATTCGGGCGTGCCTTTTCGACCTGGACGGGGTGCTGACGCGGACTGCTCGCCTGCACGCGACGGCATGGAAAAAGATGTTCGACACGTTCCTCCGCGATCGCGCCGCGCAGACGGACGACGGAGGGGAGCCGTTTGCGCCGTTCGATCCGGTCGCCGATTACGGCGAATACATCGACGGCAAGTTGCGCTACGACGGCGTGCGCTCGTTCCTCACCTCCCGCAGGATCGAGTTGCCTGAAGGTGCGGCGACGGATCCGCCCGACGCGAACACGGTCCCCGGGCTCGGCAACCGGAAGAACGAGCTCGTGCTCTCGCTGATCCGTACGAAGGCAGTCGACGCCTACGACGGCTCGGTCTCCTTCGTGCGGGCGGCAGGCGATGCCGGACTCGGGCGCGCTGTCGTCTCCGCGAGCGCGAACGCGCGCGACGTGCTCGCGGCAGCCGCGATCGCGGATCTGTTCGAGGTGCGAATCGACGGGATCGTCGCTGCGGAGCTGCACCTGCGGGGAAAGCCGGCGCCGGACACCTTTCTCGCGGCCGCGAAAGCTCTCGAGGTCGATGCGAGCGAGGCGGCCGTGTTCGAGGATGCACTCGCAGGCGTTGCCGCTGGCCAGGCCGGCGGATTCGGCTTCGTCGTCGGAGTCGACCGGGTTGGACAGGCTGAGGCACTGCGCGAGCACGGCGCACACGTCGTCGTACAAGACCTCGCGGAGCTGCTCGAGTGATCGCGCATCCTGCGTTCACCGTCGAGCCATGGTCGGTGCGCGAGACCTACCTCGATCTCGACCTGCTCGCGCCGTGCGAGTCGGTGTTCGCGCTCTCGAACGGGCACATCGGATTGCGGGCGAACCTGGACGAAGGCGAGCCGTTCGGCCTGCCCGGCACCTACCTGAACTCGTTCTACGAGCTCCGCCCGCTCCCCCATGCCGAGGCGGGATACGGCTACCCCGAGTCGGGCCAGACGATCGTGAACGTGACGAACGGGAAGATCATCCGGCTGCTCGTCGACGACGAGCCATTCGACGTCCGGTACGGCAGGCTGCTCGCGCACGAGCGCGAGCTCGATCTGCGTGCGGGCGTGCTGCGCCGCCGCGCCGAGTGGCGGTCGCCGGCGGGCGCCTCCGTCCGTGTCAGGTCGACGCGGCTCGTCTCGCTCGTCCAGCGCTCGGCAGCGGCGATCCTGTACGAGGTCGAGCCGCTCGACGGACCGATCCGTGTTGTAGTCCAGTCGGAGTTGGTCGCGAACGAGGACGGCGGACCGGCGCAGGAGGACCCACGCGCCGCCGCAGCGATGCACGCGCCGCTCCGGTCGGAGGACTTCTTCGAGCGCGACGCACGCGTGATCCTCACCCACTCGACTCGCCGCAGCGGCCTCCTCATGGCCGCCGGCATGGACCACGTCGTCGAAGGACCGGACGGCACGGAAACGGTTTCGGAGAGCGGTCGCGATGTCGGCCGCGTGACCGTCGCGACCGAGCTTGCCCCCGGAGAACGGCTCCGGGTGACCAAGTTCCTCGCTTACGGCTGGTCGAGCGAGCGCTCGCTCCCCGCCGTGCGCGACCAGGTCGTGGCGGCGCTCACCCAAGCGCGCCACACCGGCTGGCAGGGCCTCCTCGACGACCAACGGGCGTACCTCGACGAGTTCTGGGACTGCGCCGACGTCGAGCTCGAGGGCGACACCGAGCTGCAGCAGGCGGTCCGGTTCGCGCTCTTCCACACGCTGCAGGCGGGCGCGCGCGCCGAGCAGCGCGCGATCGCGGCGAAGGGCCTGACCGGCCCCGGCTACGACGGCCACACCTTCTGGGACACCGAGCGCTTCGTCCTCCCCGTGCTCACCTACACCGCGCCGAAAGCGGCCGCCGACGCGCTCCGCTGGCGGCACGCCACGCTCGACCTCGCGCGCGAACGGGCAGCTCAGCTGGGCCTGCGCGGCGCCGCCTTTCCCTGGCGGACGATCCGCGGCCAGGAAAGCTCGGGCTACTGGCCGGCCGGGACTGCCGCGTTCCACATCGCCGCCGCCATCGCCGACGCCGTTGCCCGCTACCAATCCGCCGTCGAGGACGACGAATTCGAGCGCGAGGTCGGGATCGAACTGCTCGTCGAGACCGCACGACTGTGGCGGTCACTCGGCCATCACGACGGAGAGGGCCGCTTCCGGATCGACGGCGTCACCGGCCCCGACGAATACAGCGCAATCGCCGACAACAACGTCTACACCAACCTGACGGCGCAGCGGAATATGCGCGCCGCCGCCGACGCCGTCTCCCGCCATCCTCGTCATGCCGCTGCGCTCGGCGCCGACCTCGACGAAGCTGCGAGCTGGCGGGACGCAGCGCACGCCATCATGATCCCGTGGGACGAGGCGCTGGGCGTGCACCCCCAGTCCGAGGGCTTCACCTCGCACCAGCGCTGGGACTTCGACCGCACCAAGTGCGATCAGTACCCGCTCCTGCTCAACTTCCCGTACTTCGACCTCTACCGCATGCAAGTCGTCAAGCAGGCCGACCTCGTTCTCGCCCTGCACTGGCGCGGCGATGCGTTCAGCGACGAGGAGAAGGCCCGCAACTTCGCCTACTACGAGGCTCTCACCGTCAGAGACTCCTCGCTCTCGGCGTGCACGCAGGCGGTGATCGCGGCCGAGGTCGGACACCTCGACCTCGCCTACGACTACTTCTGCGAGGCGGCCCTTTTGGACTTACACGACATCAAGCACAACACCCGCGACGGCGTGCACATCGCCTCGCTCGCCGGTGCCTGGCTCGCCGCCGTCGCCGGCTTCGGCGGCATGCGCGACCACGACGGCAACCTCACCTTCGCGCCCCGGCTGCCGCCCCGGCTCGAACGGCTCGCCTTCCGCATCCTCTTCCGCGGCCGACGACTCAAGGTCGAGTTCGACAGGAACGAGGCGACCTACACGCTGCTCGAGGGGCCGCCGCTCTTGATCACCCACCACGGCGACGGCGTCGAGATCTCAGCCGACGCAGCCGTCACCAAACCCATACCCGCCGCACCCGTGCGCGACGCGCCGACACAGCCGAGCGGCCGCGAACCGGCAAGACGCAAGCGCTAGAGCGTGCCCTCAATGTGTCCTTTCCCCGCTCGCGTTCCCATGGTCGACGGACCGTTCCCACCTCGCCGCCACCGTTGGCCTACCTCTAGCTGTGCGCGTCACCAGTACTTCCGGCGCGCACCCGATACGTGAACGAAATCGATTCGAAAGGTCGACATGGTTCGAACCATCGTGTACTTCTTCGTCGCCATCGTCGTGCTCGGCACGATCGCCACGCCCGGCCTCGCCGGCTTCGCTTTAGTGGTCGCGCCTCTTCTCGGGCTCGGGTTCCTCTGGCGGATCGCGCTGACCGTCGCCACCCGCGGCCGCCCCCTCGACGCTGTCGTGCAGACGAGACAAAGCCACCTATTCGGTCCAGGGGGGCCAGACGACTCGTTCGCCGCCTCTCTCGATGAAGACGAAGATCCGACAGAAGTATCAGCAGGGGAAACGCTGTCTGTTCGCCCAAGAGGCGAGAACTCGATCCAGGGATGCAGCGCATGAAGGCGATTGTGGTCACCGACCAGGCTGCGGGAACGGCCGGGATGACGCTAGTGGAGCGGCCCGAGCCGAAGGCGGCGGAGAACGACGTCGTCGTTCAGGTTCATGCGTCGGGGTTCACCCCGGGTGAGCTGACGTGGGCCGGGACGTGGACGGATCGCCTCGGTCGGGACCGGACACCGTCGATCCCTGGGCACGAGCTGGCCGGAGTAGTCAGCGCCGTCGGCGCTGGCACGACGGGGCTGTCGGTGGGACAGCGGGTGTTCGGCCTCACGGACTGGTATCGCGACGGCACTCTGGCGGAGTACGCGGCCGTCGAGGCACGCAACCTCGCGCCACTGCCGGGCGACGTCGACTTCACGGTGGGCGCTAGCTTGCCGATCTCGGGCCTGACCGCGTGGCAGGGACTGTTCGAGCATGGCCGCCTTCAGCCGGGGCAGAGCGTCCTCGTGCACGGCGCGGCCGGCGCAGTCGGGTCGATGGTGACGCAACTCGCGCGAGAGGCTGGCGCCTACATCATCGGCACCGGACGCGCCGCCGACCGTCAGACAGTGCTCGACTTCGGCGCG
>JBJMJE010000234.1:0-5082 GCA_045806505.1 Gaiellaceae bacterium
GTAGATCGTGAAGAGGTTCTTTGCGCTCGTCCCGCTGCGGAAAGGCTGCTTCTCGAGAACGAGCTGCCGCTTCTGGTCGTAGCCGCGCGTGGAGGTCGTCCCGTTTTCGTCGGTGAAGCTGTCGGCATCGCCGTTCGAGTCGTAGGTCAACGATTGCGAGCGGCCGAGCGGATCCGTCGTCTTCTTCAGCTTATGGTCGGCGTAGAAGGCGTAGCTCGTCGTGTAGTTGCCGGCGAGCGGCGTGTAGTTCGTCGTCGTCGCGTTCGGGCAGCCGGGGAAGGCGGCATCGCCCTTCGGCGCGGTGACGGAGCGGAGGTCGCCGGCGAGGTCGTAACACGCGTGGACCTTCTGCGTCTCGACGACGGTGCCGAGGTCGTCGACGCGGTAGCGCGTCTGCGTCGTTATCCGGTCGAGCGGGTCGTAGTCGAGGAACGTGGCGTAGTCCTTGTCGGTCTTCGCGGTGAGGACGCCCTGCGGGTCCGTTTGCGTGATCAGGCGGCCGGCGTCGTCGTACGCGTAGGTCGTCGTGTGCGTCTTCTGCGCGGGGTCGGTGTTCGTCGGGTCGTGTGGCACGACCTGGGACGTCAGGCGGTCCATGTCGTCGTACCCGAACGTCGTTTGGTCGCCGCCCGCGTTGTCGTCGATCGTGCCGTAGTGCGGGTAGGTCTGCGTGGCGAGGTTGTCGTTCGGGTCGAAGGTCGCACCCGACCAGATCAGCTTCCCGGGCAGGAGCTCCGTCGACTTCGGCGCGCTCTGGCGCACCATTCGGCCGAACGGGTCGTAGTCGAAGTAGGACGCGTTCGTGCGAGAGGTGGCGCCGTACTTCTGGTGCAACGCGTCCTGGACCGAGAGCAGGTCGCCGGCGGCGTCGTACCCGAAGGTCGTCTGGTGTTCCGCGGCGACGCCTCCCGGCGCGTTCCCGAGCGGGTCGACGATCGTGGTCGCGAGCCCGTTCGCGTCGTAGGTCGGGAAGGTCGTCTTGTCGCCGCGCGCGTCGGTGGTCGACGCGAGCGTGCCGTCGCCGTTGAAGACGTTGGTTGTCGTCTTCCCGAGCGGGTCGGTGATTCCGGTGATGTTGCCTTTCGTGTCGTGCGCGAACGTCCACTGGTAGTCGTTCAGGATCGTCGTGGTCTCGACGCCCTTTGGATCGGTCTTCGACGCGAGATCGGAGATGTGCGGGATCGTGCGTCCGCTCTCCCACTTGGTCGAGACGTCGTTGCCGTCCAGGGCGCTGTTGTCGTAAGCGAGTTGCGTCATATGGCCGAGTTGGTCGGTCGTGCTCGTCAGGTATCCGTTGTCGTTGTACGTGAACGTCGTGAAGACGCCGGTCGGCTCCGTCACCTTGGAGACGGCGCGGTCGCCGCCCCACGCCACGGTCGTCTGCTGTCCGAGCGGGTTCGTGATCGCAGTGACCTTGCCCTCGGCGTCGTAGCTGTACGTGCTCTTGCGCGCGAGCGGCGCCGTCACGGTCGTGACGCGGTTCGTCGTGTCGTAGGCGAAGGTGGTTGTCTTCTGCGCGCGGTCGGTGATGGAGGCGAGCTTCCAGCGGTCGGTGCCGTAGCCGGGGCCGAGGTAGGAGAACGTTGTCTCGTGGCCGCGCGGGTCGCGCACGCTGTACAGGCGCGTGGACTCGTTTGCCGTACCAGCGTCCGGATTCGCGCGCGCGGTCGCGCTCGAGATCGCGGGCCCGGAGCCGTCCGAGGTTGTGTACGTGAAGACGAAGCTCCGGTCCGGCAGCGTTGTCCCGTCCGGGTTGACGCCGCCCTTCTGCGTGATCCGCAGCAGGTTTCCGTCGAGGTAGTAGTCGAAGAGCAGCGTGCGGCCGACGTGGTCGGTGATCTGCTTCACCCTGCCGCGGATCTGGGGCCGCTTCGCGTCCGCCTTCGTGTAGTAGGTGACGGTGAAGGAGCGGTTCTTGGCGTCGACGACTTTCGTCACCTTGAGCCTCGGCCCGCCGGGATCGTCGGCGGGGGCGACGGAGCTCTCGGTGAACGTGAGCGTGTTGTTGTTGCCGTCGACGACCGACTGCGGGTAGCCGTCGTGGTCGTAGTAGAAGGTGACGCGGTCCGGGCGCGTTAGCGCCCAGTACTTGTTCGGGTCGGTCGAGCCCGTCGCGCGGAGGTACAGGTGGACGCCGGCCGGCGCCTCCCAGTAGCCGTCGTTGTTGGAGTCGGTGAAGCGGTGGGTCGTGCCGTCGCCGTCGGTGAGTTCGACGAACTTGTTCGAGCGGCCGGCGATCGTGTCGGCGTTGTTCGGGTGGATGTCGATCGGGTTCCCGAAGCGGGAGAGGCTCGAGAGCGCGAGCGACCAGTTGTTGCCGGCGGGGCAGTCGCACTTCTTCTCGAGCGCGTTGTAGGTGAGGTCGAGGACGCTCGCGAGGCCCACTCCCGGCTCGTCGAACGGCGTCCAGCGGAGGATCGAGTTGCCGTTCGCGATGTTCGTCAGCTGCTGCATGCCGGCGCCGACGTTCTGGCCGACGTAGTGGTAGTAGCGCTCGAGGCCGAGGGCGTCGCGCACGAGCGCCTTGTTGACGATGACCGGGTTGTCGAGCGGCGGGTTTCCCTTGTCGGCGAACCAGCCTCCGCCGGGGGCCTTGTCGAAGAGGTCGAAGCGCAGCGTGTACTGGCCGCGGTTGACGCCGTCAGGGAGCGTCGGCGGCGAGACGAGCAGGCCGCTCAACGTGACGCTGCCGCCGGCGGTGAGGTTCGCCGGCAGCGGGACGTCGGCGCCGTCCGTGTAGACGACGTTCCCGCTCGTGTCCGGGCTGATCCAGCGGTAGCGCAGCACGACGTCGCTCGTCAGCCAGCTCACCGCGCTCGTGTTCTTGACGGTGACGTTGACGCCGTACTTGTCCTGCACCGACGCCGCCGGGTCGTACGTGACGGCCGCCGGCACGGCAGTCGCAGCGGTGATCGTCGCCGAGTGCTTCGAGCCGAAGGCCGCATTGCTGGCGGTGACGGCGACGGGCGCCGATGTCGTCACGTGTCCGCCGATGTCGTACGCCTTCGTCGTCAGTGTGTGTGTGCCGTTGTAGACCGGCAGCGCGAGGTTCGTCGTGTCGAGCGGCGCCGTGTACGGCGAGTTCGTCAGATCGGCGAAGCGGTCGCTGTCGACGTAGAACTCGACGTGTGTGACAGCGCGGTCGTCGGCTGCGCTCGCGGTGACGTTGATCGTCCCGCCGACGGTCGGGCCGTTCCCGAGGCCGGCGTCGTAGTGCGCCTTGATCTGGCCGGCGCTGAGCGCTTTCGCGTAGACGGCGGCCTCGTCGATCGTGACGTCGTCGTTGAGCGTCTGCGCGATCGACGGTCCGGCGCCGACGTAGAGCGTGCCGCTCGCCGCCGCGCTGGCGACCTGCGCGCCGTTCACGTACAGGCGGATGGTCGCGCCGTCGTACGTGCCGACGAGGTGCAGCGTTCCCGGTGTGACGGTCGCGGCGGCGATCGTCGAGTTGAGGCCAAACTGCGCCTGCTGTACGCCGCCGGAGCTCTTGCAGAGGCCGAGGAACCAGCGCCCGCTGTTCGTCGTCCCCCAGCCGCGCGAGAGCACGCGGTCGCAGGCTCCCGCCGTCGAGATCGTCGTGTACTTGACCCACGCCTCGGCCGTCAGGACGGATCCGCTCAGCCACGTGGTCGAGTTCGTGAAGCTGACGCTACCGTCGGTCGTCGCGTTCTTGAACAGGATCGATTTGTCTGCGTCGTTCGTCAGCATTCCGGTCTGCGCGAGCAGATAGGTGCCGCCGAGCGTGCCGGTGCGTGCATTCCCGGACGCGTCGGCCGCCGTCGTCCCGCTCGTCTCGCCGAGGCGCCAATAGCCGTTCGGGCCGTCGGCGAGAACAACGCCCCGGTAGGCCGCGCTCGGGCTCGTAATGCTCGTCGTCGGCGCCGCCGAGTTGTCGACGTCCGCCGACACGGCGGCGGAGGTCGTCACGTTGCCCGCGTCGTCCGTGGCGCGCGCGCTGAACGTGTGCGTGCTGTTCGTCGCCGTCGTCGAGTTCCAGCTTGCGCCAAAGGGCGCTGTCGTGTCCGTTGCGACGACGGCGCCGTCGACGAGGAACTCGACCTTGTCGACACGCCGGTCGTCCGAGGCGGCCGCGGTCAGCGAATACGCCGTGCCGCCCACCTCGTCGGTCGCGCTCGGCGTCGCGACGGAGACCGTCGGCGCGACGGCGTGGCTGCCGTCGCTGTAGTTGAGATACAGCTTCGGCCGGAGGCTCGGCGCGACCGAGAAGTCGTCCGAGTAGTAGTCGAACTGATGGTTCGCGACCGGCGTCTCGTCGTGCAGCTTCAGGAGAACGCCGAGATTGGGAGATGTCCCGCTGACCCACTCGGAGACGAGCGGCTCGATGTAGTAGTTGTCGAACGCCGCAGCCGTCGAGGTCGTCAGCGACCTGTCCGGGGTCGGGTCGTAGTCGCCGCCGGCGGCGCTCCAGCCGACGCCACCCTGGCTCTCTGACCAGGTCGCGCCGTCGCCGGTGCACGAGCCGAGGCCGGTGCCCTCTTCCCATGCGCGTGTGACGCGGTGCAGATCGACGGTCGCGCCGAAGCCGTTCGCGTAAGGTCGCCAGAGCGAGAGCCGTGCAGCATTCACGGTCGCGTCAGTCGGCACGTCGCGCAGGTCGAAGTAGAGGAGCGCACGTCGCGTCGCCGTTGGGCTCGCCTCGAGCCTCAGGTTGCGGTCGGCGCCAAGGTTCGCGCATTGCGTCGCGCTGCCCGGCGCGTTCGTGATCGTCGTCGACTCGCCGTCGAGCGACGCTGGGTCGGTGGACTGGATCGTGCGGGTCGCCTTTCCGTCGCCTGGCGTCGTCGTCGACTGCTCGTTCGACGCGCTCGTGTTCGCGACGATCTTGTAGTAGAAGGTCTTGCTCGGCGCGGCCGTCGTGTCGCGGTAGCGCGTGACGTTGACGTCGCGGATCGTCGCGAGGAGCGTGGAGCTCGTCGGCGTGAACTTCGGCGTCGTGGAGCGGTGCAGCTCGTAGCGGTCGAATGACGCGCCCGACTCGCCCACGTATTTCGTCCACTGCAGCTCGGCGCCGTCGGCGTGGTTGGCGACGATCGGGAGGAGGCTGACGGCGTCACCGGTGTA
>JBJMJE010000235.1:0-7607 GCA_045806505.1 Gaiellaceae bacterium
GGCCGCGTTTCGCTGGTCCCGCGAGGTCAGGGCAGCGAGCAGGCTCGAATGGCTCGGGGCGAAGCCGCCGTTGCCGAGGCCCGCGATGGCGGCGAGTCCGAACGCCTGCCAGGGGTGGTGGACGAACGGAAAGCCTCCGTAGCCCACGGCCAGGAGCCCCAGAGAGCTCATCAGGGTCGTGCGCGGGCCGACGAGGTCGACGAAGCGCCCGGCAAGCGGCGTTGACGCGAGGGCAACGGCGCCGAGGGTCGAGACGATCGCTCCGGAACTCGCCAGGCCGAAGTGACGGACCTCGTGCAGGTAGATGATCAGGAACGGAAGGACGATCCCGTTCCCGAACGCGTTCGTCAGGCCGCCGACCTGGAGGATCCAGACCGGCCGGGGGAGGTCCGGGTTCAAGCTGCGGAGGTAGGCGCGCACGTCGCCGCGCGAGGATCACATAGGGCGTTTGACAGGCGCGGCGTTCGCCCGCGCCTCGAGCTCGTCGTCGACCGCTTCGCGCAGCGCGACGAGGGCGTCGGTCAACACGGCCACCTGCTCGCGGCCGAGCCGCGCCTCGACGGCCTCCGCGTAGTCGCGGAAGACGGGCCGCGCTTCGTCGAGCAGCCGCCGGCCCTCGGGCGTGAGGCGGATGAGAAACGAGCGGCCGTCATCGGGGTTCGGCACGCGCTCGGCATGGCCGCGGCTTTCGAGCCGCTTGACGCGGAAGATCACCGTCGAGAGCGGCATGATCAGGTACTCCGCGAGCGCGGTCGGCGTCAACGGGCCATCCGCGCCGATCGTGACGTAGAACGGATAGTCCTCTGCCGGCAGCTCGACGGCGCCGAGCGCATGCTCGACCAGCCGCTTCCGCTTCTGGTGCGCCCAGAAGACCTCGAACAGAACGGTTGGTGGGCCGGTGCGAGCCATTAATGCAATCTTGCACTACTTTTGCTACAACGTTGCACTAATGCAGGGGAGCCGGAAGAAGTATGGACTCGCCCCGGCGGCGCTCGTCGCCGCCGGCGTCGTGGCCGTTTGCGCCGCCGCCGCGCCGGCGCCTCTGACGCCCGTCGCCACCGTCGCGGTGGGCGCGCAGTCCGGCATGGTGCTCTCCGCAGCCGGGTCGATCTGGTCGACCGACTTCGCCCTCGGCCGTGTCGTCCGGATCGACCCGGCGACCAACACCGTCACGCACAGGACGTCGTTTGCGTCGCGTCCGTTCGGGCTGGCGTACGGCGCCGGCAGTCTCTGGGTCGCCGACCGCTCGATCAACACGCTCGGCCGGATCGATCCTCGCACCGGCAAGGTCCTGAAGAAAATCCGTATCGGCTACAACAGTTACGGCGCGACGTTCGCGGCCGGCAGCGTGTGGGTGACGAGCGAGCTCGACGGCACCGTCCGCCGCATCAGCCCGAAGAAGAACAAGGTCACTGCCACGATCAAGGCCGGCATCACCCCGAACGGCGTGGTGTACGCGTTCGGCTCGTTGTGGGTCGCCGACCTCGGCGGCAGCAAGCTCCTCAAGATCAACGTCAAGACGAACAAGATCGTGAAGCGGATCTCGCTCGCCAAGGTGGACTGGATCACGCCGTCGGCCGACTCGCTGTGGGTCTCGAGCGAGACCGGCCGCGTGTTCCGCGTCAGCCCGACGACCGGTGCGGTCACCGCGCGCGTGGACGTCGGCGCGAACCCGCTCGGCTCGGCGTGGATCAACGGCGAGCTCTGGGTGCCGAACATCGACGACGGGACGATCTCGATCGTCGATCCGGCGAAGAACGAGGTGCGCACGACGCTTTCGGCCGGCAAAGGGCCGCTTTCGATCGCCTCGGCGGCGGGAGACGTCTGGATCTCCGTCTCCGAGGCAGGCGAGATCTGGAGAGTGCGGCCCATTCAATAACGCGCGCGGCTGAGCTACCGTCCTGTCGTGGACGAGCGCGAGCTCGAACGCAGGGCCAGGGTCACTCAGCTTCTCCTTCGAGCGGCGCGGACGCTCGGCGAGACGGTCGACCCGGACCGCGTGTACGACCGATTCCACGACCTGCTCGCGGAATTCGTGGTGCTCGACGGGATCCTCGTCTCGTCATATGACGACGCCGAAGGAATGATTCGCTGCGAGTACGCCTGGTCGGACGGCAACCGTCTCGACGTCTCCGTGTTCCCGCCGATCGCGCTCAACCGCGACGGCGGCGGGATGCAGAGCAGGGTGATCATCAACGGCGATCCCCTGCTGTTCAACGACGTGGCCGAGGTCGTTCGTGATCCGGGCGGCACGTACTACGACGTCGACCGCGAAGGAAACGTGCGCAAGCTGCCGGATTCCGGGCCGCCCGGCTCCACCGCCGCGATGATGGTTCCCGTCAAGCACGAGGGGCGCGTCGTCGGTGTCGTGCAGGTGATGGCGAACAGCGGCTCCTACACGCAGGAGCAGCTCGAGCTCGCCGACGGGCTCGTCCAGCAGATGGCGGCTGCCGTACGCAACGCACGCCTGCAGAAAGAGCAGTGGCGGCTCGAGGCCGCCGAGGCGGCTGCGCGCGCGGTCGCCGCGGAGCGCGAGCAGGCGGCCTTCGTGCTCGACCTCGTCGGCGACGGGATCTTCCTCGTCGACGAGGCCGGCATCGTCCGGCTCTGGAACCGTGCCGCGGCACAGGTCACAGGCCTGACCGCGGACGATGCGTGCGGAGAGCCGCTCACCGGACTCTTCCCCGACTGGCCGGCGCTCGTCGAGCGGATCCCGATCTCGAAGCACGGCGAGCCGACGCGGTCGGTGACGCTGCCGGTCGCCGTCGGAGCACGCGATCTCTGGCTCTCGTTCGTCGCCGTGCGCGGCGAGGGCGGCATCGTCTACGCCTTCCGCGACCTGACGAGCGAGCGGCGGCTCGACGAGGAGAAGAGCGACCTGATCTCGACGATCTCGCACGAGCTGCGAACGCCGATGGCCGCGGTTTACGGCGCCGCTCAGACGCTGCTCCGGCGCGAGGACGACCTGAAGCCCGAGCAGAAGCGGCAGATGCTCGAGATGGTGGCGGAGCAGGCCGCGCGGCTCAGCCAGATCACCGAGGCGGTGCTCCTCGCGACGCAGCTCGACCGTGACACGCTCTCGGTCGAGACCGAGCCGGTCGACCTCGGCGAGCTCGCTCGTTCGACCGTCCACACGATGAAGTCGCACCTCCCGCCGTCGACGGAGGTCGACGTGGACGTCGCACCGGAGGTCGGCGCCGCCACCGGCGCGCCCGACCGCATCCAGCAGGTCCTCGTGAACCTGGTCGACAACGCGGTCAAATACGGCGGCAACACGCCCGTCCACGTCCGCGTCGAGCCGGCGAACGGGCTCGTCCGCCTCGTCGTCGCCGACTCCGGGCCCGGGATTCCGCACGCCGAGCAGGCGCGGATCTTCGAGAAGTTCTACCGCTCCGGTCCGGAGCTGACGCGCGCCTCGGGCGGCACCGGGCTCGGCCTCTACATCTCGCGCGAGCTCGTGCAGCGCATGGGCGGCAGGCTGGACGTCCGCTCCGAGCCGGGCGCCGGCTCGGCCTTCGTCGTCGAGCTCCCGAGTGCCGAACATGACGTAGCTGCACATTTGCGCGCGCTTTCTTCCTAAAACCTCATTCGGGGGAGCGGAGACGTGGGAGCCCCGCCGATGGCGAACGCGACCCCGTAAACAACCCCTAGGAGAACCATGTCCGTGCAGCAAAGACGCTTCGCGGCGGCGACACGGACTGCGGCACCAAAACGCGGCTCCCGTAGCCGCATCAAGTTGACACTTACGTGGCTGACCGTCGTCAGCGCGCTCTCGCTCTTCACGAGCACCGTGGTCGCGACCGCGGCAGGCGGCAAGCCCGACTACGCCGGTGCGGCGAAGCAGCTTCCGTCGAACCAGCCGATGGTCGTCCTCCAGACGGGCAAGAAAGAAGTGTGCTCCGTCAACGCGAGCCAGCTCGCCGTGCTCCAGGCCCGCTTCGACACCGGCTGGATGACGGTGATGCTGAACGACGTCCAGACCGAGCTCGTGACGGTCTCCGGCGCCAACGCGCACGACGTCAGCACGATGGTCGGCCCCGTCAACTGCAAGCTCGTGCAGGAGAAGCACCTGTTCTACCTGCCGTTCGACGCGCAGACGAGCTAGCTGACATGAGAACGAGGATGGAGCGCGTCCACGCGGCGCTGTACGCGGCGCTGATCTGCGTGCTCGCCGGGTCGGGCGCGCTCTTCCTCTCGCAGTTCCTGACGAGCGGGGTCTTCTGGGAGCGCTTCACGATCGCGTACCTCGGCGCGCTCGTCGTCTACACCTGGTACCTGTTCGCGCTGCTGCTCGTGCACGATGTGCGGCCGCGGCGCTACGCGTCGTACGGCGGCGAGAAGATCGCGGTGCTGATCCCCTGTTACAACGAGGAGCCTGCGCTCGTCGAGGACTCGATCCGCAGTGTCCTCTGCGCGTACGGGAACAAGCAGGTGATCGTCATCGACGACGGCTCGACGAACGGCGTGCAAACGCGGCTGCGCGAGCTCGCACGCGACTTGCCGATCACGCTGCACGAGTTCGCGGAGAACGCCGGCAAGCGCGAGGCGCTCTTCCATGCGACGACGCACATGCTCGACGACGACGTCGCGTTCGTCGTCACGATCGACAGCGACACGCTGCTCGCGGCGACCGCACTCGTCCGCGTCGTCGAACCGCTACTCGACCCAAAGATCGGCGCGTCCACCGGCAACGTGCTGCTGCTCAACGAGCGTCAGAACCTGCTCACGCGGATGATCGGCACGTACTACTGGATCGGCCTCAACATCTACAAGCAGGCGCAGTCGGTGATCCGCAGCGTCGTGTGCTGCAGCGGCTGCCTCGCCGCGTACAACGCGCCGCTGCTCCGCGAGGTGATCGGCGAGTTCGCGAGCCAGCGCTTCCTCGGCGAACGCTGCACGCACTCCGAGGACCGGCACCTGACGAACCTCGTGCTCAAGCGCGGGTTCGACGTCGTCTACGTGAGCGAGGCGGTGAGCTGGACGGAAACGCCTGCGACGGTCGACGGCTTCCTCAAGCAGCAACGCCGCTGGAAGCGCGGCTATGTCCGTGAGTCGCTGTTCACGCTGCTGTACGCGTGGCGCGTGAAGAAGCTGCTCTGGCTGCAGATCCTCGTCTGGGATCTCAGCGCACCGTTCCTCGCCTTCGGTCTGCGGATCGGCCTCATCGTCGTCGTGGTGACGAACCCGACGCTGTTCTTCACGGCGATCCTGCCGAGCTGGGTCGCGCTGCTCCTGATCCGCTACATCTTCGTGCCGCTGCGGGCGCCCGACAAGCTGCTCGGCCTCTTCCTCTACATGTTCTTCTACGAGTGCTGCCTCTACTGGCTGAACCTGTGGGCGCTCTTCACGGTGCGCAACAAGAGCTGGGTCACGCGCACGCCGGCGTCGCAGCCGGCCGTGCCGGCTAACGCTTGACCGCGATCACCTCGACGTAGGCCGACGGCGCGACGAGCGTGCCGTCGTCCGCGCGGTTGTGCTTGCGGTAGACGTCGAGCAGGTCGTTTGCGAGCGACTCCTGTCCCGCTTCGTCGAGTGCTCCGAACGCGACCTGCGTCGGGCCGTACCAGTCGCGGAAGAACTCGAGCATGTGCTCCGGCGAAGGGAATCGCCAGACGAGATCGCGGGGCGTGACCTCGAGCGTCCTCAGGCGGTCGCCGAAGAGCTCGCGCACCTTCGCCTCGTCACCCCAGTTGAACACCGGCTGGACGCCGGGCGGCGGCGGGACGTGCTTGCCGGTCGCGGCAAAGACCTCGTTCATCATCGATCCGGGAGCCCAGTTCGCCATGCCGATCCGTCCTGCGGGCCGGCAGACGCGGACGATCTCGTCCGCCACGCGCTGCTGGTCGGGCGCGAACATCGCGCCGAACGTCGAGATGACGACGTCGTACGAGCTGTCCTGGAACGGAAGGTTCTGCGCGTCCGCGACCTGCGTCGCGATCGGCAGGCCTTCGCTCTCGGCGCGCCGCTTCGCCTGCTCGAGCAGGTCGGGCACGAAGTCGGTGCACGTGACGTCGGCGAACCGGCGTGCCGCGGCGAGCGACGCGGTGCCGGTGCCGCCGCCGACGTCGAGCACGCGCTCGCCCGGGTGGATGTCGACGCTCTCGGCAAGCAGCTCGCCGTGGAGCACGAGCAGCGCGCCAAAGCGACCGAAGTCGCCGGACGACCAGGCGCCCTGCTGCCGTTCGGTGATCGACTTGTAATCGGGTGCAGCTGTGCTCATGTCGCCGCCTTTGTCGCAGTCGTCCGCGCGGGGAGAATCTCACGCCGCGGCACCGAACGCGTCGTACTCTCTGGGCAAGCCATGCACGACGACGAGACGCAGCACCAGGTGCCGCCGCGAAACTCGGACCTGCACGACCACGACCTCGACGCGTTCACGCGCGAGCGCAGCGTCGACCCGCTCAACTTGAACTTCCTGAGCAGTATCGATCGCTTGGCGCGAGGACTTACGGATTTCGGAGGTTCGGTCTGGCGAAGACTCCGCGAGCGCGTGACGAGGCGACATCGATCGAGTGGCGAGTGACGGGTGGAGCCGCGTGGCTCTCGGCTCCGGCGGATCGCCCCGAATGACTCATCCGTGCCGGGTGAAGTGAACACGTCGCGACCTACCGTCAACCGCGGAGCCCGGCCCGCGTCGCGCTTCCCCCAAAGGCGACGCGGGAGCGGCCAACGGCGTTTCCTCGCCCGCCGGTCGCACCGGGCTCCGTAATCCGCGGTGCGTGCCGCCCGATTTGCGCCCGGTAGGATTCGAACCTACGACCTCGCGCTCCGGAGGCGCGCGCTCTATCCCCTGAGCTACGGGCGCGGGGAGAGGGACAGTCTAGCCCCGGCTGCGCGACGAGCCGACTCGCCCAGGACCGCCGCGGCGACGCGATTAGGCTTCGCCTGTGGAGCTCACCGCCCGCGTCGTCACGTTGCGTCTCGCCGAGACGTTCACGATCTCGCGCACGTCGCAGGACGAGGCCGACGTCGTTCAGGTCGAGGTGCGGCACGGCGACACGAGCGGCTTCGGCGAGGCGGCGCCGATCGACCGCTACGACGAATCGGCAGAGTCGGCGCTGGCATACGTCGACGCGAACGCCGAAGCGCTCGGCGACGACCCGTTCGCTCTCGACGACATCTTCGACCGGCTGCCGCGCGGGCAGTTCGCCGCGCGCAACGCGATCGACGCGGCGCTCTACGACCTCGAGGGAAAGCTGCTGGGACTCCCCGTCCACAAGCTCCTCGGCTTGCGTCGAAGCGGCCCGCCGACGTCGTGGACGATCTGGCTCGGCGATCCCGACGACATGGCGCGCCGCGCCGAGGCCCTGGGTAATCGATGTCGCCGGCTCAAACTCAAGCTCGGCGGCCGCGACAGCCTCGACGTCGAGCGCGTCCGCTCGGTCCGTGAAGTCACCGATCTCCCGCTGCAGGTCGACGTAAACGAGTACTGGGAGCTGGACGAGGCACTCGAGAACGTCCGCGCGCTCGAAGGTCTCGACGTTCAATACGTGGAGCAACCGTTGCCGGCAGGAGATTCCGGCGGCGCGAAGCTGAAGAAGGAATCGGCGGTGCCGATCTACGTCGACGAGGACTGCCATACCGCCGCCGATGTGCCGCGCTGCGCC
>JBJMJE010000236.1:0-11500 GCA_045806505.1 Gaiellaceae bacterium
CGGCGCGAGGTCGTCCGGCCCGACCGGCTGCCGCGTCCCCGGATGCAGCACGGGCTGCGCGGGGTTCGGCATGTCGGCAGCGACGTTGTACCAGCGCCGCGGGAGCTGTGACTCGTCGAGCAGGTACTTCGTCTGCTCCACGGGCAGGAGGATAGAGGACCGATCCGCCCTTGCGCGGCGCACGTATCTTTACGGCGCGGAACCAAGAAAAGGAGGCAGGCATGATCCGTATCGTCTCGGCAGTCGCGGTCGGCGTAGCCATCGCGGCTGCTCTTGCGGGGGGCGTCCCGGCGGCGAAGCAGAAGCCGTTTCCGGACGTCATTCAACTTCCGACGGGCTTCCGGCCCGAGGGAATCGAGATCAAGGGGCAGACCTTCTACGTCGGCTCCGTCGCCACCGGCGCGATCGTCCGCGGCAATCTGCGGACCGGCAGCGTCGAGCCGTTCATCCCGGGCGGAGCGGGGCGGCCCGCGACGGGGATCGAGCTCGCCGGTCACCGGCTGTTCGTCGCCGGTGCGGGCAGCGGCAAGGCCTACGTCTACGACACGCGCACGAAGCTCCTGGTCAAGGAGTACAACTTCGGCGCGTCGCCGACGTTCATCAACGACGTCGTCGTGACGCACGACGCCGCCTACTTCACGGACTCACAGCAAGGTGCTCTCTACCGCGTGCCGCTCGGGCCGAACGGGGCGCTCGGCGACGCGCAGACGATCAAGCTCGGCGGCGACTACGTCCACGTGCCGGGTCAGCTCAACCTGAACGGCATCGACGCGACGCCCAACGGCAAGACGCTGATCGCGGTTCAGACGGCCGGCGGGAAGCTGTACCGGATCGATCCCCAGACCGGCTTCGCGAAGCTGATCGATCTCGGCGGCGAGAGCGTTCCGAACGGCGACGGGATCCTGCTCAAGGGCAAGACGCTCTACGTCGTCCAGAACCAGCTGAACCAGGTCGCCGTGATCAAGCTCCGGCACGACTTCGCGTCCGGGCGTGTCGTCACGCGTCTGACGGATTCAGACCTCGCGGTGCCGACCACGATCGACGACCACGGCAGGCGGCTGTACACGGTCAACGCGAAGTTCGGACTCGCGAATCCGAACAACACCTTCGAGGTCGTCCAGCTCCCGAAGGCGAAGGTGCATTAGCCGACGCGGTAGAGGTACCCATTCGTGTTGTCGGCGAGCCAGAGCGCGTCGCCGTGTGCAGCCATTCCGTGCACGTCGAGGCGGCCGCTCGGCTCGCCGACAACCGAGACGGCGCCGGCGAGCGAGACGCGCTTGAGCGCGTCCATCGTGGGGAAGCCGCTCTGATCGCCGGCGGCGCTTCGCGTCGGGATCCAGAGATCCTCGCCCGACGCCGCGACGTCGATGCCACTCGCACCGATCTCGATCGTTTCCTGCACGGAACCGTCCGCCGGGCTCACCTTCAGCAGGTCGGTGCCGCGGCCCGTGACCCAGAGGCTGCCGTGCGACTACGTCATGCGCTCGGGCGCGTCGCCGGGAATAACTGCGAGCTTCCGCGAGCGATTCGTCCTCAGGTCGATGCGGTGGAGCGCGCGGTCGCGATGGCTGACCACCCACGCGCTGCCGCCGTTGAAGACGACGTCCGCTGGACCGTCGCCGACGCGCGGCCGGGCGACGACGCGGTTCGTGCTCGGCTTCACGCGGATCACCGCTGCGCCCTGATCGTCCGCCACCCAGACCGAGCCGCCTCCGATCCAGAGGTTGTACGCGGCCGACGCGCGCAGGTAGAGGCGCTTGACGACCTTTCCGGACGCGGGATCGATCCGATAGAGCTCCGAGCCGGAGTCGAGCGCCCAAACGGATCCCAAGCCCGAGGCGACCGCAATGACCGGCGTCCCGAGCCGAAGCGACCTCGTCGTCTTGCCCGTCGTCACGTTCACGCGGACGACGCGCGACTGCTCCTTGCACGCGAGCCACGCGGAGTCGCCGGAAAACGCGAGCGTCATGGTTGGCCAGTACGCGCCTGCCGCGGCGCAGATCTTGATCGCGTGTGCGCCCGGCAGGCCGCCGGCCGCGCTCGCGCTGCCGACGAGGACGAGCATCGCGAGCATCGCGGCGAGCCGGAAGACGCGCATGCCCGTGATGCTCGCGCCGAGCGCAGTTGGCTTTGCGACGACTTCCGCTCGTTTCCGGCCAGGTCGGAGCGGGGCGCTCGAGCTGCCCGAGCTGCGTTAGACCGCGGGCGGCGCTTCGGCTTCGGCGCCCGGCGCGACGGCCTCGGTCACCGGCGCGACGAGCTTGAAATACGCGGTCGTGAGGGCGGCCGCCGCGAACGGCACCGTGAGGCTGTGCGCGACGAGCGAGCCGAGCCAGTTGTCGAGGAAGCTCGGCAGCGGCGAGAAGACGAGTCGAATCAGGGCGGACGCGATGCCGATCGTGATGAACGTGATCAGGATCAGGCCGAAGACGGGCCAGCCGTTGCCGCGGACGATCTCGCGCGAGCGGCTGAACGACTCGCCCGCGGCGCGGCCCTCGATCACGATCACCGGCACGAGCATCGACCAGATCGTGAGCAGGAAGAGCCCCGGCACGATGAGGAGGATGAGGCCGATCCCGATCCCGATCGCCGCGAGGATGCCGGCGGCGATGAGCGCGGGCAGCCGGGGCCGGACGGTGGCATACGTCTCGCCGACCGAGCGGTCGGCGCGGCCGTCGCGCACGTCACGGACGAGCTCGACCAGTGCGCCCTGCACCCAGAAGTAGCCGACGATGCCGATCACGAACGCGATCAGGCCCCAGAAGACGCCGGCGGCTGCGCCGTCACCCGCCGCCTCGCCCGCGAGCGCGCTGAGCAGGTCGAGCACCGCGAAGACGACGAGCGCTGTCAGGAAGAACTGCCAGAGGAAGCGCTTGTAGAGATCCCAGGCCTCGCTGAGAACGTTGCCGATGTCCATCGGCGCGACTCTACGACACGCGCGTCGCTTATGCCACCTGCGCGGCCCAGTCGCCGTACAGCGACGTGTAGAGGCCGCGGCGGGCCAGAAGCTCGTCGTGCGTGCCCTGCTCGACGATGCGACCGTGCTCGAGCACGACGATCAGGTCTGCACCGCGAATCGTCGAGAGCCGGTGCGCGATGATGAACGCCGTCCGTCCCGCGAGCAGCAGTCGCAGCGCGCGCTCGATCTTCTGCTCCGTGCCGATGTCCACCGCCGACGTCGCCTCGTCGAGGATGAGGATGCGCGGATCGGCGAGGAGCGCTCGTGCCAGCGCGACGAGCTGGCGCTGCCCGTTCGACAGCCGCGTCCCGCGCTCTTGCAGGTTCGTCTCGTAGCCGTCCTCGAGCTGGACGATGAAGTCGTGCGCCCCGACTGTCCGCGCCGCGTGAAGGATCTCGTCTTCGGTGGCGTCGGGCTTGGCGAACGCGATGTTGTCGCGCACGGTGCCGGCGAAGAGGAAGCCTTCCTGCGGCACGACGCCGAGCTGCCGGCGGAGCGATTCCTGCGTCACGTCGTTGAGGTCGTAGCCGTCGATCGTGATGCGCCCCGACCGCGGCTCGTAGAACCGCGCGAGCAGCTTCGCGATCGTCGACTTGCCTGCGCCCGTGTGACCGACGAGCGCGACGGTCGTTCCCGCGGGAACGTCCAGCGAGATGCCGTGGAGAACCTCGTCGCCCTTGCCGTAGCCGAAGCGCACGTCGTCGAACTCGACGCGCCCGTCGATCCGCGGCAGCGCGACGGCTCCCGGCCGGTCGCGCACCTCCGGCTCCTCGTCGAGGACGCGAGTGATCTGGTCGAGCGCCGCGACCGCAGACAGGAACGTGTTGTACAGCTGCGACAGCTGCTGCACCGGGTCGAAGAAGTTCGAGAGATAGCCGACGAACGCGAACAGCGTGCCGACGGTCATGTTCCCGTCGAAGACGAGGTAGCCGCCGTAGCCGAGCACGATCGCTGTGGCAATCGCGGAGAGGAAGTCGACGAACGGGAAGTAGAGGCCGTTGAGCAGGATCGTCCGCTGATTCGCAGCGCGATAGCTGAGGTTGACCTCGCGGAAGGCGCGCTCCTGCTCCGTCTCCCGCGTGAACGCCTGGACGACGCGCATGCCGGCGATGTCCTCCGCGAGCGTCGCGGTCACGAGGCCGAGCCGCTCGCGAACCTGCCGGTAGGCGCGCGCCGAGTGCTTCCGGAACAACGCCGTCGCGATGACGAGCAGAGGCAGGATCGTCATGACCGCGAGCGCGAGCCGCCAGTCGAGCAGGAAGAGGATGATCGCCGTGCCGAGCAGCGTCAGCGAGTTCTGGATGAGGCTCGTGAACCCGTCGGTCACGAGCTGGTCGAGCGCCTCGACGTCGTTCGTGAGGCGGCTGATGATCACGCCCGCACGGTTACGCTCGTAGAACCCGAGCGACAGGCGCTGCAGGTGGCGGAAGAGCGTGTTCCGCAGGTCCGCGAGGATGCGCTCGCCCGTCCAGCCGGTGAAGTAGGTCTGGAACGCGGACGACACGATGACTGCGATACCGGCGAGTACGAAAAGGCCGGTGACGACCCAGAGCGCGTGCGGGTCCTGCTTCTGGATGCCGTGGTCGATGGCGAGCTTCGCGAGGTACGGCGGCAGCAACGAGACGCCGGTCGCGACGAGCAGGAAGAAGATCGCAAGCGCCGTGCGCGCCTTGTAGGCAGCCGTAAGCCGGGCGAGCGTTTTGACGCGGCGCGCGGTCGCGCGCCACGACCAGTCTTCGACGTTCGCGCCGCGCGCACGCATCAGGTGACCGCCTGGCTGATGCACCCTCATCTCGCGCCCCTGGCCGCCGCCCGCTCCCGCCCGGCGGAGCCGGGCTCCGCGGACGGCTGACGGCGCTGGCGGCACGATGCCTTACGGGCCCGTGCTAGTTGCACTGTTCCCTCCGCCCTCGCGCCGCCAGCGGCGCCCCAGAAACGCGAGATTTCATGCCGTCGCCTCCACCCGCGAAGCGAACTCCTGCTCGAGCAGTCCGTGGTCGTAGATATCGCGGTAGACCGGGCTCGTCACGATCAGCTGCTCGTGCGTCCCGCGCGCGGCGATCGCGCCGCCGTCGAGCACGACGATGTCGTCGGCGAGCGAGATCGTCGAGAGGCGGTGCGCGATGATGATCGTCGTCCGGCCGCGCATCACCTCGCGCAGGCCGCGCTTGATCAGCGCCTCCGTCGTCGCGTCGACGGCCGCGGTCGCGTCGTCCAGGATCAGCACGCGCGGGTCGACGATCAGCGCGCGCGCGATCGCAAGCCGTTGCCGCTGGCCGCCGGAGAGCGTGATGCCGCGTTCGCCGATCAGCGTGTCGTAGCCGTCGGGCAGCCGCTCGATGAACTCACGCGCCTGCGCGAGATCCGCGGCGTGAGCGATCTCCTCGTCGGTCGCGTCGCCGACGCCGAAGGCGAGGTTGTCGCGGACGGTCGCGGAGAAGAGGAACGGGTCCTGCGAGACGACGCCGATCGCCTGTCGTAGCGACGCGATCGTCACGTCGCGCACGTCGATCCCGTCGAGGAGGACGCTCCCGTCGCTGACGTCGTAGAAGCGTCCCACGAGCGCGGCGAGCGTCGTCTTGCCGGCGCCGGTGTGGCCGATCAGCGCCGTCGTGCTTCCCGGATCCAGTTCGAGGTCGATCGCACGCAGCACCGGCCGGCCGGGCGCGTACTCGAAGTGCACGCCTCGGTATTCGACCCGACCCGGCCCCGGCGGCAGGTCACTCGCGCCGGGGCGGTCTGCGACCTCCTCCGGCTCGTCCAGGACCTCGAAGATCCGCTCGCCGGACGCCGTCGCACGCTGTGCCTGCCCGATCCACATGCCGAGCATCCGCAGCGGCATGACCATCATCAGCACGAGGATGTTGAACGAGAAGAACGCGCCGTACGAGAGCGTCCCGTTGATCACCATCCGCCCGCCGACGAGGATCACCGCCGCCTGGGCGAGCAGCGGCAGGAACGAGAGCAGCGGCACGTAGAGCGCTCGCTGCATGTTCGCGGCCACGCTCTGTCCGAACACCGCCTCCGACGAGCGCTCGAACTTCGCCTGCTCCGCGCGCTCCTGCGCGAACGACTTGACGACGTGGACGCCGACGATGTTCTCGTCCGCGACCGTCGCGACGTCGGCCAACTTCTGCTGCACGTCACGAAGCAGCGGGTGAGCCACGTGCGAGTAGCGGTACGCGAGGCCGATCAGGAGCGGCGCGATCCACAGCGCGGTGAGCGTGAGCTTCCAGTTGAAGACGAACATGACAGCCGTCGCGCCGACGAGCGTGAGCACGTTCTGGAAGAAGAAGATCAGCCCGTAGCCGAGGAAGAAGCGCACCGTCTGCAGGTCGACCGTCGCACGTGACATGAGCTGGCCGGTCTGGTGCCGGTCGTAGAAGCCGAACGAGAGCCGGAGGAGATGCGCGTAGAGAGCGCTGCGGAGGTCGAACTCGACGCCGAGCGCCTGCTGGCCGGAGATCAGGCGGCGCGCGCCCATGAAGAGAGCGCGCGCTATGCCGACGCCGATGACGGCGGCGACGATCAGCTTGAGCGCGTGCTTGTCGTGGCCCTCGACGGCGCTGCCGAGGCCGGCGCCGGTCAGGAACGCGGTGGCGAACTGCGCCGCCTGTGAGAGCACGGCGAGAACGATCGAGACGACGAGCGACCACTTGTACGGCCGCAGGAAGCCGAGCAAGCGGCCGAACGTGCGTCTGTACGGAGCCGCTGCCATCCTCGAAACTTAGCCCGTGGCCGCCGCCGACCTGCCCGAGATTCGCTACGCCGCCAGCGGCGACGTCTCGATCGCGTACGCGGTGCACAGCGACGGCCCCGTCGACGTCGCGTACGTCCACGGCTTCGCCGGCAACCTCGTGGCGGAGCTCGAGAACCCGTACTACCGGCCGTTCTACGAGCGGCTCGCGTCCTTCAGCCGCCTCATCATCTTCGACCGCCGCGGCACGGGCCTCTCCGACCGCATGCGGGAGGCGCCGACGCTCGAAACGCGGATGGACGACCTCCGTGCGGTGCTCGACGCTGTGCGCTCGACGCGCGCGGTGCTCGTCGGCACGTTCGAGGCCGCATCGATGTGCCTGCTCTTCGCGGCGACCTACCCCGAGCGCGTGCTCGCGCTCGTGATCTACAACCCGGTCGCAAAGGGGACGTGGGCGCCGGACTATCCGTGGGCCGAGCGGCAGGACGTCCTTCCGAGCCTCGACGAGCTCCGGCGCACCTGGGGCACCGTGGAGTTCGCGAAGTCGCATGCGCGGAGGATGGCGCCGACGCACGCCGACGATCCGGCGTTCATCCATCGCGTCGCACGCGTGCAGCGCCTCGCGGCCAGTCCCGCCGCGGCGCTGACGATCATGCGCATGGCGATGGACGTCGACGTTCGCGACGTCCTGCCGGCGATCCGCGTGCCGACGCTGGTCCTGAACATGCCGGCGGCGCGCGGCGAGGCGGAGTACGTGACCGCGCGTGTCCCCGGCGCGCGCAGGCTCGAGGTTCCGGGGCCCGACTACATGGTCACGCTGCTCGGCGAAGACGTCTACGCCGAGATGGAGCGATTCGTCTGCTCGGTGCGGGACGAGGCTCCGCCGGACACCGTCCTCGCGACCGTTCTCTTCACCGACATCGTGCGCTCCACGGAGACGGCGTCGGCTCTGGGGGACCGCGCGTGGGCGGAGCTCGTCGAGCGGCACCACGCGCTCGTCCGCGGGCACCTCGACCGCTTTCGCGGCCGCGAGCTCGACACCGCCGGCGACGGCTTCTTCGCGACGTTCGACGGGCCGGTGCGCGCGATTCGCTGCGCGCAGGCGATCGCGCAGGCCGTGCCGGAGCTCGGGCTGGACGTGCGTGCCGGACTGCATACGGGCGAGTGCGAGGTCGTCGGCGACAAGCTCGCCGGCATCGCCGTCAACATCGGCGCGCGCGTCGCCTCTCATGCGGGCGCAGGCCAGGTGCTCGTATCGCAGACGGTCAAGGATCTCGTCGCGGGCTCCGGCCTCGAGTTCGAAGACCGCGGCTCCACCGAGCTGAAGGGCGTACCGGGCGAGTGGCGGCTCTACGCCGTCGCCGACGCCGCCGCCTGAAGGTCCGGCCGCATCTCGCGCAATAGCGCGAGGAACGCGGCGGTCGCGCCGAGTGGATCTCCCGCGTCCTTCCGACGCACCGCGACGATCGGCCGGCGCGGCGGAGTCCGGTCCGCGAGCTCGACGATGCGCAGGCGACCGCTTCGCACCTCGTCCGCCACGGCGACGTGCGGTAGGAACGCGATCCCTAGACCGAGCTCGACCATCTTCTTCGCGGAATCGACGTTGTCGAGCTCCATCACGCCGGGCGGCGCGATGGCGGCGTCGAGGAACATCGCCTGCGTCAGCTCGTGGTAGCTCGACGCGCGATCGAACAGGACGAACTGCTCCTGGCCGAGCTCGGCGAGCCGCGCAACATCGCCTACGTCATGACCCGCGTGTACGACGAGCACGAGCTCGTCCTCGTAGAGCGTGAATTGCTCGACTTCGGGATCGTTGAACGCTCGCAGGAGCCCGACCGCGACCTCCTCGCGCTTGACGAGCTCGATCATCTCCTCGGAGTGACCGGTGCGCACCGACACCTGCACGCCCGGGTGCGTCTGCGAGAAACGCTTGAGGATCGCCGGCAGTGCGTAGGTCGACGCGATCGGCGACGCGCAGACGGCGACGTGCCCGGACCTCCCGCGGCTGAGCTCGCCGAGGACAAGTCGTCCCTCGTCCATCGCCTGCAGGGCACGCTCGGCATAGGGGAGGAAGGCGCGGCCCGCTTCGGTCAGCCGGACGCCGCCGCGGCGTCGCACGAGCAGCCGCGCGCCGACGTCGCGCTCGAGCGCGTTCAGCCTGGCCGTGAGGGCGGGCTGCGTCACGTACAGCGCCTCCGCGGCGCCTGTCACAGAGCCGCGGCGCACGACCTGCACGAGCGCCTCGAGCTGAGGATGCATAGACGCAGCTTATGCAAACGATCGACAAGAACGATTCGACTTCGGTTGCACCGCCTGGAAAGGTTGGAACCCTTAGATGGCGATGACGACGGCGAACCGGATCTCGATCGTCGGACCGCCTGCGGGCCGGTCGGCCGAGATCCTCACGCCCGAAGCGCTCGAGTTCGTCGCCCTGCTCCACCGCGAGTTCGACGGCCGCCGCCGGGAGCTGCTCGCCGCGCGGGCGGAACGCCTGCAGCGGCTCAGCGATGGCGAGCTGCCGGACTTCCTGCCCGAGACGCGCGAGATCCGCGAGGGCGACTGGCGCGTGCCGGAGGCGCCGGCGGGCCTGCGCGAGCGGCGCGTCGAGATCACCGGCCCCGTCGACCGCAAGATGGTGATCAACGCGCTCAACTCGGGCGCGAGCGTCTTCATGGCGGATTTCGAGGACGCGAACTCCCCTACGTGGCGGAACTGCGTCGAGGGCCAGGCGAACCTCCTCGACGCGGCGCACCGCACGATCTCGCTCGAGACCGGCGAGAAGAGCTACACGCTCGACGACGACATCGCGACGCTCGTCGTTCGCCCGCGTGGCTGGCACCTCGTGGAGAAGCACGCCACGCTCGACGGCTCGCCCGTCAGCGCAAGCCTCTTCGACTTCGGCCTGTTCGTCTTCCACTCCGCTCGGCCCCTGCTCGACCGAGGGCTCGGCCCGTACCTCTACCTGCCGAAGCTCGAATCGCACCACGAGGCGCGGCTGTGGCACGACGTCTTCACGCTGGCGGAGGAGAAGCTCGGCCTCGGCCGCGGCTCGATCCGCGCCACCGTGCTGATCGAGACGATCCTCGCCGCGTTCGAGATGGACGAGATCCTGCACGCGCTCGGCGAGCACGCGGCGGGCCTCAACGCCGGCCGCTGGGACTACATCTTCAGCGTCATCAAGAAACTCGGGCACCGCGAGGAGTTCCTGCTTCCGGACCGCGGCGAGGTGACGATGGCGGTGCCGTTCATGCGCGCGTACGCCGACCTGCTCGTGCGGACGTGCCACCGGCGCGGTGCATACGCGATCGGCGGCATGGCTGCATTCATCCCGTCGCGCCGCGACGCCGAGGTCAACGAGATGGCGCTCGCGAAGGTGCGGGAGGACAAGCAGCGCGAGGCCGGGCAGGGATTCGACGGCACCTGGGTCGCGCACCCCGACCTCGTCCAGGTCGCGCTGCCGGAGTTCGCGCGCGAGCAGCAGCTCGACGTCATGCGCGACGACGTGCACCCCGACGCGGCGGCGCTGCTCGACGTCCGCTCGACGCCGGGCTCCGTCACCGAAGCAGGGCTGCGCCAGAACGTCGCCGTCGGCATCCGCTACATCGCCTCGTGGCTGAACGGCGTCGGCGCCGCCGCGATCTACAACCTGATGGAGGACGCCGCGACGTCCGAGATCTCGCGCTCGCAGGTGTGGCAGTGGCTGCGGCACGGGCGCGTCAGCCTCGACGAGGTGCGCGAGACGATCGCGCGAGAGATGGAGGAGCTGCGCGACGTCCCGCGCGCGGACGAGGCGCGTGAGCTGTTCGAGTCGGTCGCGCTCGACGACGACTTCGTCGAGTTCCTGACCGTGCCGGCGTACGAGCGCATCGACTGAGAGGAGCTGTCGTGTCGAAGATGATCGAGCTGAATGCCGAGCGGCTCGCGCGCGACTGGGAGTCGCCGCGCTGGCAGGGGATCCAACGCGACTACGGCGCGGCGGACGTGCTCAGGCTGCGCGGCTCGCTCGCGATCGAGCACACGCTCGCGCGCCGCGGCGCCGAGCGGCTGTGGTCGCTGCTGCACGAACTGCCGTACGTGGCGGCTCTCGGCGCGCTCACCGGCAATCAGGCGGTGCAGCAGGTGAGGGCTGGCCTGAAGGCGACCTACCTCAGCGGCTGGCAGGTCGCGGGTGACGCGAACCTCGGTGAGACGACGTACCCCGACCAGTCGCTCTACCCGGCGAACTCGGTGCCTTCGGTCGTGCGGAGGATCAACAACGCGCTGCGGCGCGCGGACCAGATCACGTGGAGCGAGGGCAAGCACGACCTCGACTGGTTCGCGCCGATCGTCGCGGACGCGGAGGCCGGCTTCGGCGGGCCGCTGAACGCGTACGAGCTGATGCGCGCGATGATCGACGCGGGCGCCGCAGGCGTTCATTACGAGGACCAGCTCGCATCGGAGAAGAAGTGCGGCCATCTCGGCGGCAAGGTGCTCGTGCCGACGGGGCAGTTCATCCGGACACTGACGGCCGCGCGCCTCGCAGCCGACGTCTGCGGCGTCCCGTCCGTGCTGATCGCGCGCACGGACTCGCTCTCCGCGGAGCTGCTGACGTCCGACCACGATCCGCGCGACCGGCAGTTCCTGACCGGCGACCGCACGGCCGAGGGCTTCTTCCGCGTGCGCGACGGCCTCGACGCCGCGATCGAGCGCTCGCTCGCCTATGCGCCGTACGCGGACGTCCTCTGGTTCGAAACGTCGACGCCCGACATGGGCGACGCGCGCGCGTTCGCCGAGGCGATCCACGCCGAGTTCCCCGGCAAATTGCTCGCGTACAACTGCTCGCCGTCGTTCAACTGGCGCAAGCA
>JBJMJE010000237.1:0-2592 GCA_045806505.1 Gaiellaceae bacterium
AGCGCCTCGACGAGGATCGCGACGCCGCCGGCGCCGTAGCCCTCGTACACGACGGTCTCGTACGCATTCGCGTCGGCGTCGGCGCCCGAGCCACGCGCGATCGCGCGCTCGATGTTGTCCTTCGGCATCGAGTAGCTCTTCGCCTTCTCGATCGCGTTCTGCAGGGCAAGGTTGGCGGACGGATCCCCGCCGCCCTCGCGTGCCGCCACGATCAGCGCCCGCGACAGCTTCGAGAAGAGGACGCCGCGCTTCTTGTCGGCGGCGCCCTTCTTGTGCTTTATCGAGCTCCACTTGCTATGCCCGGACATGCCGCTCCTCTTCTACCAAGTCCAGGAACCTCGCGTGCACGCGGGTGTCGTCGGTCAGCTCGGGATGGAAGGCGGCGACGAGCACTCGCCCCTCGCGCGCCAGCACCGGATGACCTTCGTGCTCCGCGAGGATCTCGACCTCCGGCCCCGCGTCCTCGATCCAGGGCGCACGAATGAAGACGCCGCGCAGCGGCGAGTCCTCGCCCTCGACGTCGAGGTCGGCCTCGAAGCTGTGCACCTGCCGTCCCCACGCGTTCCGCGCCACCTCGACGTCGACGAGGCCGAGGTGGTTCCGGTCGAGGACGATCATCCCCGCGCACGTGCCGAGGATCGGCCCGCCGAAACGGCGTACAGCCTCGTCGAGGCCGTAGAGCCGCATCAACCGCATGAACGTCGTCGACTCGCCGCCCGGGATCACCAGCCCGTCGAGCCCTTCGAGCTGTTCAGGCTTGCGCACCTCGAGAACGTCTGCGCCGAGCCCGCGCAACATCGCCGCGTGCTCGCGGAAGTTGCCCTGGACGGCCAGCACGCCCACGCGTGGCGGCATTACCAGCCTCGGGTCTCGAGCAGCTCTTCGGGAGCGAGCGACGCCGTCGAGAGGCCGCTCATCGCATCGCCGAGACCCTGCGACACGCGGGCGATGACCTCCGCGTCGCCGAAGTGCGTCGTCGCCTCGACGATCGCCTTCGCGCGCACGTCCGGATTCGTCGACTTGAAGATGCCCGAGCCGACGAACACGCCGTCGGCGCCGAGCTGCATGCACAGCGCCGCGTCGGCGGGCGTCGCAATGCCGCCGGCCGTGAACGTCACGACCGGCAAACGTCCGTTCTCGGCGACCCACTTCACGAGCTCGTACGGCGCCTGGAGGTTCTTCGCCTCCGCGAACAGCTCCTCGTCGCGCAGCGACTGCAGCCGCCGGATGTGGCCGAACACCGAGCGCATGTGCGTGACCGCGTTGACGATGTCGCCGGTTCCCGCCTCGCCCTTCGTGCGGATCATTGCGGCGCCCTCGGCGACCCGGCGCAGCGCCTCGCCAAGGTTCGTGCAGCCGCAGACGAACGGGACGGTGAAGTTCCACTTGTCGATGTGATGCGCCACGTCGGCCGGCGTCAGCACCTCGGACTCGTCGATGTAGTCGACCTCGAGCGCCTCCAGTACCTGCGCCTCGACGAAGTGGCCGATGCGCGCCTTGGCCATCACGGGGATCGTCACGGCCTCCTGGATCTCGCGGATCTTGTCGGGATCCGCCATCCGCGCGACGCCGCCCTGGGCGCGGATGTCGGCCGGGACGCGCTCGAGGGCCATGACCGCGCAGGCGCCTGCGTCTTCGGCGATACGCGCCTGGTCGGCCGTCGTGACGTCCATGATCACGCCGCCCTTGAGCATCTCGGCGAGACCCGTCTTGACCCTGAGCGTCCCGATCTCCATCGGAGGATCAGTCTAGCGACGGCGCCTCAGGCGGCTGCGCGGCTGGAACTGGCCGGGCCGGCGGCGGATCACGAGCAATCCGGCCGCGAGTCCAGCACCAAGCTACTGTGAAGCGGACATGGCACCGGTTCAGCTGAAATGCGAGATCGACGGTTGCGGCATGTCGTGGAGCGTTTCGTCCGCTGCGAGGATGAAAGCGTCAGTGGCGGAGCACCGGCGGAAGTTCCACCCGGACTGGGTGCAACCCGAGCCGAAGCCGATGACGCCTTACAGGCTCGACTACTCGGGTCGCGGGCGACAGCTCTAGGCGGCGCCGGCCGAGCGCCGAACGAGAGGCCCGCTAGCGATCCTGGAGCGCGTCGAGCGCGACGGCGAACGCCAGCACGAGGCGCCGGTCGGCGTCGCCGAAGGCACCGTCGAGCTCGAGCACGTAGCGATCGCGGAGCTTGCCGAGTACTCGCTTGTACGTGCCAACCTGCTGACCATCACGCTCGAGCACGAAGTTGAACGGCAGCCACTCCAACAGCGAGACGAAGTCGGGGCCGATGTCCCCGATGCGGCGAAGGAGGGCGATGACCCAGCTCGCCTCGTGCGCCTCGAACAGCTCGTTGCCCTCGACGCCGCGCACGTGCCAGTGGCTGCGGAGCAGCGAGCGAGTGAAGTCCTTCTCGAGCGTTCCGATGACCTGAGCGTCCGGCCCGAGGACTTCGTGGCGCCCGCGGAACTCGAACACCGACTTCGACTTGATCATGAACAAGTGCTCGTCGCGTTCCGGGTCGAGCCGGAAGCGGATGTCCTCCTTGATCTTCATCTTCTTCTGCCTGACGAAGAGGAGTGGCCGGCCTTCCTCGGTCGC
>JBJMJE010000238.1:0-3992 GCA_045806505.1 Gaiellaceae bacterium
AGAACGGCCGAGAGACACCTCTCGTCGTGCAGCGATACAGCACGCGACTGGTCATCGAGTCTGCGGATGGCGGCTCGGCGTTGGTGCTGACGGAGCAGCCCGCCTCTGCGTTCGTGCTGACGCCGCGGGAACGCGACGTGATGCGTTGCGTCGCAGCCGGACTCTCGAATGCAGAGACCGCCCGCGTGCTCTGGATACAGCCCGGAACCGTGCGCAAGCATCTGGAACACGTCTACGACAAGCTGGGCGTCCGCACCCGGACAGCCGCGCTGGCCCGGTTGCACCCGACGGCCGAGCAGTCGACCGTGACCTCGCCCTCGGAGGTCGCGATGAACGGGAACACGCGGCCGCCGACGCGGTAGAGCACGTTGCCGAGGCGTGCCGCGCGCTCCTTGCGTAGCGCGGGGCGAACTGCTCGCCTAAGTCGAGCGCCGTCTGAGCGAATTCGCGCAGGTCCTTCCCGCGCGGCGCTAGTCCGGGCGACGCAGGAGTGCGGCGGCTGCTGTCCGGCTGTGTACTCCGAGGCGGGAGTAGATGTTCTCGAGATGTTTGCCGACAGTCGCAGGCGACAGCTCGAGCTTCGCTGCGATCTCGTCGTTCGTCTCGCCGAGCGCAACCCGCTCGAGGATCTGGAGCTGCCGTCGAGTGAGCCGCTCGATGCGAGTGTGCCGCTCGTCTAGGAGGAGGAGGAGCAACGTGCCTGTGCGCGCGGTGCGGATCGTGAGGCACCGATCGTCGAGGTTCGTGACCAGGGGTCCGCTTGCGGTTGAGACGGCGTCCAGCAGCGGCTCGGGCAAGCGCCCGTTCGACCGGCCGAAGTACATCTCGAGCAACCGCCTCGAGCGTGGTGAGGCGAACTCGATCACGCCCCGTCCCGAGCAGAGGACGACGTCGTGCACACCGCCGGCCTGGGCGCCATCGAGCGTCGCGAGCGACTCTGCTGCGTCTGCGGCAGCCGTCGCAGCCATGTGACGCCGCCACAGGTGTGGTTGCAGAAGCTCGAGGACGAGCCGCTCGCTCTCGTCGAAGTCGCGGCGTTGGCGTCCGAAGCAGAACACCCGCGTTATTCCATGAGACGTCGGTAGGCCGATGTCCAGCCAGTAGTTCGTTCCGTCGTCCCGATACAGCTCGTTCCAGATCTCGCGTCGCCGGAACTCACGCAGCGTCACGAAGTCAGACGCCCTGTGTGCCGAAACCCAGTCGTTCGTCCGCTCGCGGTAGCCGCACACCGGGTGCTGGTGGCGGAGCCGCCAGTACGGATGGTCCTCCCACGCAGAGGTCGACGGCTCGCCGCTTCCGGAAGACCACCCGACGCCCAAGATTCTGCGCTGCCGGACCCGATCGAGCTCGGTGTACCCGCACCAGTCGCTCGGTACGAGCGCATCCAGACGTTGCAGGAGTTGCGGGGGAAAAGGCAGTGGATCGTCCAGCTCAGCGAGATCAGCGACCGTCGAGAGCAGCAGATCGACCTTCTGCGCGGGAACCGTTCCCACCTTTCCAATGTACGGCGAACGCCGCATGGACACAACCTCGGGACTCCGCCAGATTCGACTCAACGTCCGCGAAGGGGGAGACCATGACGAGAGCTCGGTTCATCGCTGTTGTGTTGCTCGTCGCCTCATTGGCGGCGCTGAGTGCGTCGAGCGGAGGCACGGCGAAGACTGACCCGCCGGGCGCAGCGGATAGCTATGTCGCGAGCTGGGACGCGATCGGCACCCAGGCTTTCAGTGCGGCTGCGCTGACGCCGCCCGAGGGGCATGTGATCTTCGCGTACGTCGCGATCGCGGTCTATGACTCGGTGATGGCCGTGGAGGGCGGGTATGAGCCGTTCGCGGTCGACGTCGATGCTCCCGGGGGTGCCTCGGCCGAAGCGGCCGTCGCCGCCGCCGCGCACGGCGTCCTCGTGCGTTACCTGCCGCTTCAGGCGCCGGCGATCCTCGACCCGGCGTACACGGCATCGCTGGCCACGATCCCGGACGGCCGGGCGAAGACGGACGGCATGGCGGTTGGCGAGGAAGTCGCTGCTCGCCTGATTGCGCTGCGCTCGGGCGACGGTTTCCGGGCGCCGGTGAGCTACACGGCGCCGACCCCGCCGATTCCGGGCGTCTGGATCCCGACGGCAGCGTCGCCTCCGATCGGCACCTATGCCGGGCTGATGCAGCCCTTCAGCCTCGCTGCCGCCGACGAGTTCCGGCCCGACGGACCGCCCGCGCTGAACAGCGACAGATGGGCGCGCGACTTCGACGAGGTCAAGACGTTCGGCTCGAGCACGAGCAGCGAGCGGAGCGCCGAGCAGACCCGGGCAGCCCGGTTCTGGGCGGAAGCCCCCGTACAGCAGGCACACGGGTCGTTCCGCATGTTCGTCCTCGAGCATGACCTCGACGTCGTCGGCGCGGCCCGGTTCATGGCGATGATCTCCGTGACCTACGCGGACGCCCTCATCGCCTGCTTCGACGCGAAGTACTACTACGCATTCTGGCGGCCGCTCACGGCAATCCGGGCGGGCGACACAGACGGCAATCAGGCAACCCGAGGCGACGCAGCGTGGTCTCCTCTGCTGGGCACGCCGAACCACCCGGAATACCCGAGCGCACATTCCTGCATCACTCCGGCCGGAGGGCGCGTCATCGCCAGATTCCTGGGCACGCGGAAGATCGACTTCACGGTTCCCAGCCTGAGCGGGCTCGGCGACCGCCACTTCGACGACGTCACCGATCTGGAGCAGGAGGTCGGCAACGCGCGCATCTGGGGCGGCATCCACTACCGCTCCGCTGTCGAGGACGGAATCGAGATCGCCGAGCGCACCGCTAACCAGGTGCTCGCACACCACTTCCACAAGTCACCGCACAACTGAGGCGGCCGCTCGCAATGCCCGTCGAACGCGCCCTGTTGCTCCTCGCAGACATCGTCGGCTATACGAGGTTCATGAGGCTGCACCGGATCAACCTCGCCCACTCCCAGGACATAACTCAGCGTCTGCTCGAGTCGATGGTGGACGCGGTTCCGTCGCTCCGGCTCGTCGAGATCGAGGGAGACGCGGTGTTTCTGTATGCACCGCAGGACAATGACGATCGGAAAACGGTGGCGACCAGCTTCCTCACTCTGGCCCTCGGGATGCACCAGGCGTTTCACGCACGGCAGCAATGGATGGTGGCGCGCAACATGTGCGCCTGTGAGGCTTGCAAGCAGATAGGCACGCTCCGAGTGAAGTTCGTCGCGCACGTGGGCCAAGTTGCGAAACAAACGATCAAGAAGCGAACCAAGCTCGTCGGCATCGACGTGATCGCCGCTCATCGAATGCTGAAGAACACCGTGCCGGTACGCGAGTACATCCTGATCTCAGACTCGATCTACGAACAGTGCGATCCTGCGCTGCGTGAACGCTCGACAGCGGTCAACCAGGAACTCGAAGGCATCGGCACCATGACCGCCCACTTCATCGATCTCGACACCCTCGCGATCGAACCGCCTGCCTCACCCGAACCGACGTTTCTCTCGCGTCTCCGCGAGACAGTCGGCGTCGGCTTCCGCTGCTTCCCACGCGAAGTTGGTATTCGAAAGCTCCGCGCCCCCGATAGAACCGAGCCACAGGGACACAGCTTCGGCGAGCCGGTCCGCTGAAGAAAGAAGGGTCGGGACGCGAAGGCGCCGACTTCGACGCCATCGTCAGCGGCTGGGCGACGGCGAACCCGGGCGCAAAGGTTCGCCGCACGCGGGTTTTTCGGCTGCACCGTGTTAATGTCGGCGCCGATATCAGAAGGGCGCAGCGGCGCCCTCGGGGAGAGAAAAGGGAGGAAGTACATGCTGGCTCGCAGGATCGTGCTCGTCGCGATTCCGATCCTTCTGCTCGCGACCGCAGTCGCGAGCGCGGGAGGAAGCTCCGGATCGACGCAGGCGCAACCGGGTGGCAAGGCGACGGCGGCGCCGTCGCACTCGACGAAGAAGATCAACCTCGCGACGTATCCCGCGAAGCGTTGGATCGTGCAGCTGAA
>JBJMJE010000239.1:0-7286 GCA_045806505.1 Gaiellaceae bacterium
CTTTACCTGGACGTTCTCCGTGGTCGGTTGACTGAGGCCGAACGCGTCGGCCTGCAGTCCCGTCAGGTCGACGTTCGCCTTGAAGGTGACGGCGAAGCTGCCGCTGTCCGTGGAGGTCGTCTGCGTGACGGCCGTCGGAGCGACCTGCGCCGCGCCGAGCGTCGTCTTCACGGGCGTGAAGAACTGGTCGCCCTTGAAGTTGACCTGGTGCCACGCGACGGCGCCGAGCCCCTCCTGCGCCGGGCCCGACACGATGTCGCGTGAGCCGCCGGTCGCCGTGTTGAACTTCCAGATGCCGGCGCCGGTGTTCGTGTTCGGGCTCTTCCCGATCGTGTCGAGGATGTACGGGTCGCCGATCAGCGAGCCGGAACCGCCGACGAGCTGGTACGAGTTCGCCGACCGCCCGAACAGCAGCGTGTCGATGTCCGTCGGGACGCCGTCCGCCCACGAGGTGTCGGCGAGGAGCAGCGTTCCGGCGGGCGGGGCCTTCAGCGCGTCGTAGTAGAAGAAGCGCCAGTCGCCCGACTCCGCACGCCACGACCAGTCGGTCGCGCCGAACACGGCGCCGTTGTTGTACAGCTGGCCGGCCTGGGCGTTCGCGACGCTCGCGCCGCCGAAGTCCAGCGTGCCCGTCACGTTGCCGGCCGCGTCCTGCGGAAGCGTGGCTCCCACCGTGGCCGACACGGGGACGACCTGGTCCCTGCCGTTCTTGGTGAGGACGATCGCACCCTCGTACATGCCGTAGGCCGCATCACCCGGGACGTTCAGCGTCGCCGAGAACGTGCCCGGAGCGTTGACGGTGGCCGGCGTCGAGAGCCACGGCCAGTCGACCTGCTTGTAGAAGTCGATCTCGATGTCGAAGCTCGTCGTCGGGATCGCCTTGCTGCGCACGTTGTGCTGGAAGCCGAGGAAGAGCCCGTCGGCCATCCGCTGAGCCGGCTGGCGCACGAACGAGATCAGGGTGTTCGCGTCCGGCCGGTGGTACTGGAAGCGGACGTACTCGCCCTTCTCGATCTCCGCGGCGTTGTAGTTGACGTCCGCGAACCCGGCGTCGATGCTCGAGTTCGTGGCGATCGCGGGATGGCGAACGGCGCCGTTCCCGTCGGTGTCCTGCCAGAGCCTGCCGTCGCCGTTGACGTCGTTCCACTTGTAGGTCAGGAGACGCCACTTCTGATCCGGCACGTAGTCCCCGTTGCCGTCGAACTTGTCGTACGGGAAGTTCGCGCGCACGACCATCAGGTCCGCGTCGGAGTGCGCCTGCACCTCGGACGTGATGTTCATGAGGTAGTCGGGCGCGTTGAAGTTGGACTCGCTCTCGTTGTTGACGTCGGAGCTCGTGAACGACTTCGTCACGTGAGCGGAGCGGACGAGGTAGCGGTCCGAGACCGAGTACGTGCCCGATCCGGTGACGCTGAACGACCGCGACGACGACCCGCCGGGAGCGACGAGGTTCGTGAACGTCGGGTAGGTCGAGACGCCGCGGTAGCTGCCGGCGCGCCATGCGTCAGGCGAGACCGTGCCGCCGGACGTCGCGATCTCCGTCGCACGCTTGGCGTCGACCGAGCCGGCGCCCTGCGTCCACGCGTCGTACCGCAGGTCCTGCGCCGACGACTTGATGATGCGGCGGGCCTGCGCGTTCGTGGGCTTGGCGCCGCCGTTCGCCTGCGCGAAGGCCTGGTACGCGAGCAGCGTCGCGCCGACCGTCACCGGCGTCGAGCGGCTGGTGCCGCCCCACGTCTCCCACGCGTTCCGCCCGTCGAGGACGGAGTTCAGCGTGGCGTCGCCCGGCGAGTAGGCGCCGTCGGCAACCACGTCGACGCCCGTCGAGCCCGGGGCACCGGGCCCACGGTTCGACCACAGGACGACGTCGTTGTCCGGGATGTTCGCGAGCTTCGCTACGGAGTCCCAGCCGGTGCCGCCGAACTGCGTGGAGGCGCCGACGGAGATGCCGTTGAACGGCCGCGGCGCGGTCGCCGTGCCATATCCCGGCGCGCCGTTGCCCGTCGAGAACACGGGCGTCGTGCGCCCGCCGTTCAGCACGGCGTTCAGGAAACCCGCTTCCTGGCTCGCCGCGTCGTAACCGTCGTTGTCGTTGTCCGAGTTGCCGTACGAGTTGCTGGTGACGTCGACGCCGTAGCCGGCGGTCAGGAGGTAGCCGAACTGCGTCGAGAAGTCGAACGAGAAGTAGATGTCGCCCATCGGCGCGAGCCTCGCCTTCGGCGCGCCGCCGATCACTGCGCCCGGGTACTTGCCGTCGCCCGGGAGGTCGGAGAAGGTCGGCGCCTTGCCGTTGATGACGCCCTGACCGACGACGTTGCTCGCCGTCAGCGTGCCGTGACCCTCGATCGCGGGGTCGAAGTCGCCCGTCCACGCGACGAGCGAGTTCGCGTCGGGGACGATCTCCCCGCCGAAGTCGAGCTGTCCGCCGGGCACCGTCGTCGTGCCGTCGGCAATGAAGTAGGCGAGGCCGCCGGAGAGATCGACGTAACCGTCGCCGTTCATGTCGCGGTACGAGACGGGCGAGCCCTTCGTTACCGGCTTCTCGTCGCCGAACTGGTAGTCGTCGTCGAGGTCGACGTAGAGCGTGTCGCCCTGTCCGTCCTTGTTGGAGTCGACGAGCAGGTAGGCGGGACGCTCGCCGAAGAGCTGCAGCAGGTGGTCGTCCGGATGGCTGCCGAGCCACACCTTGCCGCCGGCCGCCCACGCCTTCGGGAACGAGTACGTGTGCGTGTTCTTACCGTCGGGCGCGGAGAAGTTGCGCGACGGGCCGGTGCGTGTCGCGAACGACACCGTTGCGAGGCTCGCGTTCGACGCGACGGAGCCGAAGCTCGTCTGCGCTTGCGTCTTCGTGTACCAGCTCAGGCCCTGGTCGATCTGACCCGGGGCGAGGAGGAGCTGCAGCGTGCCAAACGGATCGAACGCCATCGGCCAGCCGTTCCACCCCGGATCCGGCGCGTTCGTCCACGTCTTCCACGTGCCGATCAGGTCCGGGTGGCCCCAGTCGGTGCCGCCGTCGAGGACCGAGCCCACGGTGCCCGCGCCGTCGAAGCCGGCCTTCCACGCGTCGGCGAACCTGTGCGTCTTCGCGTCGAGGACGTTCAGGTTCTTCAGCGCCTCGAAGTTCGAGCCCTTCAGGGCGGGAGCATTCGCGTAGGAAACCTCTTGCTTGCGGAGCGTGTTGGCCGTCGACTGCAGCGTCGAGAGCGAAGGCTGCTTGTTGATGTCGGGATCGACGCCGAGCGGCTCACCCGTCTGCTCGAAGTCCACCGAGCCGACGGACACGACGCCGTCGATGCTCCCGAGCTTCGGCAGCTGCTGGACGTTGATCTTGCCGATGACGATCGCATTCCCGGCGCGCGTCGCCGCGTGGGCGTCGGTGAGCAGTGCCTCGATGGCGGGAACTCCGTCGGTCGCGGTGACGAAGACGGGAACCGTGGCCGTCGAGCTGCTCTCGAGCGCGTCCTGGAGCTTCGAGTCGAGCTTGGACTTGCCGTTGTCCGACGCGGTCAGGACCGCGTGCGGCTTGCCGTTACCGGGATTCGAGGCCGCGTTCACGGCACTCGCGATGACGAACGTGATCGTGGCGGCGACGGCAAGCGCCGCGAACACGTGCAAGCGTGATTTCAAAGTGACTCCCCTGATCGATTTGCCCCGTCCGAGTCCGGGCCGCAGGACCCGAATCGAGTCCCCAGGGTAGCCCCGATTCGGTAGGTGTCAACTGCGATATAGAGGTTCAGCTACTGCAGCAGCAGGGCTACGGGAGCGACGATCAGTGCGTCTGCGGGAAGCCCAGGTCGACCTTGGACGTGGCCGGATCGGGCCAGCGCGAGGTCACCACCTTGCCACGCGTGTAGAACTGGATCCCCTCCGGCCCGTAGATGTGCAGGTCGCCGAAGAGCGAGTTCTTCCAGCCGCCGAAGGAGTAGTAGGCGACCGGCACCGGGATCGGGACGTTGACGCCCACCATCCCCACCTGGGCGTCGAACTGGAACTGCCTCGCGACGCCGCCGTCGCGCGTGAAGATCGCTGTGCCGTTGCCGAAGGGGTTCTCGTTGACGAGCCTCAGCGCCTCGTCGTACGTGTCGACGCGTGTGACCCCGAGCACCGGCCCGAAGATCTCGTCGTCGTAGACGGACATGCCGGGCTTCGTCTCGTCGATGAGTGTCGGCTTCACGAAGAAACCCTCGCCGTTCACGCCCTCGCGCCCGTCGACGACGACCTTCGCGCCCTCGGACGGCGCTCGCTCGATGTACGAGACGACGCGGTCGCGGTGCTCGCGCGTGATCAGCGGCCCCATCTCGACGCCCGGCTCGTCGCCGGCGCCCACCTTGATCTTCGGGATGCGCTCCTTGATCGCCGCGATCAGCGGCTCGGCCGCGCCGCCGACGGCGACGACCATCGACACGGCCATGCAGCGTTCGCCGGCCGAGCCGTAACCGGCCGAGACCGCGGCGTCGGCGGCCATGTCGATGTCCGCGTCCGGCAACACGATCATGTGATTCTTCGCGCCGGCGAGCGCCTGGCAGCGCTTCCCGTGCGACGTCGCCGTGGAATAAATGTACTTCGCGACCGGCGTCGAGCCGACGAACGAGATCGCCGAGACGTCGGGATGCTCGAGCAGCGCGTCGACCGCCACCTTGTCGCCGTGGACGACGTTGAAGACGCCGTCCGGGAGGCCCGCCTCGTGCAGCAGCTGCGCGAGGTAGACCGACGCCGACGGATCCTTCTCCGACGGCTTGAGCACGAACGTGTTCCCGCACGCGATCGCCGGCGCGAACATCCACATCGGAACCATCGCCGGGAAGTTGAAAGGCGAGATGCCGGCGACGACTCCGAGCGGCTGGCGGATCGAGTAGACGTCGATGCCGGTGGACGCCTGCTCCGAATAGCCGCCCTTCAGGAGGTGCGGGATGCCGCACGCGAACTCCACGATCTCGAGGCCGCGCGCCACCTCGCCGAGCGCGTCGGCGTGCACCTTGCCGTGCTCGGCCGTGAGGAGCCGCGCAATGTCGTCGCGGTGCGCGTCGAAGAGCGCGCGGATGCGGAAGAAGAGGTCGGCGCGCTTCGACAGCGACGTTGCGCGCCACGCCGGGAACGCGGCCTGCGCGGCGGCGACCGCGCGCTGCACCTCTTCTATGGACGCGAAATCGACCTCTCCCGTCTGCCTGCCCGTCGCCGGGTTGTAGACGGCGCCGCTGCGACCCGAGGCGCCGGCAACCGACATGCCACCGATCCAGTGGTTGATCGGCTTGACCGCGGTTGGCGCTTCCTGCAGCGTGTCGGTCACGGCAAGAAGCCTAGCGCTGCTTGCACCGAGACGACTCCGCCGTCTGGGGCAGGATGCACGGCGCCTGGCAGCAGGGGTAGTGCTTGCCGTTCGGGAAGACCGTCGTGCTGTCGTACTCCATGCCTTCCACTTTCCAGTCCGCCGTGATGACCGCGCCCTTGAGGTTCGCTCCCGACGCATGCACGCCGTCGAAGACGGAGCCGTAGAGCGAGGCGCTAGGCAGCTGGGCGCCCTCGAGCTTCGCGTTCTCGAGATTCGCGTTGTCGAGTTGCGCCTCGCCTGTGAGGTCCGCGTTCCGAAGATCCGCCTGCCCGAGCTGTGCACCTTTCAGATCGATGCCGCTGAGCTTGGCGCCGTTGAAACTCGCGCCGTTCAGGTACGCGCCCTCGAGGTTCGCGCCCGAGAGGTCCGTACTGGAGAAGTCGGCGCCCTCGAGGTGCTTCTGCGGCAGGTTGATCCCGTGCAGGTCCTTCCCCGAGAGGTCGATGCCCCTGAGAGCCGTGCTCAGAGCGAGCTGCAAGCGCAGCGCCTGGTCGGCGCTCTCCTCCTGGCGCTTCGCGTCGTCTCGCTGGAGACGGTTCTCGTCGAGGATCTGGAGCGCGAAGATCGCGAGCGAGATGGCGGTTGTCGTGATCACCGCGACGCCGACGTCTGCGCGTGTGCTCTGGTCCCTCCAGGCCGGCCTGAGCATGTGGATGCCGACGGCAATGAGCACGCCGCCGAGAGCGAATCCGACGATCAGCAGGAGCCAGAGCGACACTCGAGCGATCTTGACACCCGGACTGGACCGAGTTCTACTCTGAGGAGCGATGCCCTTTCCGGGCGGGGGGAGAGACAATGCCGCGCCGTCTTCTTGGCTCTTCGACGATCGCACTGTCACTGGTCGTCTGCTTGGCAGTGCTCGGCGCCGGCGCCGGCGCCGCATCGTCACGGCGGCTCGCCGACACGCCACCATACGGCGACAAGAGCAAGACGGCGCCGGGCCTGAAAGGAGATTCAAAGCCTCCCACCTGTTCGACGCGGAAGTCCGATCCCGCGTTGACGTTCAACCCTCCGCTCGCCGGAGGCCCCTCGCCCGCCGGTGACGTCTGCGGAACCCCCCACGACGACTCGCTGAAGGTCACCGACACCGCCGGCGCGGGGACGCAGATCTGGGCGGGCCCCGGCCGGGATGTCGTCAATGCGAAGAACGGTCGGATCGACGAGATCTGGGGCGGAACAGGTTCGAACAAGGCAACGATCGACTGGTGCCTGCCCGACGGGAAGATTCACGACGGCACGCACGACATCGCCAAGCTGACCAAGGTCAAGGTCAACTGCACAGGCGTGACGCAGTCGCGCAGGTTCCGATCGGGCGCGGCGGTCACGTATCCATACGACGAGCCGTACATCTCGTGCACCGTCAGCACGACTGGGAAGCGTCTCATGTCGATCACCCGCGAACCCGTCGTCAACGCCGTCGACGCCACGGCGAACGTCGACTGGCAGACGGTCGCCTTCTCGGCGCTCCTCTACGAGTGGAACGGCACCGAGTACGAGTACTTGCAGCAGAGCGACTGGGTCTGGGACCGAGTGCCGGACGACCAGCTGGAGGATTTCGGCGGAAACTTCTGGCGGCGCTTCGGCGAGACGAGCCACCGCAAGATCTTCTTCAACCCGACCTCCGCGGGCAGGTACCGCATTGCGATCCGCTACCACTGGTATGCAGCGAACAACATCGAAGATTACGACGAGCTGGACTGGGCGAGCTACCACTTCGGACACTTCGGCAGCGCCAGCCTCGGGTACTGCAACTTTCCCGGACCTCCGCCGCCGGACGGGAGCTACACGGGCACAAGCGACGAGGGCCAGGCCATCTCGTTCAAGGCCGCGCCGATCTGGAGCAGCGTGCCGCGTCTCGTCGGCGGCAGCAGGCTCACGGAGGTGAAGTACTCGACGTCGGTGAGCTGCACGCCGGCGCGGACCGTGACGTTGCCGATCAACGTCGATCCGGGCAAAT
>JBJMJE010000240.1:0-18856 GCA_045806505.1 Gaiellaceae bacterium
GCCCACCACACGCGGACGCGCCCGCCGAGCGGCGCGGACACCTCCGTCTCCCGGCGCGCGGCGTCGTGTGCGAGGACGTCGAGCGTCCCGTCGCCGCCGTCGGCGAGGGGCATCGCGCTCGCTTCGGCGCCTCCGGCGCGCAGCCCCCGCGCGAGCGCCTCAGCGGCGTCGCGCGCCGATAAGACGCCTTTCAGGCTCGCCGGCGCTGCCAGTGCCCGCATCGGCTTCCTCCTCCTCCGGCACCTCTGCCTGCCCCGCATCCGGCATCCGCTTGAGCATCGCGAACGACAGGCCCTCGCGCGCGAGGAAGAGCAGCCCCACGCCGACGCCGACCGACGCCTCGATCGCCTGCAGGCCGATGCCGAAGGCGAAGCCGCGCGCGTAGGAGACGCCGTAACGCACGAGCGGCAGCGCGACCGCGGCTTGCACGAGGCCGACGTTGCCGGGCCACAGCGGGAAGATCGTCGCGACGTTCATCAGCAGCAGTACCTCTCCCGCCGCGGGCAGCCCCTCGTAGATGTGGAACGCGCGCATCGTCGTCCACACGGCGAAGATCTGGAAGACCCAGCCGAGCGTCTGGAAGAAGATCGCCTGCGCCGCAGCCCACGGCGTCTTCATGACCGCGAGTCCGTAGCGGCCCATCTCGATCAGCCGTCGCGCGGCGCCCAAACCGTCGAGCGGCGAGCGGTCCTGGTGCTTGGCGCTCGCGAGCGCGAACGCGAAGAGTCCGATCCCGACGACGACGAAAGCTGCGAGGCTCGCCGCGGCCCAGTGCGGGATCTTCGCCGTGAAGGCGACGAACGCGATCAGCATCAGGACCGGCGGCAGGTCGAACACGCGGTGCGCGAAAACGGTGCCGACGAGCGTCGCCCACAGTCCGCGTCGCGCCGGCATGCGCCGGTTCAGCACCGCCACGCGTGCGAGCTCGCCGATCCGCCCCGGGAGGACGGCGTTCGCGAACAGGCCGACCGAAAAGGCCGCGAAGACCGTGCGATACGCCGGCAACGGCGGAGGGACGGCCTGGTCGATGACCGTCCGCCACGACATCGAACGCGCCACCACCGACAGCAGGTTCAGCGCGATCGCCGCGACGACCCAGCGCCAGCTCACGATCGTGAACGCGTCTGTGACGTCGCTCCAGGCGGGGCCGCGCCACCAGATGATTGCGACTGCGCCGGCCGCGCCGACGACGACGAGGACGATGCGCAGCCAGGGCGAGCGCACGTTCACGCGGCCGCTTCCTCGTAGATGTCGAGCAGCCGCCGCGCGATCCCGTCCCACGCGTACCGCTCGGAGGCGAGAACGCGAGCCGCCGCGCCGCGCCGCTGCCGAGCTTCTTCGTCCGCGAGGACATCGACGACCGCTGCCGCGAGCGCGCCGGCGTCTCCAGGCGGCACGAGGACGCCCGCGTTGCCCTCGAGCACCGCCCGATACCCCGGAATGTCGGACGCGACGACCGGCAGCGCGCACGCGAGCCCGCGCGTGAGCACCATCCCGAACGACTCGCCGCCGAGCGACGATGCGACCTGCACCTTCGCCCGCAGCAACTCGCCCGTCAGATCCTCGTTCGAGAGCGCGCCGAGCACGTCGATGCCTTCGTCCGAGACGCGCTCGCGCGTCAGGACGAGGCGCACGGCGAGCGGGTCGGCGCCGACAAGGCGGAGCCGCGCGCCCGTGCGGCGACGGATCTCCGGCCACGCCCGCAGCATGATGTGCATCCCCTTGCGCGGCTCGTGGCGGCCGATGAACACGACGTGGTCTTCGCGGTTCGCGGGATCTGCTTTCGGCGGCACGATCACGCCGTTCGGCACGATCGCGTACTCGCCGCGCAGCCACCGCTGCGCCGACGCTCGCGCCTCCGGCGAAACCGCGATGCGCCGGTCGATGCGGTCGGCGAGCATGTTCCCCCACGTGTAGCGCGCCGCATACATCCAGCGGAGATCGCCGCTCGCGTGGAACGTCGCCACGCTGGGGCCGCGCCACAGTGCGAGCGCGGCGACGCCGATCGCCGGCGTCATCGGCTCGTGCACGTGGATCAGGTCGAAGCCTCCGCGGTCGAAGATCCGCTTCATGCGCAGCGGCGTCGTCGGGGTCAGCACGATGTTCGGCAGCGAGCCGTTCGCCGGCACGATCACGGAGCGGCCGACCGGGAGCACGTACTCGGGCGGCGTGCCGTGCCGGCCGAGGCCTGGATGGAGCACGTGCGTGAACGATCCGGGCGGGTCGTTACCCATCACGAGCCAGGCGTCGACGCCGAGATCTCGCAACGCGAGGAGCTGCTGCTCCGCATGATCCACGACTCCCCCCCAGAACGACCACGAGTACGGCACGACGATCGCGACCTTCATGCCGCGCAGTATCGCGGAGACCCACTACGGCACTCTTGCGCAAGACTCGGCGCATGCGTGAGCTGCCGACGGGCACCGTGACGTTCGTCTTCACCGACGTCGAGGGCTCGACGGAGCTCCTGAAACGCGTGGGCCCGGAGGCGTACGCCGCGCTGCTCGCGGAGCACGCTCGGCTCGTCGACGGCGCCCTCGAAGAGGGAGACGGAGTCGTCGTGGACACGCAGGGCGACGCGTTCTTCGCCGCCTTCCGGGGCGCGACCGGGGCGATACGCGCGGTGACGCGGCTGCAGCGCGAGCTGGCTTCGACGGAGCTCCGCGTGCGAATCGGCATCCACACCGGCCACCCCGCTCTGACCTCGACCGGGTACGTCGGCCTCGACGTGCCGCGCGCCGCGCGCATCTGCGCGGCCGGCCACGGCGGGCAGGTGCTGCTCTCGCAGGCGACGCGCGAGCTCGTGGAGCACGAGCTGCCGGACGCGGTCACCGTGCGCGACCTCGGCGAGCACCGGCTCAAGGACCTGACCGGCCCACAGCGGCTCTCGCAGCTGGTGATCGACGGGCTGGCGTCCGATTTCCCGCCGCCGCGCACGCTCGAGAACCGGCCGACGAACCTCCCGGTCCAGCCGACGCCGCTGATCGGTCGTGAGCAGGAGCTCGCGCAGGTCCTGGAGCTGCTCCGCCGGGACGACGTCCGCCTGCTCACACTCACCGGACCGGGAGGCTCGGGCAAGACACGTCTCGCGCTGCAGGCCGCGGCGGAGCTCGTCGACGACTTTCCCCAGGGCGTCTTCCTCGTCGCGCTCGAGCCCGTCGCGGATCCCGCCCTGCTCGTACCGACGATCGCGCGGACCGTCGGCGCAAAGGAGACCGACGCCCTGCGCTCGATGCTCGTTCCCAAGCGGCTACTGCTCGTCCTCGACAACCTCGAGCATCTCCTCGACGCGACACCGGCCCTGAGCGAGCTTCTCGCGGCCGCCCCGCAGGTGAAGCTGCTCACGACGAGCCGGACTCCGCTCCGCCTCTCCGCCGAGCGTGAGCTGCAGGTTCCGCCGCTCGGCGTACCCGATCCCGCGCATCTGCCGCAGATCGAGGCGCTCACGCAGTACGACGCCGTCGCGTTGTTCGTCGCGCGGGCGCAGGCCGTGAAGGCGGACTTCGCGGTCACGAATGCGAACGCACCGGCGATCGCGGAGATCTGCGTCCGTCTCGACGGCCTGCCGCTCGCGATCGAGCTCGCGGCGGCGCGTGCGAAGCTGCTCTCGCCGCAGGCGCTGCTCGCCCGGCTCGAGCGGAGGTTCGAGCTCCTCGTCGGCGGCCCGCGCGACCAAGCGGAGCGCCGCCAGACGCTCCGGGCAACGATCGACTGGAGCTACGACCTGCTCGGCGCCGACGACGGTCGCTTCTTCACCAGGCTCGCAGTGTTCTCCGGCGGCTGCACGCTCGAAGCGGCCGAGGCGGTCTGCGGTGTCGACGGCGTGCTCACCGGCATCTCGACGCTAATCGACAGCAATCTGCTGCGCCAGCAGGAGCAGCCGGACGGCGAGCCGCGCTTCACGATGCTCGAGTCGATCCGGGCGTACGCGCTCGCGCTCCTCGAGAAAAGTGGCGAGTCGAATGAGCTGCACGACCGCCACGCGGCGTACTTCCTGGAGCTTGCCGAGCAGCTCCCGAAGAGCGCGGAGGCGGGCGAGGAGATCTCGTGGCCGCCGTATGAGCGCGAGCTCGACAATCTCCGTAGCGCGCTGACGTGGCTCAGGGAAGGGGAGCGCTACGAGGACGCCGTCCGGCTCGTCTGTGCCCTCCCCGACCTCTGGGAGATCACCGGCAACATGCGCGAGGGAGCTCAGTGGCTCGGCTGGGCGCTCGATCTGGACGCGGAACTGCCTGCCTCACTCGAGGCGCGCGCCAGCCTGGGCTCCGCGAACTTCGCGTGGCGACGAGGTGAGTACGACAGCGCTCGACGTCACTCTGCGCGGGCGCTCGAGCTCTTTCGCGCTCTCGGCGACAGACAGCACCTTGCCTGGACGTTCGCGAGCCGGGCGATTGTCGAGCAACTCGAGCACAACCACGGAGAGGCCGAGCGGCTCGCGGCCCAGGCCGAGCAGATTCTTCGCGAGGTCGGTAACGAGCCCGGCGTCATCGCGCAAACCCACAACCGCGGCCTCATCGCCATGACCGCCGGGGATCTCGGTAAAGCGCGCGTGCTGCTCGAGCGCGCCCACGCGGAAGCGGAGCGGCTCGGCTCGGACCAGGCGGCAGGCAACGCGCTCAACGATCTCGGCGTCGTCGCACTGTGCGAGGGTCGCTATGACGACTCTGTACCGATGTTCGTGGAGGCACTCGAGAGCGCCTTGCGAGCCGGCTGGCGCATCAACGTCGCGTATGCCATTCGGGGTCTCGGCGGTGTCCTCGCGATGAGGGGCGAGATCGGGCCGGCCGCAAAGCTGCTCGGCGCCGCGACGGTGATCGAGGAGCAGACCGGCGAGGCGATGCAGGGATATGCCGTGGACGCGTACACGAAGACCGCGGCTCCTGTGCTCGAGCGCCTCGGCGATCGGAACGTCGCCGCCGCCTACGCAGCCGGACGTGCGATGACTCAGGAGGACGCCGCGGCGTATGCACTCGCCGCGTTCCCCGAGGCGCCACCGCTCTAGACTCGGCTCATGCTCGACCGGGGTCTCGCCGAGCTGCACACCCACCTCGGCGGCTCGGTCGCGTCGGACATCCTCTGGAGCCTCGCGCACGAGCAGGGGATCGCGCTGCCGGTGAAGGACTACTGGGAGTTCGACCGCCTCGTCACCGTCAGCGATCCGCGCGGCGTGGCCAACCTCGACGCGCTCGACGAGATCTACCACTGGACGGAGCTGATCCAGTCGTCGCCGCTCGCGGTCGAGCGAAGCGTGCACGCGGCAATCGGCGGCGCTTACCGATCACAACGGATCACGACGCTCGAGCTGCGCTTCAACCCGATGAAGCGCAACCGCGGCGGCGAGCAGGACCTCGACCACATCATCCTCGCCGCGATCCGCGGGCTCGACCGCGCCGGCCTCGAATACCCGCAGGTGCGGGCCGGCCTGATCCTGATGATGGACCGCACCTTCAGCGAGAAGCAGAACTCGATCATCGTCGAGAAGGCGCTGCACTGGTCGTCGCGCGGCATCGTCGGCATCGACATCGCCGGGCCGCGGCCGGACGGCGGCCGCTACGACTACCGCCAGATCGCGCCGCTCGTGGAGGAGTCGCGCCGCGGCGGGCTCGGTGTGACGATCCACGTCGGCGAGGAGGGCGGCGAGATCGGGCGCGCGGAGATGGGCGACGTCGTCGAGGCGCTGCAGCCGGACCGGATCGGGCACGGCATCCTGGCCGCAGGAGACGAGGCGCTGATGGCGGCGCTGCGCGAGCAGGAGATCGTGCTCGAGATCTGCCCGACGTCGAACCTGCTGACGAAGGCGCTGCCGGACGAGGCGGCGGTGCGCGATACGTTCCGCACGTTCGCCGCGCACGGCGTCGCGTTCACGATCGCGACGGACGGCCCGGAGATGATGCGCACGCATCTGCGCGACGAGTTCGAGTTGCTCCTGCGCGTGGGGGCGCTCGACGAGCGCGAGCTCGAGGCCGCGAACGAGCGCGGGCATGCGGCGTCGTTCGTCGGCCGGACGCGCAGCGCCGCCCTGGTCTAAGCGCGTTCAGCCGCCGAGCGCGGGGACGGCGATCGTGTCGGCCGGCTGTGTCTGTGTGTCCGACGTCGACGTCGTGGCGGCCGGCGTGGTGCCGGTCTGCGTCGTCTGTGTCTGTGTCGCCGTCGTCTGCGTCTGCGCCGGCGCCGGCGCCGGCGCGGTCGTCGCGGGCTTCGCCGCGACCGTCTTCGTCGACGTCGAGACAAGCACGAGGCGGAAGCGCGTGCCGTCGGCGGTGTTCACGAGCGTCAGCGGCTTGCCGCGGCGGAGCGTGAGCGTCTGACGGCCGCCCGCCAGCCCGCCGCCGACCACGGAGACCTTGGCCGTCTTCTTCGTCAGCTTCAGCAGGTGGAACATCGGCGCCTTTGCCGGGAACTCCTGTTTCAGCCCGACCCCGGCGCGCGTGCCGTTCACGGAGATCACGGCGGAGAGGAGCGGCAGCACGATCTTCTGCACGGCGGGGTGCGTCGCTGCAGGTGTCGCCGGAGTCGCCGCCGGAGTCGGAGCAGCCGCCGGCTGCGCCGTCGGGACGACCTTCGGCTCGGCAACGGGCTTCGCGGCAGCGGGCGCCTTCGCCGTCTCGGCCGCCGGTGCCGTCGCGGTCGCCGCGGTCGCGGGGCTGTCGTCGACCAGTTGCTTGAACGGATCCTTCGTCTCGAACGACGCCGACAGCACGGCGAGCTGGCCCTCGCGCGCCGCCGGTGCGAGCTCCGCGGTCAGCACCGGCGCCCCGGTCGTGTTGGAGACCGGCACGCCGGCCGGCGTCGTGGGAGTCGTCGGAGTCGTGGGAGTCGCCGGCACGGTGCTGGGCGCAGCCGTCGTGTGATGCACCGGCGGCACCGCGTGGTGCGGGTGCATCATCTTCATCGTCTTCGGCACGGAGAAGATGAGCAGCGCGACGAAGAGCAGGCCGCCGCCGATCGCGATCTTCTTCTGCTTCGCGGCTTTGGCCGCCTGCGGGTCGACACGCTTCCGTGGCATCAGCTGGGCGCTCCAGTCGCGGCGGCGCCGGAGGACGGCGTCGTCGTAGTCGTCGTCGTGTCAGTGGGCGGAACGCCGCTCATCGGGTCCGCGCTGACCGCGTTGTAGGCGAACGAGTTGACCGTCACCGTCGCCGAGATCCGCGGGAACCCACCTTCCGCCGGCTGGAAGTCGATCTTGCCGACGGAGAACAGCCGTCCGGTCGCGTCGAGCTTTCCGTGGCGCACCTCGACCAGACGGCGCAGCCGGTAGAGGAAGTCCGTCAGCGAGAAATAGTTGCCCTCGAACGCGAGGTCGACGGGCTGGATGTCGTATCCCGCGCCCGCCGCGGCGACGCCGGGCTGGATCGAGTCGAAGCGGACGCCTGCCTCGCCGGCGGTCTGCTGGAGCTGGAGGATCGTGCCCGTCATATCCGTCTCATCGGGCATTGCCTCGACGACCTTGAACAGGTCGGCCGCACGGATCTTCGCCTCGGGGCGCTGCGTCGCGAGCGCCTTCGCGGCCACGATCTGCGTCCGAGTCGTGTCGATCTCCTTGCCGAGCTTCGACGCCTTGTGGCCCTGCGGCATCACGAGCAGGAACATCCCGGCGGCGAGGACGACCGCGCCCGCTACGCCGATCAGCACGCACGCCATTGCCGGCGACAGCTTGGGCGCCTTCACGGTGTCCCTCCCGGTGCGCGCACGGCCGCGACGACCGAGAACTCAACTGTGGGACGCGAGCCACTGGTCGACCGCGTGCTGTGGTTCAGCGTCACGCGCTCGAGGTCGGGCACGAGCGCAAGGCGGGACATCAACCGCGCGACGCTGACGTGCGAAAACGACTTGCCGTTCATCACGAAGTCCGTCGGCGCGACCGGCGCCGTCGGCAGCGTCGTTGCGGTCGTCGTCGTGGTGCCGGTCGTTGCGCTGCCCGGAAGCACGGTCAGGGAGTCGGGCGCCGCGAGCGTCAGGCTGCTCAGCCAGACGTCCGACGGCATGACGAGCGACACCTCGCGCAGCACGCGGTCCCAGGCGACGCGACTGTTCAACGCGCTCTGCAGCGCAGTCACACGTTGGCCCTGCTCGCCCTTGAGCGCCGTGACCGCGGTGTCCGGCGCCGCCGGCGAAGGGACGAGAGCGAGCTCGGCGCGTGCCGCCTGCAGCTCCGTGCGTTTCTGGGAGACGCTCGCGCTCTGCTTGAAATATCCGGCTGCGAGGACGGTGAGCACGACGACACCCGCGACGAAAGCGGTGATCAGCGGCGCGCTCGGCCGGCGCGACTTCGTGTTCGTCACCTCGCGCGGGAGGAGGTTGACCGCTCTCATCAGTCCTCGATCCCGAGCCCGATCGCGATCGCATACGAACCGATCTGGCGCTCGTCGCCGGCGACGGCGTTCTTGCCGACGCGCACGCGCCTCAGCGGGTCGCCGACACGCACGGGAACGCCGATCAGGCGCTCGAGCTCTTCCGCGAAGCCGCCCATGTGCGCGCTGCCGCCGGTGAGCACGACCTCGCCGATGCTCAGCGAGCCGGGCTGACCCTGGTAGAAGTGCAGCGACGAGACGAGCTCGCGCGCGAAGGACTCGATCTGCCGCGTGACCGCATCCGTTGCAGTTCGCGCCTGCGCATCCGTGAAACCGGGCGGCGGAGCCGTCACACGCAGGTCGAGAGCGCGCTTCAGCGCTTCCGTCTCGGACGGCGCCATGTTCAGCGCCCGCGCGAGCGCGACGTTGAGCGAGCTGCCGCCCCACTCGAGGACGCGCGCGAACTCGCAGAAGCGTCCGTCAGAGACGGCGAACGTCGAGCGGTCGTGGCCGACCGACACCACGACGAGCGCGGCGGCGCCTTGGTCCTCGCGCGGAGCGCCCATCGAGCGCAGCAGTGCAAAGGCTTCGAGGTCGATCGCGCTCAGCTCGATGCCCGCCTTGCGGCACGCGGAGACGTAGCGGTCGACGAGGTCGCGGTACGCGACGACGAGCAGCACGCGCTTCAGGTTCTGCCCGGCGTGATCGGTCGACTCGCTGAGAACGTGGTAGTCGAGCACGGCGTCGTCGATCGGAATCGGCAGCGTCTCCTGCGCGCGGAAGCGAACGGCGTTGTCGAGCTGCGCCGGATCCGCGACGCCGGTGATGTCGAACGTGCGGACGCCGATGCGGTTGTTCGCGACGCCGAGGCGCACGTTTCGCTTCGACAGCGAATGCTTGTCGAAGAACTCCTGCAGCGCCGCGCTCAGCTTCTCGGGCTCGCGAAGCGCGCCGCCGACGACGATTCCCGGCGCGAGGTCGTGGCGCGCGACCTGCAGAAGCTCGGCCGCGCCGTTGTTCGACACCGTGGCGGCCGCGAGCTGCGACGCGCCGATCTTGAGGCCGACGATCCGCTGCGCGTCCGAGCCGCCTTTCGAGCGCTTCGCGCGGACCGGCTTCTCGCGCTTCGCCTTCGGCGTCTTTTCCTTCGGCGGCTCGTCCTTCGGCGGCTTGGTCTTGCGCGAGACGCTCAGCTCCTTCTTCCAGAACGGCTGCTTCGTCGTCGTCTCCGTCACTGCGGCACACCTCCTGCGAGCCGCAGCTTCGGCAGCGACGACTCCTCTGACTCGAAGCCGGCGCGCTCGAGCAGCGCCTCGAACTGAGCGGCGCGGCTCGTCGCGCTCATGGCGACGGTCTTCGTGATCACCTTGCGCAGCGTCAGCTCGGCGAGCGACTGCTCGAGCGTCTGCATGCCGCGCGACGTGTTGGTCTGCATGACCGAGTAGATCTGCTCGACCTTTCCCTGGCGGATCAGGTTGCGCACCGCGTCGTCGGGGAAGAGCACCTCGAGCGCGGCAACGCGGCTCGTGCCGTCCGCGGTCGCGAGCAAGGCTTGCGTGACGACGCCCTGAAGCGTCGCCGCGAGCTGCACGCGGATCTGCTCCTGCTGAACCGCAGGAAAGACGTCGATGATCCGGTCGATCGTGCTGGGCGCGCTCTGCGTGTGCAGCGTCCCGAACACGAGGTGTCCCGTCTCCGCCGCGGTCAGCGCAGTGCCGATCGTTTCGAGGTCGCGCATCTCGCCGACGAGGATCACGTCGGGGTCCTGACGCAGCGCGGCGCGCAGCGCGAGCCCGAAGCCCGTCGCGTCGACGCCGATCTCGCGCTGGTTGACGATGCAGCGCTTGTGCCGGTGCACGAACTCGATCGGATCCTCGATCGTCAGGATGTGCTCGGCACGAGTCCGATTGATCTCGTCGATCAGGGCGGCGAGCGTCGTCGACTTTCCGGAACCGGTGGGCCCGGTGACGAGGACGAGGCCGCGCGGCTTCTTCGTAAGGTCGTGCAGCGTCGACGGAAGGCCGAGCTCCTCGAGTGACTTGATGTCCTGCGGGATCTGCCGGAAGGCCGCGCCGATCGACTCGCGCTGGAAGTAGACGTTGACGCGAAAGCGCGCGACGCCGGGCACTGCATGCGCGAAGTCGATCTGCTTGTCGAGCTCGAGACGCTTCTGCTGCTCCGTGCTCAGGACGCGGTAGAGGAGCGCCTGCGTCGTCTCGGCGTCGAGCTCGTTCGCGCCCTCGAGCGCGACGAGCTTGCCGCGAACGCGCACGACGGGCGCCGAGCCCACGGTGATGTGGAGGTCGGACGCTCCGTGCGCCACGCAGCGCTCGAGCAGGTCGTCGATGGAAAGGGACTGCGCCATGCCTCGACCCGCTCATCGGCAGCGGGGCACGCGACCTTTACCCGTTTCGCAGCACCTCCTTGCCGAGAGCCCCTATCGCTCGTTCGAGGGGTCGAGGGCGCGCCGGGCCGGCCGATACCTGGGGAGCCATCGCTACCCAGCGTCCCGTTTCGGAAGGAGAACCAACAGTGAGGGAAAGAATTGCCAAGCGGCTTGCGAACGAGGAGTCGGGCTTCACGCTCATCGAGCTCCTCGTCGTGGTCATCATCATCGGAATCCTGCTCGCGATCGCGATTCCGTCCTACCTGACGTTCAAGGATCGCGCCAACAAGGCTGCGGCCCAGGCGAACGTCCGCTCGGCGGTCCCGGGCGTCGAGGCGTACGCCGCTGACAACGGCGGCTACACCGGCATGACTGTCGTCGCGCTGCAGGGGATCGACGCCGGCATCAAGAACGTTGCGGTCGTCGGTACGCCCACGGCAACGACGTACTGCATCCAGAACGCCGACACGACCGGCTACACCTACAGCAAGGCCGGCCCGCAGGCAGACATCACGCCCGCGGCCTGTACGTAACCGACGTCAGCATCACCCAGTGGAAAGGGCGCGGGAGACCGCGCCCTGTCTTTTGCCTCGTTTTATGTCAAGTCCGACGGCGCTGCTGCCGATACGAATGACATGAGCTCACAGATCAGCGCACCCATCCGCATCGTCGCTCTCGTCGGAGTGCTCATGGCACTCGCAGTGGGCGCATGGACGTTTCTCGCAGGGCAGAAGAGCAGCGCGACGTCGTCGTCCTCGGCCGCGCCGCACGAAGTCGGTCCCGTCGCGCAGCATCCGATCGCCGCGGCGAAGGCGGCCGCCTCGAAGCTCAGCGCGCACAACGCAGCAACGGCAGCGGGCAAACCCCACGCCGTCGCGCCGGCGAAGGCGAAGCCGGTGACGCATTCATTTGTGAAGCCGGTCGTCGCGGCGCCCGGCGCGGCGCCCACGACCATCGCATCCGTGCTGCGGCAGCACCGCGTCGCCGTCGTGCTCGTCTACGACCCGCAGGCGAAGATCGACAAGTTCTCCGTCGGCGAGACGCAGGTCGGCGCCGAGCGCGCGCACGCGGGCTTCCTGCGCGTCAGCGTCCTGAAGCAGCGCCAGGTGCTGCCGTTCGCGAAGACGTACGGCGTGCTGCAGGTGCCGACGATCCTCTTCTTCGCGCGCCCCGGCAAGCTCGTGCAGAAGCTCACCGGCTACGCGGACCAGGACACCGTCGCACAGGCAGCGCTGAACGCCGCACGCGGCCTCGTCACCACCGCCGGATGAACCCCGAAGCGGCCGGCCGCGACGTCGGCATTCGCTACATCCGCAAGGACGGCCAATCCGTAGCCGTGCTCCGCACCATCGACCACGGCGGGTCTTGCGTCGTCGAGGCGGAGGTCTTCCCGGCGTCGGGCGGCTTCCCCGAGCGGCCCGGCCCGTACACGTTCGCGGACGAGCGCCAGGCGGGAACGTTCGTCACGGAAGCGGTCGAGGCGCTGATGTACCTCGGCTGCGACGCTTCGGACAGCTGACGCTGTCCTCGCTTCGCGCGGAAATGCTTTGCATTTCGTGCGACGAGACCGGACAGGCGCGCTTCGCGCGCGTTGTCTAGCCGGTTGTCGTTGCTCGCGTCGTCGTCTCGTGCCCTTGCACGATGCCGGTTGTGCCGGTCGACGGCGACGGCGGGGGCAGGTGCGGCGCCTTCGGCTTGTTGCTCCCGCCGCATGCGGCGACGCCAACGCCTAGAACGAACGCGATGAGGAGCAGGGAAAGCTTGCGCACGCTCACGCCGTACCCGCGGGCGCGTCGGAGAATCCTCGGGCGCCGCGGCGGGCTAGACCGACACGCGAGCTAATTCTTCGACGGACGTGAGGCCGGCCGCGACCTTGGCCAGACCGTCGTCCCAGAGCGTCTTCATGCCGGTCGTGAGCGCAGCCCGCTCGATCTCGTCCCGCGACGCTTTCGCAACCGCGAGTTGCTCGAGCTCCTCGGACATGGCGAGGAACTGGAAGATGCCGACGCGGCCCTTGTAGCCCGTCTGCCCGCAGCGCGGACAGCCGCGCTTGCGGTAGAGCACCATCCCGTCGGAGGCCGCCGCGACGTCAGGCGACACGCGCGCCTTGAGCAATTCGTCGATGCTCGGCGTGTACATCTCGCAGCAGTGCGAGCAGAGCTTCCGCGCCAGGCGCTGCGCGAGCACGGCTGAGACCGCGGCCCCCGTCAGGAACGGCTCGACGCCCATCTCGTTCAGCCGCGTCAGGGCGCTCGGCGCGTCGTTCGTGTGCAGCGTCGAGAGGACGAAGTGGCCCGTCAAGGCTGCCTCGATCGAGATCTTCGCGGTCTCGCCGTCACGAATCTCGCCGACCATCACCACGTCGGGATCGGAGCGGAGGATCGACCGCAGCGCCGTCGCGAACGTGAGCCCGGCGCGCAGGTTGATCTGCACCTGGTTGACGCCGGCGAGGCGGTACTCGACCGGATCCTCGACGGTGATCACGTTGATCTCCGGCCGGTTGATCTGCGTCAGCGCCGCGTAGAGCGTCGTCGACTTGCCCGAGCCGGTCGGCCCCGTCACGAGCAGCGCGCCGGTCGGCCGCGCGAGAATCGCCGAAAGCTGCTCGTGCATCTCGTCTGACAGACCGAGCTCTTTGAGCGTCGGCGCGCGCTTCGACTTGTCGAGCAGCCGCATCACGACCGACTCGCCGTCGACCGTCGGCAGCGTCGCCACGCGGACGTCGAGGCTGCGGCCGGCAGCCGCCGCGTTGAGCGTCATGCGACCGTCCTGCGGCTTGCGCCGCTCGGCGATGTCGAGCTTCGCGATCACCTTCAGGCGCGTCGTGATGCCGTTCATCATCCGCTTCGGGACACGTTGCACCTCGTGCAGCACGCCGTCGACGCGGAAGCGCACGACGAGCCCGTCCTCCTGCGGCTCGAAGTGGATGTCCGACGCCCCGTCCTCGGCGGCCTGGAAGATGATCGAGTTGGTCAGCCGCACGAGCGGCGCCTCCGAGATGCCGTCGTCGACGTCGAGATCTGCCTCGTCGTCGTAAGCGTCGTCGTCCTCGACGACGAGTTCCGGAACGTCCTCGCGTGCGCGAGCGCCGAAGGTCGCCGACTCGCGGGCCAGCTTCCGCAGGTGCTCTTCGATCTCGTCGCGTGCCGCAACGCCGTACTCCACGGCATAGCGCGACGCGAGACGGACTTCGTCGATCGCATGGACGTTCGCGGGATCCGCGATCGCCACGTAGAGCACGTCGTCCCGCAGCGCGTACGGCAACGCCGGCCCCCGCTCGAGGACGTGCAGCGGTAGAAGCTTCGCGGCCTTGACGTCGACGCCGGTGAACCCGAGCTCCACGAACGGCAGGTGGTGGCGGGACGCGAGCAGCCGCGCCACGCCCACAGCTGACGCGAATCCTTCGTCCACGAGCGCCTGCGCGAGCGAGCCTCGCGTCTGAGCAGCGCGGCTCCGGACCTGCGCGAGGCGGTCGGGCGAGAGCAGCCCGGTCGACGCGACGAGGTCGGCGACGAGCTCGGCGCTCGCGTTCACGCCGAAGCTCGGCAGCTGCGCAGGTTCGGGCGGGCGCGCAGGGACGAATCCCTCGGGCGGGCTAACCCTTAGCGCGGGTTGATATTCAGGCGTCTCTGGCACCGATCCCTCGTTCGAGGTATCGGCAAGGGGCGCCTCGCGCTTGAGGCGGCGGTTAAAGGGCCAGGTAGACGTGGAGGAGCCACTGCCCGAAGAAGAGGGCAACGACGCCGCCGAGCGCCAGGAACGGCGCGAACGGGATGCCCATCTTGCGGGCCCTCGCGGTGCCGTGACGGGCTACGAGGACGAGAGACGGGACGAGTGCCGCAAACATTCCGACCATCAGCGCGATCCCGACCGTCCGGCCGAGCATGACGCCCAGCAGGAGCGCCAGCTTCACGTCGCCCATGCCCATGCCCTTCGGGTAGGCGAGCGCGGCAGCGAACAGGAAACCCGAGGCGGCGAGGCCGGCGACGAGCCATTCGACGCTCGGGTGCAGGGCCGTCTGTGCGAGAAGGACGATCAGCGCAGCGGGGACGACTACGCGGTTCGGCACGATCCGGTGCTCGAGATCCGTCGCGGAGACGGCGACGAGCGCCGAGCAGAAGAACGCGGCGACGACGGCGTCCGGGGTGAGGCCGAAAACCAGAACGCAGGCCGCCACGAGCAGGGCCGTGACGAGTTCCACCAGCGGGTACCGCATCGAGATCGAGGTCGCGCAGCTGCGACAGCGGCCGCGGAGCACCGCGTAGGAGACCACCGGCACGTTGTCGTACCACGCGATCTCGGTGGCGCAGCTCATGCAGGCCGACGGCGGGCGAACGATCGAGCGACGCAGGGGAACGCGAGCCGCGACGACGTTCAGGAAGCTGCCGAGCGCAAGCCCGGGAGCAAAGAACATCGCGGCGAGAACGGCGTCCACGAACTCTCTATCGGCCGGAGGCGCGGTTGCTTTAGCCCGTGAAGCCGGTCGGTGCGTCCGGAGGAGCGTCGGTGACGATCGTGCCGGGCATCCCGACGGGCACGGTGACGAGCGGCCAGGTCCGGGCGAACACCGTGTTGTCGAGGATCTCGTTGCCGGCATACATCGGTCCCTCCGTCTGCGTGTGCGTGTCGAGCTCGATCGTGTTCGTGCCGAACAGGCCGCCCTCGAAGCCCGAGCTGACGAGCTGGATCGAGTCGCCTGTCGGCACCTGCTGGCCGTTGCCGCCCATCCCGTTCGCGACGAAGACGAGGAAGCGCGTGTTGGGGTCCCAGTGCGCGTAGTCGCACGTCGTGCCGTCCGCGCTGATCGTGGCGCAGAGCTGAGTGTTCGAGACCAGCAGCGTCCCGCCGAGGTAGATCGTGCCGGTGCCCGTGTACTGGATCGGCACGTTCTGGGCGCCGAAGTTCACCGTTGCGCTGCCGTCGATGAAGATCGTTCCGTTGATCGTCAGCGTCTTGGCCGTGTGGTCCCACGAGAGCTCGCCGACGGTCGCGCTGCCGCTCGTGACCTTGCAGGAGTAATCGCTCGCGCTCGGCGTGAGGTTGAAGACGCCGGGCACGCTGCCGTTCGGCGCGTCCCAGGTCGTGTTGTTGTCGAAGACCGGTACCGTCCCGCTCTGCGTCAGGCACGCCTGCCGCGGACCGGGCGCGGCGTTCACGTACCAGGCCGGGTAGTCGACCGTCGGAAGCGTCAGGTTGATCGGGTTCGCATCGGCGACAGTCGCCCAGACCTTTTGCGTCGGTGTGCACGGGCTGACGTAGCCGCCGGTCTTGTAGCGGCACCCGCCGGCGACGTGAACCTCGTTCACCGACGCGCCCACTGCCCCGATGTTCGTGTTCACGTCGAGGTTGACGTACCCCCTGACTTGCAGCGGGCCGCCCGAGATCTGCGAAGGAGTGTTGAGGCACAGGTTGCCGACGACGTACATCGGCGACTGGATGTTCACGCTGTTGGCGAGCGATTCATCGCAACCGCCCGGTGTTCCGGTGCGCGCGGCGATGATGTAGTTCCATGCGGGGTTCGACGTGGGCTGCATCAGCTTCGCCCGCACCTTGACCGAGACGTTGATCCGCCGCGTGACCGGCAGCGAGCCGCCGGTCGGGTTGCGCATCGTTCCGATCGCCGACAACGACCACTTCGTCGTTGCGACGTCGTACGTCCCCCACCACTTCACGGAGCCGGAGTCGTAGTAGCTCACATTGGCGGGGCGAGCGACGCTGTTGTCCGGCAGGAGCAGGGGATTTCCCGCGTTCTTCGGCTTCGCGAGTAGCGACATCGCGTTGTTGATGCCGGCCTCCGCGAGACTGTACGCCGACACGCCGGCGGAGCTTCGCGACGCGGTGCGCTGGCCTGCCGTCGTGTACGTCATGACGACCACGCCGAGCAGGCCGAGGACGACGAGCATGCCGATCGCCATCACCATTGCCTGCCCTTGCTCGTCAGCGAGTCTTCTCACGGCCCTACGTTCGTAACGACAGCAGCGGGCTCGCTGCCGATCCCTCCCGGGAGGGAACGGTCAGCAGGGTGGCGACGGCGACCCGGCGATGCAGGTCCGCGTCGAGTTGCGCAGGACGATCCTGTCCTGCAGCTTGAAGCTGCCCACGCTGCTGCCCCGCCTGAGGTTGACGAAGAGGATGACGGCGAGGTTCGCCAGGTACTGCGACGACTGCGGCGTGTACGTGAAGACGGTCGACAGCGTCAGGTAGTCCGCCCACTTCACGCCCGTCGAGGATCCGCACGTGGCGGCGGTCGAGCGGTAGAGCGCGAAACGGCCGGCCAGGGCGCCCGGAGGCGCGACGGCGCACCAGCGAATCGTCGTGAATCCGGCCGCGGTCGGGCACGCCGCCGGCAGTGTGATCGTGATCGAGGTCGAGGTGCCGGACGGCGTCACGGACGTCGCGCAGTGGATCTCCTGCCGAAGCTTGTCCATCGCGAGGCGCGCGCTCTGCTGGGCCTGGAAGCGGCGGTTCATGTCGAGCTCGCCGTTCGAGGCGGAGACGAAGACCGTCGTCAGGCCGCCGACGACGACCGACAGGATCGCGACGACGGTGACGAGCTCGACGAGCGAGTAACCCGCCTCCGCGGCGAGGCGTGTGCGAATGCGGCGGATCAAGAGGCCGCGAGCCGAACCGACGTTCCGTGGTACGGCGACTTGTTGTCCGGCCTCCCGCGCTGCGTGTACGTCCGGTTCCGGTCGACCTTCAGCGTCACGAGCGGCGCACCGGTGTCGACGAGCTTCGTGCCGGGCGCCGGCGACTGGGAGATGACGGTGTTCGCGGGGAAGCCCTTGTTGTTGACGACGTACCAGGCGAGCCCGGCATCCTCGAGCGCGCCCTTGGCGAAGACGTACGGCTGGCCGAGCACGTCCGGCACGACGAGCGTCGCCGGCTTCTGGACGACGACGCGTCGGGGCTGCGACGACGTCGCGCGCACGCTGTGATTCGAGGCGAACGCGAACGGAACGGCCGTGAGGAACGCGAGTGCAGCGATCGCTGCGACACGCCGGCGCGGCGAGAAGGTCATTGCGAGCGCACGACGCGAAGCTCCGGCAACTCTGGCTGCGCCGCCTCCTCTTCCGCAAGCCGCTTCTCGACAGCGTCGGCCTTCAGCGACCGGTCGAGCGCGACGAGGAAGTCGTGCCGGTTCGTCGCGGCGTTCGCGGCGACCTCTTGCTCGACCTGCCCCGTGACGACGAGCTCGAGCAGCGCCTGCATGAACGTCTGCATCTCGAAGAACGAACCGTCGTCGATCGCGTCGTGAATCTCGTCCGAGCGGTTGTCGCGGATCAGGTCCGCGATGCGCGCGTTGTTGACCATCACCTCGACGGCGGCGATCCGGCCCGAGTCGGCCTTCGGGAGCAGGCGCTGCGAGATCACGCCGCGCAAAACCCCTGCAAGCACGCTCCTTATGAGCGGCTGCTTGACGCCCGGGAAGAACTCCACCATCCGGCCGACCGTCTCCGACGCGTCGACCGTATGCATCGTCGAGAGCACGAGATGTCCGGACTCGGCAGCGTGCAGCGCGGTCTGTGCGGTCTCGGCGTCGCGGAGCTCGCCGATCAGGATCACGTCGGGGTCCTGGCGCAGCGCGCGACGCAAAGCCTCGTGGAAGGAATCGGTGTCGACGCCCACCTCACGCTGGTTGACGATGCAGCCGGCGTCGGTGTGGAGGATCTCGATCGGATCCTCGATCGTCACGATGTGCTGCTTCCGCGAGCGGTTGATGTGGTCGAGCATCGCCGCGAGCGTCGTCGTCTTGCCCGACCCGGTCTGGCCGGTGACGAGCACGAGGCCGCGGTGCTCCTCGGCCAGCCGCCTCACGCCCGCCGGGAGCTGGAGCGAGTCGAATGTCGGCACCTGCCGCGGGATGACGCGGAATGCGAACGAGATGGCGCCGCGCTGGCGGAAGCCGTTGACTCTGAACCGCGGGAGCTCCGCCGTCTCGTAGGCGATGTCGAGCTCGCCGTGCTCGCGGAACGACTCGAAGCGGTGCGGCACCTGCTGCGTCACGTGGCGCAGGACGCCCTCGAGGTCGTGCGAGCCGAGAGGCATCGAGCCCGTGAGAGGAACGAGCGCGCCGTCGAGGCGGACGACCGGCGGGCGGTCGATCTTCAGGTGGATGTCGCTCGCGCCGAGTGAGACCGCCTGCGCAAGAAGGTTGTCGATGTCCACGACCCTTCTC
>JBJMJE010000241.1:0-3566 GCA_045806505.1 Gaiellaceae bacterium
GCGACGAGCGGATGCGAGCCGCGGAGCTCTTCATGGACGGGCCGCTCGAGGTGATCGTCAACTGCGGCGCGCAGACGACGCTCGCCACGGCGGAGCTCGCCGCCCACGCGGCGGAGAGGCAGGCGGCGGGCGTCGCGGTGATCGCGCCGCCGTACTTCCAGCTCGACGAGCGCGCGCTCCTCGCGCACTTCACGGTTGCCGCGCACGCCTGCGACCCGCTTCCGTTCTACGTCTACGAGTTCGCGCGCGCGAGCGGCTACGCCGTTCCTCCGTCGGTGATCGAGCGGCTGCGCGAGCACGTGCCGAACCTCGTCGGGCTCAAGGTCTCGGACACGCCGTGGGCCGCCTTTCAGCCGTACCTGTTCGAGGGGCTCGACGTGCTCGTCGGGCCGGAGTCGCTGATCGCGCAGGGTCTCGAGCACGGCGCTGCGGGAGCGGTCTCCGCGCTCGCGAGCGCGCTGCCGGAGAAGGTCGTCGCCGTCGATCCGCGCCTCGCCGAGATCCGCGAGACGATCGAGCGCTTCCCGCGCCACGCGGCGCTGAAGCGAATAGCGGCGCGCCGCGGCGTGCCGATCACGGAGGACGTGCGGGCGCCGCTCCGAGGGCTGACGCCCGACGAACGACAAGAGCTCGACACATGGCTCGACGGCGAATTGTCGTAGCCGGCGCCGGCGCCATGGGCGCGTCGATCGCGTACCACCTCGCGCTGCTCGGCGCGGACGACGTCGTGCTCTGCGACGTCGCCGAGGTCGCATCGGGCGCGACCGGCAAGGCAATGGGCGGCGTGCGGCAGCAGTTCTCGACGGAGGCGGAGGTGCGGCTCGCGCAGGCGTCGATCGCGTTCTTTCGCGAGCTCGGCGCGCCGTTCTTCCTCCAGGTCGGCTACCTCTTCGTCGCGACGACCGAGGCAGGGCTCGCGCGGTTGCATGAGCGCGCCGAGCTGCAGCGCGGGCTCGGCGTTCCGGTCGAGGACGTCGACGCGGCCGAGGTCGAGGGCTTGCGCACGGACGACGTCGTCGGCGCCGTGATCTGCCGCGAGGACGGCGTCGCGAGCCCGCCCGCAACCGCGCGCGAGGTCGTCCGCCGAGCCGCCGAGCGTGGGGTGGAGGTGCGCGAGCACACGGATGCACGCGACGTCGACCGCGACGTGCTCGTCGTCGCGTGCGGACCACGCTCGCCCTTTCTCGTTCCGCTGCCGATTCGCCCGCTCGTCCGGCAGCTCGTAGACGTCGGGCCGGTGGACGGCCTCCCGGAGACGCTGCCGATGGTGGTCGAGGAGGAGACGACGTTCCACTTCCGCCGGCGACAGGCCTTCCTCCGGCTGGCGATGCGCGAGCCGACCGCGCGCTGGTCGCTGGACGAGGTCGTCGATGAAGCGCTCGTCGACGAGGTGCGCGCGCGACTCGCGTCTCGCTATCCCTCGGCGGCGGGCGCACCGGTCGAGCGCGCATGGGCCGGTCTCTACGACATGACCCCGGACGCGCACCCGATCATCGGCCGGGTTCGCGACGACGTCTACGTCGCCGCGGGCTTCAGCGGGCACGGTTTCATGCAGTCGCCGGCGGTCGGCCGCGCCGTCGCCGAGGAGTTGCTCGAGCTCGAGCCGACGTTCGACCTGACGCCGTACCGGCTCGAGCGCTTCGCCGGCGACGAGGTCTTTCCCGAAGAGCTCGTGCTCTAGGCGGTTTCGGACGCGGGCAGCTTCGCGATCAGCGCCTTGATCAGGCGCAGAACGTCGGCCTCTTCGTGCCCGAAGTCGTCGAGGTAGGAGTGCAATGCCGCGTGCAGGAGACGCAGCTCCTCGTCGCTCAACTCGATCGTGTGCGTTGCCATCGGGGGAATCTAACCCTCCGAGTCCTTCTGCTGCCCGCCGCGCTGCCGCTGCTCGAGCCGGTCGAGGAACGCGCGGCGCATCACCTCACCCGACTTGAGCACCTCTTTGTCGCGGGGGCGCCGCGGCGGCAGCTTGAACGTGCGCACGTCCTGCGTGCGTTCGCCGTAGGAGCGCTCGTACGCCTCCGCCTCGCCGATCGGCTGCGACTGCTCCTTGCGCCGCCGGCGGAAAGGCCACATCGCTACATCCGGAAGACGCCGAAGGTCGTCTCGGGGATCGGTGCGTTGAGCGCAGCCGAGATACCGAGCGCGAGCACGCGGCGCGTGTCGAGCGGGTCGATGATCCCGTCGTCCCACAGCCGCGCCGTCGAGTAGTACGGGCTGCCCTCCTCGTCGTACTTCGCGCGGATCTCTTCGGGATCGGCGTCCCCGACCATCGTCAGCACCGTCGCCGCCTGGTCGCCGCCCATCACCGAGATGCGCGCGTTCGGCCACATCCAGAGCTGCCGCGGTTCGTACGCGCGCCCGCACATCGCGTAGTTGCCGGCCCCGAACGAGCCGCCGGTGACGACGGTGAACTTCGGCACGCTCGCATTTGCAACGGCCATTACGAGCTTGGCGCCGTCGCGCGCGATGCCTCCGGCCTCGTACTCCTTGCCGACCATGAACCCGGTGATGTTCTGCAGGAAGACGAGCGGCACCTTCCGTTTGCACGCGAGCTCGATGAAGTGGGCGCCCTTCTGCGCCGACTCGGCGAAGAGGACGCCGTTGTTCGCGAGGATGCCGACGGGAAAGCCTTCGATCCGCGCCCAGCCGCAGACGAGCGTCTCGCCGTAGAGCGCCTTGAACTCGTCAAGACGGGACGCGTCGACGATGCGCGCGATCAACTCTCGCGCGTCGACCTGGTGGCGAAAGTCCTCGGGCACGAGCCCGTACAGCTCGGACGCGTCCGCAACGGGCGGCTCCGGACGGGTCATGGCCCACGGACTGTCCCTCGGACGTGTCTGTAGGTTCGCGACGATCCTGCGTGCGATCGCGAGCGCGTGCTCGTCCGACGTCGCGTAGTGGTCGGCGACGCCGCTCTGCCGCGTGTGGACGTCCGCGCCGCCGAGCTCCTCCGCCGTCACGTCCTGGCCGGTCGCCGCCTTCACGAGCGGCGGCCCGCCGATGAAGATCGTCCCCGTGCCCTGCACGATCACCGTCTCGTCCGACATCGCGGGGACGTACGCGCCGCCCGCGGTGCACGAGCCCATCACGACGGCGATCTGCGGGATGCCGAGCGCAGACATCCGCGCCTGGTTGAAGAAGATCCGGCCGAAGTGCTCGCGGTCGGGGAAGACCTCGGCCTGAAGCGGGAGGAAGGCTCCGCCGGAATCGACCAGGTAGATGCAGGGCAGCTCGTTCTGCTGGGCGACCTCCTGGGCGCGCAGGTGCTTCTTGACCGTCAGCGGGAAGTACGAGCCGCCCTTGACGGTCGCGTCGTTGGCGACGACGACGCACTCCTGCCCCTCGACGACTCCGATTCCGGTGACGATTCCCGCCGAGGGCGCCGCGCCGTCGTAGAGCTCCCATGCGGCCAGCGCACCGAGCTCCAGGAACGCGCCGCCGGGATCGACGACTCGGTCGATCCGCTCGCGCGCGAGCAGCTTGCCGCGCGAGCGGTGCCGCTCGATCGCGCGCTCGCCGCCGCCGCGCGCGACGAGCGAGGTCCGCTCGCGGAGCTCCGCGACGAG
>JBJMJE010000242.1:0-6784 GCA_045806505.1 Gaiellaceae bacterium
GACATCGTGTCGGGCCCGGCGCAGGAGGGACTCGGCGCCGTCGTGTGGCACCAGGTCAACTTCAAGGGCGATGAGTTCTTCACGCCGGTGAAGACGACCCTCGGCGCGGCGCAGGTCGCTCCGTCGAGCGTGGCGGAGACGACGTCGGCCGACACGGGCAGCTTCGACGTCACGTTCAAGGCGAACGTCGACCTGACCGGCCTGAAGTCGGAGGCGTTCGGTCTCAGCCAGCCGACGACGGAGAACGTCCAGGTGAAGCAGGACAACCCGGACGTGTCTTCGACGGCGAGCGTCAAGCGGAACATCACGCTGCACCACGCGTCGAAGCTCCAGGTGAACTTCGACCTGGCGACGGACGACAACGACCTGTTCGTCCTCCGCGACGCGAACGGTGACGGTCAGTTCACGAGCAACGAGATCGTTGCCTCGTCGACGTCCGGCTCCTCGCACGAGGCGGTCACGCTCGTGAAGCCGGCCGACGGCGCGTACCAGATCTGGGTGCACGGCTTCTCGGTCGCGGGCACGCCCACGGGCGCGCTCAAGATCGACGCGATCCAGGGCGACGATCTGACGGTGACGGGCGTTCCGGCCGGGGCGGTTCCCGCGGGCACTCTGGTCACGCTCCACGTCGCATACAGCAAGGCGATGACGGCCGGCCAGTACTTCGGAGAGCTCCTGCTCGGGCCGAACGAGGCTCCGGCGGCGCTCAGGGTGCCGATCACGGTCACGCGCAGCTAACGCGGACGAGCACGGAAAGAGAAAGGGGCCGCCTTGAGGCGGCCCCTTTTGTTTTGACCGCAGTTAACACAGACTGATTCCTCAGTCAATAGGCCGATCGACCCATTGAATGTCCCTTTCCGCTGGTGCAGGGTGGGATCCGGGAGGCAGGCGTGTCCGGGGGTCGGACGCGTCGCGACGAGTTCGAGGGGAGCACCGGGGCGGAGTGGGAGCGGCAAGCGCGGTAGTACAACCAGATCTGATCAGCCTGCTTGCGCTCCGCCAGCGCGCGATCCGTTTCTGGCTGGCGGCGATCGGCTTGGCGGCGTTCGGCATGGCGTACGCGGGCCCCATCGCGCTCGCGATCCGCGCGCCGTCGGTCACTACTCCTGTCGTGCTTCCGACGCTCGACCTTCTCACCGTTACCTTCCCGTCCTTCGCTGTCCCCGCGCTCCACGTAGCTCCCGTCATTCCGGACGTTGCAGAGCAGCCTCGCACCCGCGTTCCGGCACACACCCTTGGCCATCAGATCGTCACCGCGCACGGGCGTCCGAGCGCACCGGACACGCCGGCGACGAGGACGCGCACCGTGCATCTGCCCGTCATCAAGGACAGCCACTCCCAGCTGCCGGCGAAGCAGAGCAACACCAACACGAAGACGAAGGCCGATCCGTTTGCGAACGCGCCGGTCGTCGAAGACAGCGTCCACGCCGAGCCGACGATGTCCGAGGAGCCCGCGCCGGTAACGCTGCAGCCGACGACTCTGAGCGACCTCCCCGACTACACGCAGCAGCCCGACTCGCCCGCGGCGGTAGCGGCTGCGGCAGTGCCCGTGACGAACGCCGCGGCCGATCCGCTCGCGGAGCTTCGTGCGAAGCTCGCGGAGCAGGGCATCACGCTCGCCGAGGACGGCTCGATCCCGCTCAATGCCGGTTCGACCGGCACCGCCACCTCGCCGACGGGCACGACGCAACAGCAGACGACAACGCCGCCGCCCACGTCGTCCGGCGGAACGACGAACCCCGGCGGCTCGACGAACACCGGCGGCTCGACGAACACGGGCGGCTCGAACAACAACTCCGGCGGTAGCACGACCACCCCGCCCTCGAACACCGGCTCGGGCTCGACGACGCAGCCGCCGGTCACCACGCCGCCGACGGACACCACCACGAATCCGGGCGGGACGGGGGGGACCACGACGCCGCCCGCGCCCGCTCCCGGCGCGACGTGGATCACGTCGTCCGTCAGCCAGATCGAGTTCGGCACGGTGACCGAGGGAACGCACGCGGCCCGTCCGATCGTGATCACGAACGTTCGCGCCGAGCCGATCACGATCACGGCGGCGACGATCATCGGGGACGCCGACAACGCGTTCGCAGTCACCACCGGCGGACCCATGACGCTAGCCGCCGGCCAGACAGCGACGTTCGCGGTCACGATGAGCCCGGTCTCCCCGGGCGCACGCTCCGCGCGGCTGGTGCTCACGGGCGCCGGCGGCTTCCGCGTGGAGGTTCCGCTGATCGGCACGGGTACCGCCGCGCCGCCACCCGTCGACACTGGTCCGCGCGCTCCGCCGGAAGGAGGAGTGCTGATCACGTCTGCGGGAGGTTCGGTGTCGACCGCGACGGGCGGCGCCACCGTCACGTTCGCACCCGGTGCGGTGTCGGCCAACACGATCGTCGCCGTGCACCAGACGGTGTACGCGTCGCCGATCGGAGTCAGCGCGGCCTCGCCGGTCTACGACCTGATCGCCGTGGACGCGACGACGCTCGAGCGCGTCACGACGTTTGCCTCGGCGCCGACGCTGACCATCTCGTACGAACCGGCGAAGCCGACGCCCACCTCTATCTATTACGTCGATCCCGCGAACGGCCCGGTCGCAATCGCGACGACCGTCGACACCACGGCCCACACCGTCACTGCGCAGCTGCCGCACTTCAGCCTCTACGTCGCCGGGCACGACATCGGCGGACTGCTCGAGGCGATCCAGGAGGAGCTCCAGAAGTACGCGAACGGTCAGCTCGCGGGGCCGCAGTCGCTGCCGCTCACCGACAACGTGCACATCGGCGGCCTGCTCGAGGTCACGACGCCGAACCTGGAGTTCAACGACATCACCTTCTCCGGCACCGGTGCGGATACGACGTTCACGGGCACCGTCGGCATCAGCGCGGACGACTCGAGAATCGCCGTCTCGCCGTTCGGCGGCGAGACCAACGCGATCTCCGGCACATACACGTTGTCGGGTCAGGGTTCCGAGGGCGGCACCTTGCGCGTCTCGGTCCAGGATCTCGAGTTGAACGTGGACGGGTTCGCCTCGCTGAGTGCCGCCACAGCCGTCCTCGTCTCGACGAAGTCGGACGACGTCTTCGAGGTGAGGATCGGTGCGACGGGCGTGAGCGCCTCCCTCGGCGGCGGCGCCTCCCTTCCCGAGGCGAAGATCAGCGGCGCCTCGCTCGCGCTGGTCTCGCGTAGGGCCGTAAGCGCTCTTTCGCCGGGCTTCGCGTTCGTCGCCAACGGCGACGTGACGCTCGACGGCGCCGACGACGTCACCCTGACGGGCGAGAGCTGGAACGTCGAGTACAACAACCTCGGCGACCTCTCGGACGCGCCGGTCGTCGTGGACAACGGCACCGAGAACGTCCCGCTCGGCTTCGACTCCGACGTCACCTCCTTCTCCGGCGCAGCGACGCTCGCGATCGGCACGCTCGGCGAGCTCCGCGGGACCTTCGCGATCGCCAACGACTCCGCGAACAGCCGCCTGCTCGTTTCGGCGAGTGGCGTCTCCGCAACGGTGGGCGCCGGCACCGCCGCCCTCCGCCTGACCGACGCGGCCGGCTCGTTCGTCTTCACGGCCGGCGGCGCCGCCGGCTGGGCGCGCGGCAACGCCGAGCTTCTGGGCGTGGCCGACCTCGCGCTTCGGTCGTCCCTCGACGTCGAGTTCAACAACACCAGCGCCGATGTGGACGTCCCGGACGGCAGCGCGACTCGCACCCTCGACGACGGCCTCTTCCGGATCTCGGGCTCGGCGGCGCTCAAGGTCGCGCACTTCCTCGATCTCTCGGGCGACTTCTCGTTCAGGAAGTCCGCGGGCACGATCGAGGTCGGCCTCAAGCACGGCTCCGACCACGCGGCGGCGGTGATCTTCTCGGACAACACGTTCGCCGCCACGGGCAGCGCCTCAGTCTCCTTGCCGAACAGCGTCGAGGGACTGTCGCTCGACGGCACAATCGGCCTGAAGCTCAACACGAGCGGCAGGACGAACATCACGTCGATCGGCGGCATCGCCGTCACGTTCGACACCGACGAGGGGCACATCATCGTGGCCGACGGCTCGGTCGCGATCGGCACGCCTGTCGGCAACGTGTCGGGCACCGCCCACGTCGAGCGCGACCTCGCCACGAACGAGGTGCGCGGCACGGTCGCGAGCGCCAACCTCTTCCTCGGCGACCGCAAGGACGCGGGCGACGGCGACGACGTCGGGGTCTCGATGTCCGGCGGCGCTGCGGCGTTCCTGATCAAGCCGAACGGCACGTACGCCTTCCGGGCGAGCGGCGGCATCGACCTGGTGAACGTTCCCGTCACGTTCGGCGGCGACGACTTCTCGGCCGAAGTGAACACGACCGGCGCCGACGCCCAGGTCAGCGACACGATCACGCTCGCGGCGGGCGTCAACCACTTCGCGGGCCACAACGTGACCTTCAGCGTCGGTGACTTCAGCACCGAGGGCAGCTTCGCGATCGAGAGGTCGACCCTCCCGGGCGACGACGAGATCCCCGGCACGGAGGACGACGGCACCGAGATCCTGGTCGGCGCGTCCGACCTCGACATCAGCATCGGCTCGAACGCCGGTGTGCACGTCGGCGTCACAGACGCCGGCTTCGTGCTCCTCGTCGCCGACGACACGAGCTACGCGCTCGACGCATCCGGCACGGCCGCGGTCACCGGCGTCAGCGGCCTCACGCTGTCGGGCACGTTCTCGCTGCAGATCAACACCGGAACCGAGGCGGTCACGCGGCAACTCGACATCGCCGGCGTCACGCACACACTCGACGTTCCGGAGGGCCCGTCGTTCCTGCGCTTCGGCGGCGAGAACGTCGTCTTCGGCGTGCTCGGAAACGAGATCGCCGGCACGTTCGACGTCACGGTCGACAACGACGACAACATCGCGATTGCGATCGACGACGCGAGCGTCAACCTGGCGGACGGCCTCGTGTCGGCGCACGCATCGGCGTCGACGATCACCGTCACGACTGACGGCGTGCAGGCGGACCTCGGCTTCGATTCCGTCTCCGTAACGCTCCCGGGCGTCTCGTTCGACGGCCCGGTCGCAGTCACGATCGACTACACCGACGACGCCGCCGCCAACGATTCCTTCTCCGTGACGCTCGGCGATCCCGACACGACGCCGGCTCCGACGCCGGCCACGCTGACGGTCCTCGACAACGAGCTCAGCGGCTACTTCAGCTTCGCGCAGTCGGGAGACGAGGTCACCGTGACCCTGCAGAACGTCGCGCTCTCGTTCGGCAGCTTCGTCCACATCTCCGACGTCGACGGCAATCTGACTCTCGATCCCCAGGGCCTCGAAGCGAACCTCACTGCAACCGCCGCCATCACGGTGCCGAGCCTGGTCAGCGGCTCGTTCAACGTGGCGCTGGACGTCGACACGCATCCCAATACCGGCCCCTTCCTTCGCGTCGGGGTCGATGTCATCGAGTCCGGCGCACTTGCCGTCGGTCCTGACGTCACGACACTCGCGGCTGACAGCGACAGCGGCGATACGACGATCAACGTCGCCAGCGCAAGCGGGCTTGCCACGGGTCAGTCCCTGAAGCTCGACACCGGCTCCGGCTTCGAGGTCGTCGTCATAGGCAGCGTGGCCGGGACGGCTATCACCCTCACGGCGGCGCTCACGAAGGATCACGCGAGCGGCGCGCCGGTCGGCAAGGTCGTCGGAGCGCTATGGGGCTCCTTCGCCTTCGAGCACGACGCCGAGGGGACGTTCGTGGGGCTCAGCGACATCAGCGCCAGGATCGCCGGGCAGCCGGATCCCGTGCTCACCGGCGGCGAGGGTGCGTTCGCGATCTTCGCCGACGGCATCGCCGGCTACATCGCCGGCAACGCGCACGTGTCCGGCCTGGGCGTCGACGTCGGCGGACGGATCCTCCTGCGCGTCAACACCACGGGCCACGCCGTCGATCGGACGCTCATGGTCGGCGGCCGCGCGCTCGCGATCCGTTTCGGCGAGGGCGAGGGCAACGTCTTCGCAGTCTCGATCAGCAATGCGTCGATCAACATCAAGGACATCGTCTTCGTCGAGGGCAGCGTTGCGTTCGACAGCTCCGGCCACTTCGCCGGCGCCGGGCTGACCGTCTTCGTCGGAGACGGGCCGTTCACGCTCGAGAACGGCGAGCGGAACCCGCTCGCGCGCGGCGTCGTGCTGCATGACGCGACGATCGGCGTGATCAAGACCGGCGCGGACTACGCTCTCGATGCGCGCGGCACGATCGAGCTCGTCGGTTTCGACGACGTCACCGTTGGGGGAACGATTCACGTCCGTGCCAACACCTTCGCCACGGCGATCCACGACGTTCTGACGATCCCGGACACCGACCTCGAGGTGCCCATGGAGTTCGCGAGCAACGAGACGCGCGACTCGACGACGGGCGCGCCGTTCATCTCCGTCGCCGGTGTCGGCATCCAGATCAAGCTCTTCGGCCAGGAGTTCTCGGGTGACCTCGCCTTCACGAAGCAGACGGACGGGGTCAGCGTCGTCGCCTCGAACGTCGAGCTCTCTTTCAGCGACCAGGGCTCGAATGTCAGCGCCCGCGGGCCGCCGTTCTTCCAATTGACGAATGGACACGGGACGCTGTCCATCACGTCGGCAGGCGTCGTCGCGGATCTTTCCGCGACCGTCGCGCTCGACCTTCCCGGCGTCTCACTCGGTGGAAGCTTCCACCTGCTCGTCGACACGACGAGCGCTGCGGAGCCCGGGCCGTTCTTCCGGATCAGCGGCGAGGACGCCACCCTCACGATCCTCGGACAGACGCTCACGGCAGACGTGTCGGTC
>JBJMJE010000243.1:0-3005 GCA_045806505.1 Gaiellaceae bacterium
CGGCGGCTCGCGTGAACACCTTCGTCGACAGCTTCCGCTTCATCGGCGACCACACCGGGCTCCTGCTGTCGAAGACGGGAGAGCACCTCGAGCTTTCCGCGGTCGCGCTCGCAATCGCGCTCGTGCTCGCGCTCCCCCTCGGGCTCTGGCTCGGGCACAGCCACCGCGGCCTCGCCTTCGCAACCGGCATCTCGAGCGTCGGCCGCGCGCTCCCGAGCCTCGTGCTGATCGGATTCGGCCTGATGATCTTCGGCTTCGGTTTCTGGAACACCGTCGCGGCGCTCGTCGTGCTGGCCGTCCCGCCGATCCTGACGAATGCCTACGTGGCAATCGATGCCGTGGACCGCGACATCGTCGACGCCGCGCGTGGCATGGGTCTCAGCGACCGCCAGGTGCTACTGCAGGTCGAACTGCCGCTCGGGCTCCCGCTCGCGATCGCAGGCATCCGGATTGCGGCCATCGTCGTCATTGCGAGCGCGACGATCGCGGCGATCGCAGGCGGCGGCGGGCTCGGCGAAATCATCGTCAATCAGGCGAGTTACGGACTTCCCGGCGTGGTCGCCGCGTCGCTGTGGGTCTCGGCGTTGGCGCTGCTCGTCGGCTGCGGCCTCGAGTTCGTGCGCAAGGCGCTGACGCCTGGCCCGAGCACGTCGACAGAAAGGGGAACCGGATGAACGTCAAACCGGCGATCGCGTTTGTCGTTGCCGTCGCGGTCGTGGCGTGTGTGGCCGCGACGGGTGGCGCCGCGACGGCCAGACCGACGATCACGATCGGCACGAAGAACTTCACGGAGCAGTACGTGCTCGGCCAGCTCTACCAGCAGGCCTTGCAGGCGAAGGGATACACCGTGACTCTGAAGCAGGACATCGGCAGCTCCGAGCTGATCGACGGCGCCTTCCGGAGCGGCAAGATCAACTTCTATCCCGAATACACGGGCGTGCTCGTCGCCGAGATCGCCCACCAGCCGCAGCCGCGCAGTGCGGCCGCCGCCTGGTCGGCGGCGAAGAGGTTCGAGGCCGCGAAGCGGCACGCAACGGTGCTGAACCGGACGCCGTTTTCGGACACCGACTCGTTCGGGCTGCTGACGACGACCGCGAAGAAGCTCGGCGTGAAGACCATCGCAGACATGAGCAAGGTCAAGTCGTTCTCGTTCGCGGGCCCACCGGAATGCCGGACGCGTGTCACCTGTCTGATCGGCCTGCGCCTCGCGTATGGATTCGCGCAGGCGCACTTCGTGCCGCTCGGCAGCATCAGCGTCTACACGCTGCTCGACCAGAAGACCGTCACGGCCGGCGACGTCTTCTCGACCGACCCCGAACTCGCAGGCGGCAAGTACACGGTGCTCAGGGACCCGAAGCACGTCTTCGGCTTCCAAAACGTCGCGCCGGTCGTGAGCAACAAGGTGCTGGCGTCCGCGGGTGCAGGGTTCACGAAGGTCGTGAATGCCGTCTCCGCGACGCTCACCACCGCAGCGATGCGCGCGATGAACAAGGCCGTCGCGATCGACAAGCAGCCGCCGGCCGCGGTCGCGCGGTCGTTCCTGAAGGCGAACGGTCTCGCGTGACAGGCCGCACCCCGCGGCCGCCTCGCACGGTGCGAGGCGGCCGCCCGACCCAACCAGGAAACAAGACATGACCCGACGCCACGCATTCGCCGTCATCCTCTTCGCAGCAGCCGCCCTCGCCACACGCGCGCAAGCCGCCCCGACCAATGCCGTCATGCCCGACGTCGTCGGCTCGTTCACGACACCGTTCAGCTGCTGCCAGCCTCGGGTCACGAACATCCGCCGGGCCGCGCAACTCCTCGACGGCACCGTGATCCCACCGAACGGCCGGTTCTCGATGAACGCGACGCTCGGACCTCGGACACGCGAAAAGGGCTTCGTCCCGGCGCCGATGATCAGCGACGGCCGACTCGTCGACTCCGTCGGCGGGGGAATCAGCCAAATCGCGACGACGCTCTACAACGCCGCCTTCTTCGCCGGGCTGCGCCTGATCGCGCACACGCCCCACTCGTTCTACATCTCGCGCTATCCGATGGGCCGCGAAGCGACGATCTCGTGGGGCGGCCCCGAGCTCGTGTTCGCGAACAACTGGCCAACGCCGCTGCGGATGCACCTCGCCGCCAGCGCACGATCGATCAGCGTGCGCTTCAGCTCGAAGCGACTCGGACGCCGGATCGAGTCCTGGACCGGTCGCCCCTACGCGTTCCGACAGCCGAGCACCCGTGTCGTCCACAACCCTGGGCTCGCGCCCGGCCTGCGCCGCGTCGTCCAGAACGCCGGCCCCCCCGGCTTCACCATCGAATACGGGCGGCGCGTCTACCGGCACGAACGACTCCTCAGCAACGAGCGCTGGCGCGTCATCTACCAACCCGAGGACGAAGTCATCGAAGTTGGCACACGCTGATGGCCTATCTGTCACGCGTCGACCTACCCGCAGACGTTCACGTCGTTGTACGAGGTCTACGTCAACGGCGTGCCGCAAGAGGCCGGTAAAGACTACGACCGACTCGGCAACTCACTCTTCTTCACGCGCGACCTGAAACAAGAAGGATGTCTGGGCTTCTGGCGATGACGTCGACTTCCTCGGCGTCGCCGGCACCGACCGTCAAGACGACTGGGTCGACGTCGTCTACGAAACCAACGCTCGGCGCACCGTCAAGACGCGCTTGCAAATCTCGCCGGTCGACCCGAGGAACGTCTTGACGCCCGTGCCAGCCGATGTACTCGAGGACGGCGAGTCAATTTGCGCCTAGGTCGCTCGGCTCGCGCGCACGATCTTGGATGCGAGTCAGCGTATGCCGCGGGGAGAGGGCTCGCGAAACGCGCGCTCGTCCTTGGGGCCGCTCGGGGGCTACATGAGCCACCGAAACGATCCGAAACGCCTGACATACCAGCACTTCTCCGCATTCGCCGTTTGCAGCACTTTTCGGGTTGACCGAAGTCGGCCGAAGCGTTAGGTGACGACTTAAAAGTCAGCTGCCCCCACGGGGGCGTGAGGGTT
>JBJMJE010000244.1:0-21056 GCA_045806505.1 Gaiellaceae bacterium
CCGAGTGGACGGAGGAGTACCTGCGGCGCGTGGAGGAGGCGCTCGGCGACGCGTACTCGGAGCCGGCGGCAGACGTGCGCGGCTACGTCGAGTCGACCAAGGCGCCAGCCTAGCCGCGCGTCTCAGCAATCGCTGGCGAGCGAGCGGGTGTTGTTGTCCTCGTTCGACTCGCTCACGATCCGGCCCCGATCCGCGACTGTCGTGAGCGTCCCGCGGCGGCACGCCGACCAGGTGCGGCTCGCCGACTGGTTCGGCGCGAGGCCCGTGAACGAGAACGCGCCGATGAGCGTGACGCTCACGACGAAGGGGCCGGCGGCTGCGGTCCCGACGTTGGTGACGACGAAGCTCGTCTCGGTGAGCGCCGTGATCACGAGGTCGGGCAGCGGTTGCGCGACGGCCCACGAATGCGTAGCGGCGGCGCCCGTGTTGGCGGCCGCATCTGTTGCGCGCACCGAGAACGTGTGCGAGCCGGGCGCGACCGCAGCGTAGGCCCGCGGGGTCGTGCAGAGCTCGAACGCGCTGCCGTCGAGGGCGCAGCCGAACGTGGAGCCGGCTTCCGAGGACGTGAACCGGAAGGTGATGCCGCCGCCTGACTCCACCGCCGAGACGATCTTCGCGGTCGGCGGCGTCACGTCGGGCGTGGCGACGACGGTCCAGCGGACGATCACCGCGGCGCCGACGTTCCCGACTCTGTCGCGCGCGCGTACGGCAAGCGCATGCGGTCCGAGCGCGAGCTCGCGGTAAGAGGCCGGGCTCGAGCACGCTCCAAACGCTGCGCCGTCGAGCTTGCAGGTGAACGACGCGTCGGGCTCGCTCGCGCGGAAAGACACCGACGCCGAGCGGCTTTGCGTTGCGGCGGGCGGGCGCGCGACGATCGTCACCGTCGGCGCGAGCTCGTCGATCTCCGCCGTCGTCACGTGCTCGGTGGTCGCTTGCGGCGCCGTCGTCCGCGGCGGCACGATCGGCTTCGGCTTCGGCTTCGGCTTCGGCTTCGGCGTCGGCGTCGGCGTCGGCTTCTTCGCGTTCGCCGTCGTCTGCTCGGTCGTCGTTATCGGCTTGGCCTTCGTCGTCGCCGGGGTGCCGGTCGTCGCCGGAAGCACCGGCTTCGTCTTCGTCTTGATCACTGTCACGCGCGTCGTGTTTGCCGCGGAGGTGCCCGGTGCCGGCGCCGTAGTCGTCGCGACCGGCGCCGCCGACGGCTCACCCTTCGACACGAGCACGGCCGCACCAACGCCGCCCGCTCCCGCGACGAGCAATCCCGCCGCCGCGGCGACCAGCATCCGGTGCGCCCGCCACGCAGCTCCGCGGCGAGGCGGCTTCCAGTACCCCGCGGCTGTGAGCTCCGCGTCGATCCTCGCGCGCTGGTCGTCGCCGCCGAAGAACGGAGGCAGCAGCACGCGGTATCGGCGCCGCGCCTCCTTCATCGACAGCAGCGCGTCCTGGCAGCGCTCGCACCCGTCGAGATGCTCGAGCGTCGTCTCGAGTTGCGCCCCGCGCAGCTGTCCGTCGAGGTGGCGTGAGAGCAGTGGCAGAAAGCGCCTGCACTCCCGCGGGAGGCTCGCCGGGTCGACCTGAGCAAGCCGTAGCTCGGTGCGCAGGCTCTCGCGCGCGCGAGAGATCAGCTGCGCGACGGCGTTCTCCTTGAGGCCGACGACGACGCCGATCTCGGCGTAGCTCCGGTCCTCGAGCTCGCGCAGGGCGAGAACGAGGCGCTGGCGGGGATCGAGCTTCGCGTTCGCCACGCGAACCTCCTCCTGCTGGCGGCGAAGCATCGTGCTGCGCTCCGGGTCGTCCTCGATCGGAGCAGGCGTCGCGGGCTGCGGCACGTCGGCGGTCGGCTCGACGCGGCGGCCGCGCTCGACCGACTTGAGAAAGAGGTTGCGAAGCGTGGTGAAGAGGTACGCGCCGATGTCGACCGTCTCGGAGTCGAGCCGGTCGAGCCGCGGCAGCGCGCGGACGAACGTCTCCTGGACGAGGTCGTCCGCGTCGTGACGGTTGCCCGTCAGCCGGTACGCGAACGGCCGGAGGCGTGGGCCGTAGCTGTCGTAGAGCTCCTCCCACGCCGTCCGGTCGCGTTCATGAAGCCGTCGGACGAGGACGGCGTCAGCGCTGGGCGGCGCCGTCGCCATGCGTCGAGTCTAGGCCGTCGCGCGCCGAGAGAAAAGCCGCGAAGGCCGCGTGGTTTGCGAGATACGCCTCGATTGCGGCGATGCCCTCGGCCGCCCAGTCGCCGAGCCAGACCTCGTCGACGGAAACGCTGTCGAGATGTGTATGTGGATTGCTCATGCCCGTACAACCGATGAGCCAGCGATTCCTTACGAAACCGTCTCCACACGCCTGGCGTACCAATGACAGCGTCAAATCGACTGCGGATGAACCGGAAGGGAGTGGTGTTCGTGAGTACCTACCACGAGCCCGAAGCACGCGGTGATCGAAGCCGGATGCGCTGGATCGTCACCGCGGCACTCGTCCTCGCGATAGTCGCCGTGGTGATCGTCGTCCTCGCCGTCGCCGGCGGCGGAGGAAGCGGCGCCCCGGGCTACTAGCCACGTCGGGTAGAGACGCCGAAGCCCGCGTCCGGGAACGCGGGCTTCGGCGTTGACGCTGTTTGTCGGGTTACGCCGGCTGCGGCACGGGCTGAGTCGTCGGCATCTGCACGGTGCGCTCCGACTCGAGCCTCGGCAGCCACTCCAGCCACTTCGGCAGGTACCAGTTCCAGTCGCCCAGCAGCTTCATCGTCGCGGGCAGCAGCACCGCGCGGACGATCGTCGCGTCGAGCAGGACGGCGACGGCGAGGCCGATGCCCATCTCCTTCATGTCGAGGATCGGCATGAGAGCGAACACCGCGAACGCTCCGACCATCACGAGCGCTGCGCTCGTGACGACGCCGGCGGTCGTGATGATGCCGTGTGCGACTGCCTCTTCGGTCTTCATGCCGCGGTCGTAGGCCTCGCGGACGCGGCTGAGGATGAACACGTGGTAGTCCATCGAGAGGCCGAAGAGGATCACGAACATGAAGATCGGCAGCCACTGCGCGATCCCGCCGTTCGAGGTGAAGCCGAGCAGGTTCTCGCCCCAGCCCCACTGGAAGGTCGCGACGAGCACGCCGTACGCGGCGCCGACCGACAGGAGGTTGAGCACGATCGCCTTGCCCGCGATCACGACCGAGCGGAAGGTGACGAGCAGGAGGAGGAACGCGAACACGAGGACGAAGCCGAAGACGATCGGAGCCTTCTGCTTGAGCAGCGCGTTCTGGTCGGCGGACGCGGCGGTCGGGCCGGTGACGGCGAACTGTGCGCCGTGCACCTTGCCGAGCGTCGCCGGCAGGATGTCGTTGCGCAGCTTGTCGAGCGCCTGGTTCGACTCGGCGTCGGTGCCCTTGCCGACGAGGGGGATGTCTACGCGGGCGACGGTATGGGCGCGGTTCGTCTCGACCTCGATGTCGCCGGTGTTCAGTTTCGCGGCGACGACCTGAGACTTCAGCGCGGCGACTGCCTGCTGCGTCTGCGGCGAATCGAGGTTCCCCTGGATCGCCACGTTGACCGGCGAGGCCGTGCCGTTCGAGAACGCGTTCTGGATCTTCTTGATCGTCGGAACCGTCGGTGCGCTGTTCGGCAGCGCGTCCATCCCGCTCTGCGCGGTGTGGAGGTGGAGCACCGGCAGCGCCATGGCGAGGAGCACCGCGGCTGCGGCGGTCGCAGCGATTGCCGGGTGGCGGAGAGCCGGCGTCAGGATCGACTTCCAGAAGCGGTTCTCGCCGCTCGAGCGCCGGAGCCGGCCGAGGAACGGGATCCTGCCCCGCTCGACCTTGTCGCCGAGCTTCGAGAGGAGCGCGGGCAGCACGGTAAGCGAGCCGAGCATCGCGATGCCGACGACCATGATCGTCGCGATCCCGAACCCGAGATAGGTCTTGTCGCCGGAGAGGAGCATTCCGGCCATGGCGATCATCACGGTGAAGCCGGAGATCAGGATCGAGCGGCCCGAGGTCGCAGCTGCGGCTTCGATCGCGGCACGCGAGCCCTTGCCCGCCGCCCGCTCTTCTCGCTCGCGCTTGATGTAGAAGAGCGAGTAGTCGACGCCGACCGCGAGGCCGATCAGCAGTACGACTGCGCTGACGTTCTGATCCATCGGGACGAGCTGGCTCGGCAGGGCGACGAGCATGACTGTGGCGATGACGGCCGTCAGGGCGAGCAGGAGCGGCACGCTGACGGCAACGAGCGCGCCGAAGACGAGCAGCAGCACCACGATCGTGATCGGAATCGACCGCTCGCCGGCCAGCTTCAGCTGGTCGCCGAACAGCTTGTCGAGGGCCTTGCCCGAGCTGGCCGAACCGGCCTCGCCGACGAAGAAGCCGGGATGCCGCGCGCCGGAGACGGCGACGCGTGACTCGATCGCGTCGATCTTCTTCTGCGCGACTTCGCTCGTGCCCTTCATGTCCCACGTGACGATGACGGTGCGGCGGTCGTTGGAGACCTGGTCGCCGTGTCCCGCCGTGAGCGGCGACTTGAAGTTCTTCGTTGCCGGGTCGCCCTCGACGGAGCGCACGACGTCGTTGACCGTGGCGCGGAAGGCCGGATCGTCGACCGTCTTCGTCGCGCTCTGCACGACGACGAGCTCGGTCTGCGGATCCGCCTGCGGGAAGCCTTGCTTGAGGATCTGGTCGGCCTTGTGCGACTGGCCGACGTTCGCATCCTCCATGTCGATCTGCTTCATGGGGACGGTCATACCGACCGCGATTGCGGCGACGACGAAGGCGAGCCAGCCGAAGACGGCGGTCTTCCAGTGGCTCGCGCTCCAGCGGCCCATGCGGGCCGCGATATTCGTTGAACGTGCGAGGGGTGACATGGCTCTCCTTCGAGATGGCAATGAGCTCGGGCTTGTGTCATCACGGTCGCAGCGCGCGTCGTTCGGCGACAGGTAGCCAACAGGCGTCTCCGGGTGGGGCAGGCCGCACCGCCTCCGTACGGATCCGCACGCGGCGAAGCCGGCAGCGCAGGGTCGCTTTCGCCGCGTCTTCTCGGGCCATGTCTGGGGTCAGACCCCGGACATGGCCCAACGAGGCGTTGTGGACAGCTCAGCCGCTTCGATCCTCGCTCGCGTGCCTGCGGACCGACGCGTATGTGGAGTAATCGTCACGCCCTCGGCACAGACCTCGCGGCTCCTCCGGACATGGCCGGGGTCAGACCCCCGGCCATGTCCGTTCAGTGAGCGGCCGCCGCGGACCTAGCCGTGCAGGTACGCGAGCACGGCCAGGACGCGCCGGTGGTCTTCGGGCGCCGGCGTGAGGCTCAGCTTCGAGAAGATGCTCGTCACGTGCTTCTCGATCGCGCGCTCGGTCACGACGAGCTGGTCGGCGATCGCGTGGTTCGAGCGTCCCTCCGCCATCAGCTCGAGCACCTCGCGCTCACGCGGCGTCAGGTCACCGAGCGGATCGTCGCGACGGCGCCGCCCGACGAGTTGGGAGACGACGGCCGGATCGAGAGCCGAGCCGCCCTCGGCGACGCGTCGGACGGCGGCGCGGAAGTCGTCCACGTCAGAGATGCGGTCCTTGAGCAGATAGCCGACGCCCTCGGCGCTCTCCGACAGGAGCTCCATCGCGTAGCCCGCCTCCACGTACTGGGACAGAACGAGCACGCCCGTCTCGGGATGCTTCTCGCGGATCTCCTTCGCCGCGCGGAGCCCCTCGTCGGTGTGCGTCGGAGGCATGCGGATGTCGACGAGCGCGACGTCCGGCGAGTAGGAGCGCACCTTCAGCAGCAGCTCGTCGGCATTTCCGGCCTGGCCCACGACCTCGAAGCCGCCGTCCTCGAGCAGCCGCGCGATGCCCTCGCGCAGGAGAACGGAGTCCTCCGCCAGCACGACCCGCAAAATCGTCTTTTCCGGTTCCCCGCCCACGACGTCTCCGGGGTCACGATCGAGCCGGAGCGGCGGGAAGTCAAGCTCCAGGCTCGGCTCGACGAGCTGCAGGATCCGCTCCGGCCCCGGCAGGCCGCGCAGCTCGTGCGTCCCGAGGTCGCGCACCGTCAGCTCCCTGTTCAGTGCAGCCTGGGTGTCGGCGGAGAGGAGGATCTGGCCGCCGTGACCGGCGTCGCTGATCCGCGCCGCCCGGTGCACGTCGACGCCGAAGTACGTATCGCCGGCAAGCGCCGGCTTCCCGGTGTGGATGCCGATGCGAGCCTTCGCCACGCCGCTCTTCAGCCGCTTTTGCACCGTCACGGCCGCGGCGACCGCTCTATCGGCGCGGTCGAACGCGGCGAAGAGCTCGTCCGCACGGCAGTCGACCTCGTGGCCGCCTGCCTCGGCGACCGCGGCGCGGATCACCGCTCGGTACTCCTCCAGGACGTGGATGTACTGATCTCCGAGCCGGTGGACCAGGGCCGTCGAGTCCTCGATGTCCACGAAGAGGAGCGTGACGACGCCGCTGGGAAACGGTGCCCCGGTCAACCCGCGCCCCAGTGTAGAGCCAGCCTCAGGCTGCGTAGGCGAAGGGGTGGTAGAAGGCATCGAGCGCCTTCTCCCGCGGCACGCCGACCTCGAACGCGTAGTCGGACTTCGCGTCGCGGATCGAGACGACGACGCTGTCGTCGTCGCTGTGCCAGAGGAGGGTCACGTCGATGCCGTCGTTCTGCCGGTATGCGAGTTCTTTGGTCATGGAGGGAGCCTGTCACCCGGCGCCTGCGCAGGCGATGGAGCGGGCCGGTGTCTTGGCCGCGGCTAGCCCGCAGCCTGAGGTGCGGCTACCCGTACCCCTGCGGGCAGCGGGATCGCCGCGCGCACCGACGTGCCCTCGCCGGGCGGGCTCTCGACGACCAGCGTCCCGTCGAGCGCCTCCACGCGGTCGACGAGGCCGCGGAGGCCGGTGCCGAGGCTCACGTCCGCGCCGCCGACGCCGTCGTCGACCACCTCGATCACGGTCTGCTCGTCCTCGCACGTCACCCGCACGCGCGCGTATGACGCCTGCGCGTACTTCGCGACGTTCGTCAGCGCCTCCGAGACGACGTAGAACGCGGCCGCCTCGACCTGCTGGGGCAGCCGCTCGGCAGGCACAGCGTCCAGCTCGACCGGAAGCGGCGCGCGGGCGGCGAGCGCCTCGAGCGCGACGGGCAGACCGCGGTCGCTGAGGATGGCGGGATGGATGCCGCGCGCGAGCTCGCGGAGCTCCTCGAGTGCGAGCGCCAGCTCCTCGGCCGCGCCGGCGAGCATCTCGGCAGCGCCTCTCGGATCGGTCGCCATCCTCGACTGCACGAGCCGCAGCGCCAGGGACAGCGTGACGAGCCGTTGCTGCGCTCCGTCGTGGAGGTTCCGCTCCAGCCGCCGGCGCTCGGCCGCCTCGGCGTCGACGATCCGAGACCGCGAGCGGCGCAGCTCCTCCTGCTGGCGCTTCTCGTCCGTGACGTCGACTCCGTGGAGGAGCCTGCGCTCCTCGCCGTTCTCGTCGACGATCGGCGTCACCGACCACGACACGAGGCGCCGCTCGCCCGTCGCCGTGATCCAGCGGTGCTCGTGCTCGCGCCCCGTCACGTCCGCCTCGAACGCTTCGCGTACGGCCGCGGCGGCCTCCGGCGCGGCGAACAGCTCCCAGAACGGCCGCCCCCGTGCGCCCTCGTCGTCCGCGATCCCGGTCAGCTGCTCGCAGAAGGCGTTGAAGCGGACGATCGCGCCGGCGGGCGTGACGACGCAGAAGATGCTCTTCGCGGTGTTGACGACCGTGCTGAGGAAGTCGCGCTGGCGCAGCACCCCGCGCTCTGCGCGCTTACGATCGGTGATGTCGCGCGTGATGGCGAGCACCTCGTCCCGTCCGCTCCGCACCATGCGCACCTCGCGATCGCTGACCGTCCCGTCCTGCGCGACCGCCCGGAGCTCGAACGTCTCGGGTCGCCCGGTCGCGATCACCCGGCGGATCGCCTCCAGCCGCTGCTCGACGTCCTCGCCGTGCAGGTGCTCCTCGATCCGGGAGCCGATGATCCGGTCGGGCGGGAGGGACAGTGCCTCGGGCCTGTTCGAGTGGAAGTCGACGTACGTACCGTCGGCGCGGATGCGGAACATGTTGTCCGGGATCGCGGCCAGGAGCGCGCGGTTCCGGCGCTCGCTCGCTCGGAGCGCGCGGACGCTGCGGTCCTTCACGAGCGCGACGCGAGCGGCGGCGAGAACGTCGTCGAGGAGCTCGGGCTCCTCCCGCAGCGCCGGATCGTGGACGACCACCGCGATCGGCTCCCCCTCGGACTCGAGCCGCGTCACCGCTGTGGTCGCCGACTCCTCCGGCGGCTCGACGCTCCGGCCTTCGCTGTCCACGTAGCCGCCGCCGTCCTCGCGGACGAGGAGCCGGAGCGTCGGGTCGTTGAGCAGGCGCCGGAGCACGGCTTCCGCCTCCTCGAGCGATGGGCTCTCGTCTGTCTCCTGCAAGAGCTGCGTCGCGGCTGTTCGGGCAAGCCGCGTTCGGAGCAAGCCCGCGAGGAAGAGGTACGGAACGGACATGAAGCAGATCAGGCCGATCGTCACGACCGCGTCGCCCGCGCTCGTCACCTCGCTGAGAGCGAAGCCGGCCGCGAGCAGCAAGACGCTTGCCAGCCCGCCGACGTAGACGGGTCCGAGGACACGCCTCGCGGGTGCCGTCGATGCGCGCCAGCGGCGGACGAGCAGGATTGCCGCCGCGATCATGAACGCGCCGCCGACGCAGTTCCAGAACAGCGTCAGTACGTTCGCGGCGGTGTGGCTGTCGGAGACGAGGAACGCGTTCGACGGGCACTTCGCGCAGTTGTCGATCGGCGTCGCGTCGAACGGCAGGACCGAGAGGTTCGCAAGGAGCGCCGCGGGATATCCGAGCGCCACCAGGACGCGCTCCGCCCTCGACTCGAGGTGACCGTTCGGGAAGGCGAAGAGCAGGTGGACGAAGACCGCGAGCGAGAGCGCGCCGGCGGCGATCCCGAGCGTGAACGGGAGCGACGAGTTCGCGGAGCCCAGCGCGCCGAGGAACCAGACGAAGCCGACGCCGACCATGAGGGCGCCGGTGCGGTTCCGCGGCCTGCGTGTCGACGCGAACAGGCCGGTGCCGATGAACGACCAGCCGAGCAGCAGCCGGAGCACGCCCTCGACGAGAGAGGTCTCCTGGTGGTTGCTGGTGAGGACGATCGCGAATGCGATCCCGCCGGCCACGAGGCCGACAGGGAGGACGGCGACCCAGGGCCGCCGGCCCAGGTTCACTTGAGCAGGGCCGTCAGCGCCGCTGCGGAGAGCTCCGCCTTCGGCACGAAGCCGCGCGCGCCGCTCCGCTCGACGAGCCCGGAGAACTCCGTGGCGTCGCGGCTGGAGGTCAGCACGACCGCAGGGGAGGCTCCGTTCCACGACGTCAGCCGCGCAGCGACCTCGAAGCCGTCGATGCCGGGCAGTTGCACGTCGAGCAGCACGACCTCCGGGTGGAGCCGTGCGGCCTCCTCGAGCGCGGTCTCGCCATCCTCTGCCTCACCGACGACGTCGAACCCCTCCGCTTCGAGCAGCGCACGCGCCGTCACGCGGAAGCTCGGATGGTCGTCGACGATGAGGACGGTGGGCGGCATGTCCGAATCCTGGCAGCGATCGGCGTTTCCTGCCATACGGCTAGCCGCACTCTTGTCCACCTGCCCGCCTGTGGGTTCTACGTCGGCTACTCCGCGGCCGGAGACGGGATGCACGACACGGGAGAGTACGAGGGCGAGCACCGAGACGCGCTGGCGGCACCGACGATCGCGGCGCTCGCCCTCTGCTTCCGCCACGTAGGCGGCGGGCGGATGAGGGGGGTCATCCGCCGCCGCGTCCACGCCGAACGCTCGCGAGAGGCGTTGCGTGCGGCGCATGGCGAAAGATTCGCAGCGCCCGAGGGGCGCGACGTGAACCATTTGCGTCAATTCCGAGAGGCTCAGGCTCCGGGAGTTGCGTCGTCCCGAAGCTCGAACCAGAACGTCGACCCTTGACCGTACGCGCTGTCGAAGCCGAGCGCGCCGCCGTGGGCGTGCACGATCTCACGGCACAGCGAGAGCCCGAGCCCGACACCCTTGATGCCGCTGCTCGACGAGTCGGCGCGGAAGAACTTCGCGAAGACGCGGTGCTGCTGATCCGACGGGATCCCGATCCCGTTGTCGCTCACCGACACGCGCACGACTCCGTCCCGTGCGTCGGCGGCGACGCTGATCGTGCCGCCGTTCGGCGAATACTTGATCGCGTTCGAGAGGAGGTTCGCGATCACGCGGGCGATCCGCTCACGGTCGGCCTCGACGAGGAGCGGCCGAGAAGGGACCTCCAGCTGCAGCGCGTGCAGGTCGTCCTGGCCGCTGAAGAGGTCGACCTGCTCGACCAGCAGATCGCCGAGCTCGAACACGTCGAGCGACAGGACGTTTCGACCGGCGGCGATGAGCTGCGCGTCGTACAGGTCGTCGATCAGCCGCGCGAATCTGCGCATCTCGCCGTTGACGATCCGGAGGTACCGGTCGCGCGCCGCCGGCTCGAAGTCCCGCTTGAGCAGCATGTCCGTGAATCCGAGGACGCTGGTGAGCGGCGTGCGCAGGTCGTGCGCCACGGAGGCGACGAGGTCGGCCTGAAGCTTGACGAGCGTGCGCAGGCGCTCGTTCTCGGCGACGAGGTCGCCGGCAATGGCGTCGTTCGCGCGACCGTCGCGCGTGCTGCGGCTGAGCGGCCCGTCTGCGGCTGTCGTATCCACGGCGGGAGCAGGGCGCGGCGGCACCTCCTTCGCGGCAGGCTCTCTCCCGCCCCACGTGAGTATTGTCGGCTCGATGTCGAACATCTCGGCGTTGCCTCCTGATGTCATAACTGGGGCTGCGTTCATGACACGGACATTGGGGAGGCGCCCTGAACCGCCGCTGAAGCGGCGCTGAATCGGCCTGAAGCTGCTGTACGGTGGTTGCAGTGGACCGGGCCAGGCCGATCGAGCGGCAGCTCGAGTTCCTGATCCTCGGGCCCCTTGAAGTCCGTTCCGAGGGTCGCGCGCTCGAGTTGCGAAGCGCCAAGCAGCGCTCGCTGCTCGCGATTCTCCTGCTGTCGGCGAACGAGTTCGTCTCGAGCGAACGCCTCACGGAGGAGCTCTGGCCGGGGGGGCCGCCCGAGAAGGCGTCGAACGTGCTCCAGGTCCACGTCTCCCAGCTGCGGAAGGCGCTGACGCCCGGACTCCTCGCGACGCGCGCTGGGGGCTACGCGCTCGCGGTCGAGCCGGAGCAGATCGACTCCGTCCGTTTCGAGCGGCTCGTCAACGAAGGCATCGCGGCCGTCGCGATGGACGATCCGAGCCGCGCGCTGCAGACGCTCGAGCGCTCCCTCGCGCTGTGGCGCGGCTCCGCGCTGTCGGACTTCGCCTTCGAGGACTTTGCGCGGACCGAGGCAGGGCGGCTGGAGGAGCTGCGCCTGCTCGCGGTCGAGGAGCGGTTCGACGCGGCGCTGGCGCTCGGCCGCCACGCGGCGCTCGCCGGCGAGCTCGAGGCATTCGTCGCGGCGAATCCGTTGCGCGAGCGCCCGGCGGGACAGCTCATGCTCGCGCTCTACCGTTCGCGGCGGCAGGCCGAGGCGCTCGACGCGTACAGCCGTACGCGGCAGCGGCTCGTCGACGAGCTCGGCATCGATCCGACCCCGGAGCTGCAGCGCCTCGAGCGGGCGATTCTCAACCAGGATGCGTCGCTGGCTCTGCCGGAGCCGGTGCGTCCCGCCCCGGTCGCGTCGCCGGCGCCGCCCGCGCACGAGATTCGGCCGCCGACGCCGCAGACGAGCCGCAAGACCGTCACCGTGGTCTTCGTCGACTTCGCGCTGACGCCGACGCGCGGCGCGACGGTCGAGCCGGAGACGCTGGAGCCCGTTTTCTCGTCCCTCGGCGACGAGCTGTCGAGGGTGGTCGAGCAGCACGGCGGCTCGATCCACTGGTCGAGCGAGATCGAGATCGTGGCGGTATTCGGCCTGCCGCGCGTGCACGAAGACGATGCGCTGCGGGCGGTACGCGCGTCGGTCGAGCTGCGCGAGGCGATCGCGGGCCTCAGCCCGCGACTGGAGTGCGACTTCGGCGTTCGCGTCGACGTTCGCGTCGGGGTCAATACCGGCCAGGTCGTCGCGGGCATGGCCTTCGCCTCGCCTGCGATGGGCGGCGCATCGAGTGTCGCGGCGCGCCTCGGGCGCGCAGCTGCGGTCGGCGAGATCCTGATCGCGGACACGACGAAAGAGCTCGTCCGGGACGCCGTCACCGTCGAAGCCGCCGAGTCGGGGTGGCGGCTGCTCGACGTGTTCGGGGCGCTCGGGGTCGAGCGGCGGCTCGAGGTCCCGACCGTCGGACGGGAGGAGGAGGTTGCGACGCTTCGCCGCGCGTTCGACGCGGTAGTCCGCGACCGCTCGCCGTCCATCGTCACCGTCCTCGGTCCTCCGGGGATCGGTAAGTCGCACCTCGCGCGTGCATTCGCCGAAGGCCTCGACGGCAGTGCGCGCGTCCTCGTCGGCCGCTCGGCTTCGTACGGCGAGGGCAGCACGTTCGCGCCGCTCGCGGAGATCGTCCGGCGGCTCGGAGGCGAGAGCCCTCTCGACGCGATTCGCGGCATCGTCGCGTCGGACGACGAACCCGACGTCGTCGTGGAGCGCATCGCCGCGGCGATCGGCCTGTCCGACAGCGGCGGCCAGACCGAGACGACCTTCTGGGCGGTGCGCAAGCTGTTCGAGGCGCTCGCGCGCGACACGCCGCTCGTCGTCCTCCTCGACGACCTGCACTGGGCCGATCCGACCTTCCTCGATCTCGTGGAGTACGTCGTCGACTGGGCGTTCGACTCGCCGATCCTGCTGCTCGGGCTCTCGCGCCCGGAGCTGCTCGAAGAGCGGCCGAACCTCGCCGGAGCCGGGCGAAATGCGTCGGCGCTCGCGCTGAAGCCGCTCGGCGCGGCCGAGTCGGAAGCGCTCGTCGACAACCTGCTCGACGGCTCCGAGCTCGACGCTCGCCGCCGCGCGCTGATCACGGACGCGGCCGCCGGCAACCCGTTCTTTCTCGAGCAGATGGTCGCGATGCACACCGTCGAGAACGCGTCGCCGATCGCGATTCCACCGACGATCCAGGCGCTGCTCGCCGCGCGACTCGACCGCCTCGAGCCGGACCAGCTCGCGGTGCTCGAGCTCGCGTCGATCATGGGGAAGGAGTTCTGGCCGTCGGCGCTGGCGGAGCTGGCGTCGGAATCGCCGTCGGCGCTCAACGCGACGCTGCGTGAGCTCGTGCGCAAGCAGCTAATCGAGCCGGCGCGGTCGACGATTCCCGTCGCCGACGCGCTTCGGTTCCACAGCGGCCTCATCCGCGACGCCGTCTACGAGTCGGTGCCGAAGCGGGCGCGGGCGGCGCTGCACGAACAGGTTGCGGCGTGGCTCGCGCGCACCGTCGGGGAGCAGGCGGTCGGCCAGTTCGCGGAGGCGCTCGGGCATCACTTCGAGCAGGCGTACCGCTACCTCGGCGACCTCGGGCCGCGCGACGAGCACGCGCGCGCGGTCGGCCGTTCCGGCGCCGACAACCTCAGCGCCGCGGGCAGGCGCGCGTTCGCGCGCGGCGACATGGCGGTGGCATCCGCATTGCTTCTCCGGGCGGCTGCGCTGCTGGAGTCCGACGATCCCGCGCGCCTCGAGCTTCTGCCCACCATCGGCGAGGCGCTCCAGGAGACGGGCGACTTCAAGCGCTCGCTCGAGGTCCTCGACGAGGCAATCGAGAGTGGCGACGCGAAGGCGCCGGTCATCCGAGCTCTCGTCCAGGCGTCGTCGGGCGCGGGGTCCGGCGACGCGATCGTGCGGGAGGCCAAGCGGGCGATCGCGGTCTTCGAGCCGGCTCGAGACGACGCAGGGCTCGCCACGGCGTACCGGATGCTGGCGTGGGCGCACGGCACCGAAGGCAGATACGGCGATGCGGCGGAAGCGGCGCGACGCGCGATCGAGCACGCCGACGCCGCGGACGACACGCGTCAGAACCTGCGCGCCTCGACGCTCTACGCGCTCTCGGCGCTGCACGGGCCGACGCCCGTCTCCGAGGCCATCGAGCGCTGCCGCCACATCGTCGAGGACGTCGCCGGCGATCGCCGCGCCGAGGGCCTCGTCACGATCGTGCTCGGCTGGCTGGAGGCGATGGGCGGCGACTTCGACGGCGCGCGCGAGCTCGCCGGACGAGGCCGCGCGATCCTCGACGACCTGGGTACGAACGTGCTCGCCGCGTCGACGATCTCGTCCGAGATCGAGATGCTCGCAGGCGATCCGGCCGCGGCCGAACGCGACCTCCGCCGCGACTTCGACGCCCTGACCGAGCTCGGCGAGACGTACCTGCGATCGACCGTTGCCGGCGACCTCGCGCAGGCGGTGTACCTGCAGGGGCGGCACGACGAGGCGCTCGACCTGGCCGCCGTCGCCGAGGAGCTCGCGGCGGAGGACGACGTCATCTCGCAGGCCTTCTGGCGCTCGGTGCGCGCAAAGGTGCTCGCGCAGCGCGCGCGCGCGGACGAGGCGCTGCCGCTCGCCGAGCAGGCGGTCGACTTGATCCGCGGAACGGACTCGCCCGTCACGCTCGCGCGCACGCTCGTCGACCTCGCGGAGGTGCAGTCGCTCGGCGATCGCTCCGAGGACGCGTACAGCGCGCTGGCCGAGGCGGCGGCGCTGCTCGAGCGCAAGGAGAACGTCGTCGCTGCGCAGCGAGTCGCGGAACGCCTGGAAGCGCTCGGCGGCGCTCCCGCGCGCTACATCATGTAGCCGTTGTGCGAGCCGATGCGGACGCCGACGCGGTAACTCCCGCCTGCGATCTTCTGCACGAACTCGGTGCAGCGCAGGTCGCTCGCGGATGCGCACCGCGGTAGCCGCACGACGTCGCAGCCGGCCGGATGTGCGGGGTCGTCGCCGGGCAGGCACGGCGTGTAGACGACCTGGTAGTTCGCTGCCGTCGTGCCGGACGGGATCAGGCTCTTGTACTGCGTGTAGACGACGAGCGAGTACGGCGTGAACGACGTCGTGCCCGGGCTGAGCGCCCCGAACCAGCTTCCGGACCTGCAGGGCTTCCCGTCGGCGGGGCACGCCTGGAAACCCGGCGGGTTCGGCTTCTCCTTCGCCGTCGCGGGGAGGTCGTTCGGCTGCCCCGGAATCGTCCACGTGCCGGCGAGGCTGTCGGTCGCGCTCGCAGCGCCGCCCGTTGCGAGGTCTGCCTCCGCGCCCGCGAGCACGTACGTCGCGTCGAACCCGCTCCTCGCGATCACCGTCGTCGGCTCGGAGACGTCGATCGAGTCGACGCGCGTCGCGCCGCTGTTGTGCGACTCGCAGCCGGCCCAGCACCACTTGCCCGCGAATGCGACCGTCTGCTCGCTGCCCGCACCGAGCACGGGCGTCTGGTAGACGAGCGTGTTCGCCACGGTCTGCCCCTCGACGATCAGTCCGTGCCGGCAAGTCACGCTTCCGGTTGCCGCCGTGCACGCACCGAGGGAGTCCTTCACGAACGCGAAGCCCGGCGGGATCGTCTGGTGGAACTCGACGAGGCTCAGTTTGTTGCCACTGTGGTTGGTGAGCGAGGTGTCCTCGGCGACGAAGCGCGTCGTCGTCGCGCTCGAAGCCGACACCGCGTCAGGCCGGTGGGAGGTCGTGACGCAGACGCCTGTTGCGGTGCATCCCGCCGTCATCGCGCCCGCGCCGCCGCCCACAAACGCGGCGACCAGCGCAAACACGGCGAGCGCCTGCGCCCACCGACGTGCTCCGTTGCCCCCTGGCCCCACACGAGCAGGCTACGCCTGTCCTGGAGGAAGTTCAACGCGCGTAGGCTGCCGGAATGACGAGGAGCCCGGAGCGGGAGCGGCCGGTGCCGCCCGACCTGGAGCGTGTGGCCGCGGAGCAGGCGGCGCTGCGGCGGGTCGCGACGCTCGTCGCCAGAGGCGCGACGGAAGGAGAGCTCGCGGCCGCCGTCGCGCGCGAGCTCGGCGATCTCTTCGCGTCCCAGGCGGCGAGCGTGCTGCGCTGGGACGGCGACACGATCCGTGTGATCGGCGACTGGCGCACCGAGCGCGGCGCGATGAAGGCGGTCGGGCGCATCTACGCGTTCGGCGGCGACACCATCACCGTTCGCGTCGTCGAGTCGGCCGAACCCGCGCGTATCGACTCGGCCGCGGACATGCGAACCGAGTTCGGCAAGCAGCGCTGGGCGGAGCTCGGCTACGAGGCGTCGATCGGCGCGCCAATCTTCGTGGAGGGCAACGTGTGGGGCGTCGTCACGGCGTCGCGCACGCAGCCCGGAGACAGGTTCCCGCCGGGCGCCGAGCAGCGGCTCGCCGACTTCGCGGCGCTCGTTGCACAGTCCATCGTCAACGCGGAGGCGCGGCGCGAGACCGCGGCGCTGGTCGCGGAACAGTCGGCGCTCCGTCGGATCGCGACGCTTGTCGCCGGCGGCAAGCCGCAGGCCGAAGTCGTCGACGAGGTGACCTCCGACGTCGGCAAGTTGTTCGGCGCGACGAGGGTGATGCTCGTCCGCTGGGAAGGCATCCAGGACGAGGTGGTGGTCATCGGCGGCTGGAGCGCAGACGCCGCGCCGCCGATCGAGCCGGGCACCGCATACCACCCCGGCCACGAGAGCGCGACGATCCGCGTGCTCGAGACCGGTTTCGCCAGCCGCTCGGACGACCCGCCGGAGCAGGACGGCGGCTGCTCGACCATCTCAGCGCCCGTGATCGTGAAGGCGGCGCTGCTCGGCGCCCTGACGGCGGCGCGACCCGCCGAAGACCCGTTTCCCGCAGGCGCGGAGATCAGGCTGAGGAGCTTCGCCGACCTCGCGGCGCAAGCGATCGCGAACGAGCGTGCCCAGGCGGAGCTGCGCGCCTCGCGCGCACGCATCGTCCGCACGGCGGACGAGACGCGTGAGCGCCTGGAGCGGAACCTTCACGACGGCGCGCAGCAGCGGCTCGTTTCCGTGTCGGTCGTCCTGCGGCTCGCGGCCGCGAAGCTCCCGTCTGCGCCGGACGACGCGCGGGCGCTGATCACCGGCGCGTCGGAAGAGCTGACGCTGGCGCTCGAGGAGTTGCGCGACCTCGCGCGCGGACTGCATCCGGCGGTGTTGTCGAAGCACGGGCTCGAGCCGGCGCTCGAGGCCCTGGCCAGCCGTGCTCCGCTGACCGTCCACGTATCGAACGAGGTCGAAGCCCGGCTGCCGGCGCCGGTCGAAGCCGCGGTGTACTACGTCGTCTCCGAGTCGCTGACGAACGTCGCGAAGTACGCGCAGGCGTCGCACGTCGACGTGCGGCTGACGTCCGTCGACGGCGTCGTGCGAATCGAAGTCGTCGACGACGGGATAGGCGGCGCCGACATCGGCGCCGGTTCCGGCCTGCTCGGCCTGGCCGACCGCATCGAGACGGTCGGCGGACGCTTCGGCGTCCAGAGCCCGCCCGGTGGTGGCACCTGCATCTGGGCTGAGGTGGACCTGGACAGCTAGCCGTCGAGCGCCTGTCGTGTGCGAACATACGTTCGTGTACGACGAGGCGACGATCCTCCACGCAGACGTCGACTCGTTCTACGCGTCCGTCGAGCAGCGGGACGATCCGGCTCTGCGCGGGCGGCCGGTGATCGTCGGTGCCGGCGTCGTTCTTGCCGCGAGCTACGAGGCGAAGGCGTATGGCGTGCGCACCGCGATGGGCGGGAGGGAGGCGCGCCGCCTCTGTCCCGACGCGATCGTTGTCTCGCCGCGTATGTCGGCGTACTCGGACGCGAGCAAGGCCCTCTTCCGCGTCTTCGAGAACGCGACGCCGGTCGTCGAGGGGCTTTCGATCGACGAGGCGTTCCTCGACGTCCGCGGCATGCGCCGCCTCGCGGGCACACCGACCGACATGGCCGTCCGATTGCGGCGCGACGCTCGCGCGCAGGTCGGTCTCCCGATCACGGTCGGCGTCGCTCGCACGAAGTTTCTGGCCAAGGTTGCGAGCGGCGTCGCGAAGCCGGACGGCCTGCTCGTCGTGCCGCCCGACCGCGAGCTCTCGTTCCTGCACGCGCTTCCCGTCGAGCGCCTGTGGGGAGTCGGGGACGTCACGGCGGAGAAACTGCACGGCATCGGCGTCGTGACCGTCGGCGAGGTCGCGGCGTCTGACGAGTCCGCGCTCGTCGCGATGCTCGGCCGCGGCGTCGGGTCGCAGCTGTACGCGCTCGCGCACAACCGCGACCGGCGGCGCGTGCAGGCCGGGCGGCGCCGCGGCTCGATCGGCGCGCAGTGCGCGCTTGGCCGCTCGCGCCGGTCGGCGGAGGCGGTGGACGCGGTGCTCGTCGGGCTCGTCGACCGCATCACGCGCCGGATGCGGAAGGCCCACCGCATCGGCCGCACCGTCGTGCTCCGGCTGCGGTTCGCCGACTTCACCCGCGCGACGCGCTCGTACACGCTTCCGTGCCCGACCTCCGAGACGCAGGCGATCCTCGCGACCGCGCGGTGGCTGCTCGCCGCGGCGACGCCGACGATCGAGCGCGACGGGCTGACGCTCGTCGGCGTGACGGTCGCGAACCTCGACGACGATCGCGCCGTTCAGCTGGCGTTCCGCGGGCGCTACGCCCTCGACACGGCGCTCGACGAGATCCGCGAGCGTTTCGGAACCGCCGCGATCACGCGAGCCGTGTTGCTGGGACGCGACACGGGCCTCGTCGTTCCGCTGCTGCCCGATTAGGATCGAGGCGTGGCGTACGACGAAGCGGTCGCCGACCGGATCCGCGAGCTCGTCGCCGGCGAGCCGAACCTGTCGGAGAAGAAGATGTTCGGCGGCCTCGCGTTCCTCGTCGGCGGCAACATGGCAATCGCGGCGAGCGGCCAGGGCGGTGTGCTCGTCCGGTGCGACCCGGCGCAGTCGGACGACCTCGTCGCGAAGACCGACGCGAAGCCGATGGAGATGCGCGGCCGCGAAATGCAGGGCTGGCTGCGTGTCGACGACGAGCACGTTCGCACGAAGCGCCGGCTCGACAAGTGGGTGAAGGTCGGCACCGCGTACGCGCGGACGTTGCCGCCGAAGTAGCGCCTGTTTCGCCGCCCGCCGCCGGGGCACGTCCCCACGATGATCCAGCTTTCCGTCGCCGAGGGTGTGCACCGCGTCGAGGACGCGTACACGAACTGGTACGCGATCGAGGACGGCGAGGCGCTGACGATCGTCGACACGGGGCACCCGCGTTCGTGGCGGTCGCTGTTCGAGCTGCTGCGGCGGCTCCGTCGTGCACCGGCCGCGATCGAGGCTGTCGTGCTGACGCATGCGCATTTCGATCACATGGGCTTCGCAGAACGCGCTCGCACGCTCCTCCGCGTGCCGGTGCTCGCGCACGCGCGCGAGGTTCCGGTGACGCGCCACCCCTGGCGCTACGACCACGAGCGGAGCCGCGTCCCGTACATGCTCCAGCACCCCGGCTTCGACCGCGCATTCGCCGCGATGGCCGCAATGGGCGCGCTGTTCGTCAAGGGCCTGAAGGAGACGAGGACGTACGGAGATGACGAGCGCCTCGACGTGCCGGGCCGGCCGCAGGTCGTCTTCACGCCGGGGCACACGCACGGTCACTGCGCGCTGCACCTTCCGGATCGCGGCGTGCTCATCGCCGGCGACGCATTCGTCACGTTCAACCCGTACACCGCGTCGAACGGACCGCAGATCGTCTCCGGCGCGGCGACCGCGAACAGCGAGCGGGCACTCGAGTCGCTCGACAAGCTCGCGGCAACCGGCGCGGCGTTCGTGCTCACCGGTCACGGCGAGCCGTGGACGCGAGGCGTCGCCTCTGCGGTCGAGCAGGCGCGCGCCGCCGGCCCGTCCTAGCCGCCGACGAGCTCGAGAAAGCCCACGGCCAGCATCCGTCGCGTCAACGCGAGCGCCGTGTCGCTCTCGTCGCCGTCCTCGACCGCGTCGGCCAGCACCTGGCCGAGCGTCTTCGAGCCGTCGAGCTCTCGCACGATGCGCGCCGTCTTCGCGTCGAGCTCCGCCGAGAACGGGAGGCCGGTGTCGAGACGAAGGGTAAGACCGTCGGAGCGCCAGCGGCCGTCTCCGAACCGCGTCTCCTGCGTGACGACCGCGTCGTCGACAATGCGGAGCTTCTGCGCGAGGAGCGCCTGCGGCTCCGTCGAGCCGAGCCGGTCCTGGGTCTCGAAGAGCTGCCGCACGTGGCGTCCGGCGGGACGTAGCCCTGCACGCGGCAGCTGCATCGTCTCGAACCAGCCGGCGCGTCCGTCCTCGCGCTTGCGCACGACGAGGCAGGCGTAGCCGAGCTGCTCGATGCCCAGGTCGGCGTAGTACGCGAGCCAGCGGTCGATCGCGTCGGCGTACGCGTCCGGCTGGTCCGCGAGCTCGCGGTTCCACACGGCCGCGGTCTCGATCGGATCGTCGGTCGACGTGTGGAGCAGGAACGCGTCGCAGGCCGAGCCTTCGAGCCAGCTGCGTGGACGCTGCATCGGGTCGTCGGAATCGAGCGCCCACGCGATCATGAGCGAGGCGTATCCGCCGGGCCGAAGCGCTCGCGGTGCGTGGCGAACGACGTGCTCCGACACGGCGTCGCCGCGCAGGCCGCCGTCGCGGAACAGGAATGCGCTCTCGGGCGAGACGACGTACGGCGGGTTCGCGACGACGAGGTCGAACTGCTCACCGTGAACGGGCTCGAAGAAGCTGCCGGGCCGCGTCTCGACGTTTCCGACGCCGTTGAGCGCGACGTTGAACTGCGCGTACGCGAGTGCTCTCGCGTTCACGTCGGTCGCGACGACGGTGTCGGCGTGCGCCGCGAGGAGGATCGCCTGGATGCCGTTGCCGGTGCAGAGGTCGAGCGCACGCTCGCCGGAGCCGCGCACCGTCATGTGAGCGAGCGCGACCGACGGCCGGTGCACGCCGGGAACGTGGTCGGCGTGGCCGTCCGCGGCCGCGTGATCGGACGCGATCAGCAGCTCGTCGTGGGGAACGATGCGCGCGGCGCCTCGGACGGCCTTGCCCTCGCTGACGAGCAAGCCGGCGCGTGTAACCCGGTCGCGGAGCTGCGCGTCAACGAGCTCGTCGAAGCGGTCGCGCGCGACGGGCACACCGAGCAGGAAGAGCCGGATGAGCAACGCGAGCTCGTCG
>JBJMJE010000245.1:0-11722 GCA_045806505.1 Gaiellaceae bacterium
GCGACGAGGCGATTCTCCGGCTCGGCCTTCCGATGGCACCGTCCGTGCTGCTGCAGATGGTCGGGCCACGCGTCGCGAACCACGTGCTCGGGACGATGCACGAGGCGTTCCCGGACCGCTTCCCGCTCTCGCCGACACTCCAGAGCTTCGCCGACGGCGACGACGAGATCGTCGTCGTCGAGCATGCGCCGAAGACGGTCGAGGAGATCACCGACACCGCCCTCGCCGCGATGGCGGACGAGATCCGCCATCTGCTCGAGGAGGGCGTCGCCGCCGACGCTGCCGACGTCGACCTGGGGCTCCTGCTCGGCGCCGGATTCCCCTTCTGGCTCGGCGGGATCACGAAGCACCTCGACCAGACGGGCATCTCGCAGCGGACGGTCGGGATCCCGCTCGCCGAGGTGCGCGCCGCGACGCCAGCGTAAGAAATTCCACGCAAACCGCTTGACGCTGCCGTTCTCCGCGAGGCAGGCCGATTTGTGCGATATGCTCCAGGGAGCGACGCTCGCATCCAGGGGTTGAAACGCGAGCGGCGGATTCCTCAGTAGGGAAATGCAGCGCCACCGGGCGCTGCCGCGATGCCAGCAACGACAGAGCAGCCGACGATCACGCCGGAGGCGCCCGACGCCCTTGCCGATGCCGCGAAGCGCGCAGAGGCGTGGGCGGGAGAGCCGTTCCTCCGGCCGAACGAAGATCCCGCCACCGGTCTCGCGCCGGGAACGGCGCGTCGTCGCGCGCTCGACGAGGCGCTCGCGGAGCTGGATACGGGTCGCGCCTCGCCGTCCTCGAAGTGGAAGGTGAACTGGGGCCTGATGCTCGGCCTCGAGCGCGTGCTGAGCCAGGAGACGCCGAAGCTCGCCTCCGGGACGGAACTGCGCCGCCACCAGATCGACGCGCTCGCCGGGATGCTCACCGAGCTGATCGCGCTCCACGAGGAGACGGCGACCGAGAACGGCAACGGGAACGGCCACGTCGAGGGCGAGACGGAGCCCGACGACGAGCCCGAGGACGAGCTCGGCCTGGGCGGGTCGCTCGAAGAGGAGCCGGAGGACGAGGAGTTCACGGGCGAGGATCCGGGCGCCGTCCGCCGGTTCCGCTTCCGCCACCCGACGGCGTCCGGCAAGACGATCGCCGCTGCCGGCTTCGTCGACGCGGCACGCACGCTCGGCGTCCTCATCCTCACGCATCGCCGCCTGCTCGTCACGCAGTTCGACCGCGAGCTGAAGGCGGAGGGCTACGGCGACCGGATGACGCCCGCGATCACCGAAGGGCAGGAGCCGATCCGCGGCAACCCGCTGACGATCCAGACGTATGCGTGGTTCGCGCGGCACGTGGGGTCGCTCTCGCACGACGCCTACCAGCTCGTGATCTGCGACGAGGCGCACACGGCTCTGGGCGAGAAGACGAGCGCGGCGATCCGGTCGTTCCCGGAGCCGATCTACATCGGCATGACCGCGACCGAGCAGCTGATCGCGAAGCAGGTCTCGGACGTCTTCCCCGCCTCCGTCGACGACCTGCCGCTCGGCGACGCCGCGAGGCGCGGGCTGATCGCTCCGCTGCGGGATCTGCGCGTCCCGCCGGCCGCAGCGATTCACTCGGTGCCGATCATCGGCGGCGACTTCGACGAGGGCGAGTTGGCCAAGGTCCTCGACCACGAGGCGCTGAACCAGGCCGCCGCGTCGCTCTACCGGGACCGCTTCGACTCGCTCCCCGGCATCGTCTACGCCGCTGGAGTCGAACACGCATACAACCTCGCGAAGGAGTTCCGCGCCGCCGGTCTGAAGGCCGAAGCGGTCAGCGGACGCACGCCGCCGGTAAAGCTCGCGGAGACGCTCGCGGCGTACGAGCGCGGTGAGCTGAACGTGCTGATCAACGCGATGCTGCTCGCGGAAGGCTGGAACTCGCCGCGTGCGACCGTAGTGATGCACCTGGCGCCGACGGCGTCGAAGCGCGTGTACCAGCAGCGCATCGGGCGGATCATGCGCCTGCACCCGCGCAAGGAGGCGGGGATCGTCGTCGACTTCGTCCACAAGTCTGCGACACACAACGACCGCGTCGTTTCGCTGCACTCGCTGCTCGACGCCGACTTCTACCGCGAGGGCGCGCGCGTCACGCCCGCACCGCGCCGCCGCCACCAGCGGCGCGCGAAGCGCTATCTGACGCCGGCGCCGTGGCTCGTGCCCGTGACGCCCGACGTGCGTCGCCGCCTCGCCGTGATCCAGCGCGAGTGGCAACGGATCGATCCGAAGTACCTCGACGACGACGAGCAGCGGTACTGGGGGACGATGGCCGGGCGCAACATGCGCTTCGAGGACCGGACGGAGCTTGTGCGCAAGTTCACCGAGCGCGGCGCGTCGAAGACCGCGCTCGAGCAGTTCCTCTCGACGTGCGCCGCCGAGAACCCGAACCGGCGACTGCGGATGATCGCGCTGTCGGATCGCGTGTCGACGCCCGTCGAGCGCGCGGACTTCGACGACCTCGTCACGCTCGTCACGCAGGCGCCGACGTGGGACAAGGACCGGCTGCAGGGGATCCGCGTGCTGCTGCGCGCGATCGCCGACGGCCATGCAGACGCGCCGGATCAGATCCTGGCGCGCTGGACGTGGAAGCTCGCTCGCGCCTCGCGCAAGGCGCAGGACCGGAGGGCGAGCGCAGAGTTCCCGGAGGCGAAACGCCTCCTCGGGGCGCTCGCGAACTCACGCGGCCACCGCCACGAGGAGAACGCGGCCCGCCTCGTCAACGCAGCGATGGACCAGCCGCTTCCTGTCGGCGTCGCGCTGCTCGCATCCGCGGAGGGCTATACGCCGCGCGCGAACCAGTTGCTCGACGCGGCACGCGAGAAGCTCGGGACGATCACCGAGATCGCCGGCGCCCTCTCCGAGAACCTGCCGCAGCCGAAGCTCCAGCCGAACCGCAAGCGGCGGCGCAAGCGCAAGCGGAAGCCCCCGGGGGCACAGCCGCCGGACGGGCAGGCGGCGGCGGAGGCAGGCGCGGAGACGCGCCCGCAGGACGGTGCGGAGCCCGAGGCGCCGCCGAAGAAGCGAAGGCGCCGCCGGCGCAAGTCCCCTGCAGCCGCAGCGGCGGCCGCGGCGAACGGCACGAACGCCAACGAAGAATCCGCAGGCGCGTCTCAAGATGTAACAACCGCGGCGCCACCAGAGACCGAATAGCTCACTAGATGCTCGTCTTGCTCGGAATTGCGTTCCTCGCGGGCGTGATCACGGCGATCTCGCCGTGCGTCCTGCCCGTCCTTCCGATCGTCCTCGCCGGCGGCGCGAGCGGCGGCCGGAGGCGTCCGTTCGCCATCGTCGCGGGCCTCTTGACGACGTTCGTCGTCTCGATCCTCTTCGCGGCGTACGTGCTCGACAAGCTGGGGCTGCCGCAGGACCTGCTGCGGAACCTCTCGATCGCGCTGCTCTTCGTCATCGCGGCGACGCTGCTCGTGCCTCAGATCGGTCAATGGATCGAGCGGGCGCTCGCGCGGTTCAGCCGCCGGAGCAGCAAGCACGTCGACAGCGGCTTCCTCCTGGGCTGCGCACTCGGCTTCGCGTTCGTTCCCTGCGGCGGGCCGATCCTCGCGTACGTCTCGGCGCAGTCGGCCAGCGTGAACTTCGGCTTCCGGCCCGTTGCTCTCGCGATCGCGTACGCGCTCGGCGCGGGCGTCGTGCTCTTCGGGATCGCCGTCGGCGGGCAGCGCATCGCGGCTCCGCTGCGCACGCACGCGCTCGCTCTGCGCAGGGCGCTCGGAGCCGTGATCGCCGTGGCGGCGATTGCGCTCGTCTTCAACGTCGACACGAAGCTCCAGACGTCGGTGCCGGGCTGGACGGACTTCTTCCAGAACCACACCGAGCGCACGGCGTTTGCGCGCGACAGGCTCTACGGGAAAACGAAGTTCGCTGCGGCGCAAACGCCGGCCGCGCAGCTTCCGGACTACGGCGCCGCACCCTCGCTTGCCGGCGGCGGGAACTGGTTCAACTCGGCGCCGCTGACGATGCAGCGACTCCGGGGCAAGGTCGTGCTGATCGACTTCTGGACGTACTCGTGCATCAACTGCCTGCGCACGCTGCCACAGCTCGAGGCCTGGGACGCGAAGTACCGCAAGGACGGTCTCGTCATCGTCGGAGTGCACACGCCGGAGTTCGCGTTCGAGCGCGTCGAGTCGAACGTCAAGGGCGCCGTACGGCGTCTCGGCGTCCGCTACCCCGTCGTCCAGGACAACGACTACGACATCTGGAACGGCTATTCGAACCAGTACTGGCCGGCGGAGTACCTGATCGACCGCCGCGGCCACGTGCGACACGCGCACTTCGGCGAGGGCGAGTACGACCGGACGGAGACGCTGATCCGCAGGCTGCTGGGCGTCGACAACGGCACGAGAACGCAGGTGCGCGACGAGACGCCCGGCGGCGAGCTGACGCCCGAGTCGTACATCGGCTCTGCGCGCGCCGAGCGCTTCGTCGGGGGCGAGCTGCAGCCCGGACGGCCGGCGACGTACCGCTTCCCCGCGACGGTGCCGCAGGACGGCCTCGCACTCGACGGGCAATGGACCGTGCTGCAGGAGCGCGCGCTCACGGGCGCCGGTGCGAAGCTCCGCGTCCGCTTCCACGCGGCGAAGGTCTTCCTCGTGCTCGGCGGCAAGGGCAAGGTGAACGTGCTGCTCGACGGCAAGAAGCTGCGCACCGTCCGTGTGGACGGCGACCGCCTCTACACGCTGGTCGACTCGCCGCACACGCTCGACTCCCTGCTCGAGCTGCGCTTCACGCCGGGCATCTCGGCGTACGCGTTCACGTTCGGCTAGAGGTCTGCGACGAGCGCGAAGTGATCCGAGGCGTCGCTCTCGACGACCTCGCACGAGCGTGGAAGCTCACGCGAGAGGACGTAGTCGAGCCGGGCCCACGGTTGCCACGCGACGTACGTCCAGCCCGGGTCGTCCGGATGGAGCTCGCGGAACGAATCGAGGAGCCCCGCCTCGAGCAAGAGCTCGACCGGGCGGCGCGAGACGTGCTCCAGCTCCTCGACGGGCGCGCCGACCTCGTCGCGCGGGTGTATGGCATTGAAGTCCCCGACGAGGACATCTCCGTCGGCAACCAGCTGCGCAACGATCGCCTCGGCTTCAGCGATGCGGCGCGGCTCGTGGGCGAGCGTCCGCCCCGCCGACAGGTGCGTCGCCCAGAGAGGCCTGCCCGCGACCTCGACCTCCAGCAGCGTCTTCTCGAGTACCGGCAGTCGGTGATTCCTCGACCGAACTACCGGCAGCCGCGACAGCCACGCCACGGCGTATTCGCTGTTCCCCTCGCCGTACACGAGCTCCATCTCGAGCGACGACGCGAGGCGCTCTACGCCTGCCCGGTCGTTCGCCTCCTGCAGCGCGACGACATCGGCGTCCTGCTCGCGAAGCACGCGCTCGATCGCCTCGATCCGGCCTTCGCCGCCGTTCCAGATGTTCCACGTGACGAGCCTCAACCGCGCACGGCGCTGATCACCGCGGCGCCGACGTGCCGGCCGTCGCGCGTCGCCGTGAGCTGGAACTTGACGTTCTTCGGCGCGAAGACGAAGAGCACGAAGTACATGTTGGGAGCGCGCAGGCTCGCGGAGATGCGCGCCTTGCTCGACGGCTGGCAACGCGGCACCTTCGGCGCCGGCGTCGTGTTCCCGACGAGCACGAAGGAGACGGCCGGCGACGACGCGCGAAGGACGATCGGCGACCTCAGCTTCTGCGACGCCTCGATCGACAGCGGCGCCTGCCACTCGCCGCGCGACGGTCCGCACCCGAGCACGATGCCGGCGCAACGGTCGCTGCTGAACCCGGCGACGCGGAGCGGCCCAAGCTGCAGAATCGGTGCACCGTGCAGCGCCGTCGCTCCGCCGCACGACGCCGCCGGCGCACGCACCGCCGCATCTGCGGCAACAGCGCAAACGGCGGCGGCCGCCGCCACGACGAGCACGACCCTCACGCGACGAATCTACTGCTCGCGGGGGAGGTCATCCGGCGGAGGCTTCGGGCCACCGCCGTTGCCGCGCTCGCGATCCCGCAGGAAGCGCGTCAGCTCCGCGGCGATCGTCTCGCCCGAGATGTCGGTCGCGGCGAGGTCGTCGCTCCGCTGCTCGAGCTCCTCGACGTACGCGGCCGTCTCGGCATCGGAGGCGACAGCCTGGCTCACCTGCTCGGCGTACTCGTCCGACGCCTTCTCGAGCTCTGTCGTGTCGATGGGCGCGCCCAGCAGCGACCCGAGGCGCTCGCACAGCGCGAGCGCGGCGCGCGGGCTCGGCGCGAGCGAGACGTAGTGCGGCACGGCCGCCCACAGGTTGACGGCGGAGATGCCGCGGCGGAAGAACGCGTCGTGCAGCACGCCGACGATTCCGGTCGGGCCTTCGTAGCGCGACCGCTCGAGCCCGAGCTCGTCGATCAGCTTCTGGTCGGTCGCACTGCCCGTTACCGGCGCCGGCCGCGTGTGCGGGACGTCGGCCAGTAAAGAGCCCAGCGTCACCACGAGCTCGATCCCGAGCTCGGACCCCAGATCGCCGATGATGTCGCCGAAGCGGCGCCAGTGGAAGTTCGGCTCGATGCCCTCGAGAACGACGGCGTCGCGGTCGAGGCCGGGAATCTCGGCGTGACCGAAGGTCGTCTCCGGCCACTGGATGTGCCGCGTCGCGCCGTCGACCAGCGACACGTGCGGCCGCGTGACCTGGAAATCGAAGAACTCCTCGGGATCGATTTCCGCGAACTGCTGCGTCTTCCACGTCTTCGTGAGAAAGCCGGCGGCGAGCGAGGCGCCCTGGCCGCCGTCGTTCCAGCCGCGGAACGCGCAGACGAGGATCGGCCGCCGCAGCGTCGGCAGCTCCCCGGTGAGCCTCAGGTCGTCGGTCACCGAGGCAGTGTAAGTGGGTCCGCGTGCGGTGCGAACGGCTTTGGCGGCCGCTCGATCGCGGCCACGAGCGTGACCGCGCAGGCCCAGACCGATGCGGCCAGCCCGACGTGGACGAGCACGAGCCACCAGGGGAGGTGGGTTCGGTACTGGAGCTCCCCCACGCCCATTTGCAGGAGCAACAGGAACAGGAACGCGCCGGCACCCTCCGCGTACAGCGGCCAACGCTCGCGTCTCCTGACGATGTAGACGAAGAACGCGAGGAACAGAACGCCGAAGATCGCGGTCGCGCGAACGTGCACGTACACCGCGGCGTGGAGGCGCCACAGCCGGTCGACGTCGGCGCTGCCGGGATGCGGCCCTGCGGCCGTCGAGACCATGCCGCTGAGGATGAGCGCGAGCAGCGCGGCCGCGCCCACGAACGCGCCGCGCCGGAGCGCCCGCGGCAGCCGGTGCTCCGAATGCCCGCGCGCGAACGAGAACGCCTCGACGGCGACGATGACCCCGGCCGCGAGAACCAGCAGCGCGAGGAGGAAGTGGGACATCACGAGCCACGGGTTCAGCCCGGCATAGACGGTGAGCGCGCCGAGGGGCGCCTGCGCAAGCGTCCCGAGGAACGTCGCGAGCGCGAGGCGCCGCACCCAGCGCGGCAGGTCGGTCGTGAAGCGCGCGCCGAACCATGCGACGAGCGTGGCGAGGATCGTCACGGCGCTGACGAGTCGGTTCCCGAACTCGATGAACGAGTGGTAGCTCTTGCTCGGCAGCGGATTGCCGGCGGTGCAGCCGGGCCAGTGCTCGCAGCCGAGGCCGGAGTTCGTCAGGCGGACCGTCGCGCCGGACACGACGATCAGCCAGAGCCAGAACGCAGAGGCGAGCGCGAGCCGACGGAAGGTCTCCCGCGAGAGCTCGAGCCCCCGGGCGCGCGCGAGCAGGGTCGTCGACTCGACGTGCACCGGCCCAGCCTAGCCCGGTCGAGGATCAGGCCTCGGCTTCGGCCTCGGCCTCGGCTTGTGCGTCCGCGTTTGGCGCGAGCAGCGCCCGCGCGTCATCGAGGTCACGCGGGTGGACGACGATCTCGTGCGGGCCCGAGGGGGTGAAGTCCTCGAGCGTCGAGTCGATCGCGTCGGTCTCGCGGTGGCCGCACTCGATTCCCGCCGAGCGCAGCAGACCGCAGGCGATGTCAGCCTCCGTCGCGTCGGCGACCCTCGTCACCACGACCACGTCCAGGTCTCCCACGCGAGGAGCGTAACAGCGTCAGCCGAGCGGCTCGAGGAGCGACGGGTAGCCGTCGGCGCCGTCGAACGGCGTCGGGCGCGAGCCGAGGAAGAGCGGCCGGTCGGCGGCGTTCAGCAGCACGGGCATCATGTCCGGCCCGCGCAGGCGCCCGAAGATCCCCGCGGCGCAATCGAGCTCGCCGAACCGGCGCACGTTGTCGGCGCGCACGCCCGGCCCCGCGACGAGAAACGGAACCGGATCGCCCGAGTGGATCACGTCGGGCGAAGCGGGCGTCGCGTGGTCGCCCGTGATGCAGACGATCGCGCGGTCGACGGGCAGGCGCTTGTGCAGAACAACGTCGAGCGCCTCGATCACCGCGCGCTTGACGAGGGGGTCCTTCGTGTGTCCGGCGGCGTCGGTCGCCTTCTGGTGGACGAAGACGAATGTTTCGCCGCCCACGAGGCGCTCGTCCACGATGTCGAGCCGGCGCGCGAGATCGGCCTCGGCGTTCTCCGACTCCGCAGCTTCGACCGTCTGGAGCCCGACAGACTTCGCGAGCCCGCGCAGGAACGCCGACGCGCCGATGAACGTGCCGCGCAGGCCGTGCCGCTCCTCGAACGTCGGCACGCGCCGCGGCCTTCCCCACCATTTCAGCGTCACGACGTTGAAGACCGGCAAGCCCTCCTCCGCGCGGCGCTTCGTGATCTCGTGCTCGGCGAGGAGCTCCATCGTCCAGCGCGTCCACTCCTCGGTCGCGCGCGCGGTTCGCTCCGCCTCGGGCGCGAGCGCCAGCGGCCTCAGGACCGGGTGGCGGTCGCGGAAGAATGCGTCGGTGTCGGTGATCCGATCATCGGCCTCGCCCTCGATCCGCAGCACCGCCTCGCCGCGCCAGAGGTGAGCGAGCGTGAAGAGCAGCCCGTCGACCTCGAGCCCGTCGCACGCGTCCACGAGCGCCTGCGCGTCGGCCGCGTCGCGCTTCGGGTCCGGACGGCCGGTCAGCCACCAGCCGTCGTCGCGCCTCTGCGCCGGTCGCAACGCCGCGTACGCAAACACGTGCTCGGGCGACACGTCCTGCTCTCGCCCGAGGGCCTCGAACACCGCCCGCCCTGGAAACTCGTCCGGCCGGTAGCCGAGCATCGCCCAGTGCGCGACCTCGCTCGAGGGTGCGCGCCCCGGTCCGACGGCGTGGAGCAGCCCGCATGAGCCCGCGGCGGCGAAGCGGTCGAGGTTCGGCGTACGGGCGGCCTCGTTGGCCGTGCGCCCCTTCAGGACGTCATGCGCGCGGTCGGCGAGGCCGTCGAGGAGAACGACGACGATCGGGTACATGTGTCGCGCGAACCTAGCGAATGGTTCGGCTTGTAACCGTCTTGCCGTTGGCGACGTAAAGCGTCGTTCCGGCGAAGGCCGCCGAGGTGCCGGGGTACGTCGCCACCGACGAGCCGTCCGGCAGGCGGATCACGTGCACGGTCCTGCCGTCCGACCACGCCGCCCACTTCGAGTCTGCGTCGTCCAGCTGCGCAGCGCCGGTCATCGTGTACTCGTGCGCGTCGGACTCCCGTCGGAGCTCGAGCGTCGTGCCGCGCTGCACGAGCAGGCCTTTCGCGGTCATCGCAACCGCCGAGACCTCGCTCGAAAAGAGATCGACGCTGACGACGTTGCCGCGGCCGTCCAGGACGGTTACGCGCGATCCCTCGGATGCGACGGCGACGCGGCCGCCGCGCGCCGCGAGGGCGATCACCCGGGCCGGCGCCGACCACTGGAAGCTGGTGCCGTTCGAGCGAAGGACGGCGACGGCCGCTCCCATGGCGTACGGCAGCAGACCACCGCCGGCCGTTCCGACGACGATCGGCAGCGGCTCATTCGCCTGGACGTCGCGCGTCGCCGTTCCGAGCGCCTTCGGCGTCGTCCTCGTCGTCGCTGCTGTCCAGAGCCGCAGCGTCGCCGGCGAGCTCGCGGTTCCGGTCATCCACAGCGCGCGTCCCTTCGTCACCGTGAGTGCCGTGATGCCGAGGGTCTTCGACTTGCAGCGTTGCTTCTTCCCGAGCTGCACCGGCTTGCGCAGCGAGGTCTGCCACACGAAGACCCTGTCGCAATCGCTTGCGCTCGGCGTCGTCGCGAACGAGACGTCGGTGCCGTCGGCCGCGAGCGCGGTGACAGCGCTCCTCGCAGGGATCGTCGCTGTGGATGTCGCCCCGGCCGCACCGGCCGCAAGGCAGGCAGCGACCACCGCGAGAGAAAGCAAGCCGCGCCTCACGACGCCAAGGGTAGAACCCGTGCGTTGGGATTAAGTTAAGAGGTGGTCAGTGCGGGCGCGCGCTCGAGTCCTTCGATCACGCGTGCGACACCCGCAGGAACGAGAGACTGCCAGTCGCGGCCGTCCCGCATTGCCTCGCGTACGTCGATTCCCGAAATCTCCTTCTCGGCGCCCTCGTCGAGGATCACGACGTCGTAGCCGGCGCGGCGAAAACGCTCGATCTTGGTCGAGCCCCAGTCGGAGAACTGGCGGATGTACTGCGTCACGTTCGGCGGCACGTATGCATGCCACAGCTCGGGATGATTTACGGGGAACGGGATCACGTACACGTCGATGTCCACGCATTCCGCGGCCGCGGTCACCATCAGCAACCGCTCGGCGTAGGTGTACGGGTTCGACTCCGGAAGGTGCCGCAGCGGATCCGACGGCTCCGGCTTCACGTGCGACGGGTCGGGATTCGTGATCCCGACCCAGAGCTCGTCCGACTGCGCCGCCGCGCCACGCAGGTATTCCAAGTGCCCGTTGTGGAACGGCTGGAACCTGCCGTGGATCATCCCTCGCCTCACTGACCGCTCTCCGCTCCCGCCGGGCGGAGCCCGGCTCCGCGGAGCGCTCGCGCCGTTGGCCGCACGATGCTCTCCGCGGCCGTATTACCCATACTGTCCGCTCCGGCCTCGCACGCCCAGCGGCACGTCAGTGAGCCGAGGCGAGCGCGCCTCACGTGACGAGAACTCCGGCGCCCTCCTCGACGTAGCCGACGCGCCGCAGGAAGAGACGCTCTGCGCCGAACGCCGCCTCGAGCGACGCCGCCTTGTCCCTCGGCAGCGACACGAGCAGGCCGCCGGCGGTCTGCGGGTCGTAACCGAGCGCGTCGTATGCCTCCGGGATGCCGTGGGCTGCGACGTGCCGCGCCGCAAAGTCGCGGTTCCGCGGGTCGCCGCTCGTGCGGAAGCCCTTGCGAGCGAGGTCGAGCGCACCGTCGATCGCCGGCAGGCGCTCAGACTCGATCACGACGCGGACGCCGCTTCGTTCCGCGACCTCGTGCGCGTGGCCGAACAGCCCGAAGCCGGTCACGTCGGTGACCGCGTGCGGCGAGAACGGCCGGATCACGTCCGCAGCTTTCTTGTTCAGGGTGCGCATCCAGCGAATCGCACGCTCGAGCGGCTGTGTGCCGGCGACGCCGCGCTTGACGCCGGTCATGATCAGGCCGGTTCCGAGCGGCTTCGTGAGGAAGAGCGCGTCGCCGGAGCGCGCGCCGCTCTTCGGCCAGATGTGGTCGGGATGAACGGTGCCGACGACGGCGAGACCGTACTTCGGCTCGGCGTCGCGAATCGTGTGGCCGCCGGCGAGCAGTCCGCCCGCCTCGCGCACCTGGGCATCAGCTGCG
>JBJMJE010000246.1:0-4786 GCA_045806505.1 Gaiellaceae bacterium
CGCCGACCGAGCCGCTGTTGAAGCCCTGTGAATGCGCACCGACGACGTTCTTCATGATCCCGCCGTAGCGGCCCTCGAAGACCTGCCCGCACGCGTCGACGAGAAAGTTGTAGCCGATGTCGTCCCAGCCGTTTCCCCGCACGTGGTAGACCTCGATGCCGCGCACGAGCGACGCGGACTGGTTGCAGGAGTACGCGTTCGAGTTGACCGTGTGGTGCACGAGCGCGAACTGCAGGGTCGGCGCGTAGCGAGGTTTCCCGCGGCGGATCTCCTCTTCCGCATGCCAGCCGGAGCGCGTGACGATCGTGGGCGAACCGGTGATCTGCAGCGCCCGGCCGGCTTCGTGGATCGGCGGGCTCCAGAGGAGGTATTCGCGCACGCGTGTCACGTCGCCGCGCTTGCGGATCGCGATCGCCGTCGCCGTCCCGGTCCAAACGGCGTTGCTGCGGCGCCAGGCACCGCTGCGTCCCGAGTCGTCGTCCGCCTGCTGCCACGCGCTCCAGCCGTGCGAACCGCGCACGCGGAACGAGGGCGTGCCGCGGCCCTGCCAGTGCAGGCCGACGATGTTGAACCGTTGCGTCGCGGACGCGAGCGAGCGTGTGGGCGCCGTTCCTACGTCGCGTACGACCATGCGCACCGGCGGCGCCGCGTGCGCGGCCCCCGCCCACACGAAGAACAAAAGCGCTGCAAACAGAAGCCGTCTCACTCCCGCACCCCTTCTGCACGCTGACAGACGACACCTGCTCAGGCAAGCTTGCTGGTGGAATCCTTACAACCGTGAAGCGGTCCCTCATCCTCGCGTTGCTCGTGGCACTCGTCGCCGTTTCGGCGGCGCAAGCAGGGAACGGAAAGGTGCTCGCGGTGAAGTTCGACGCCGACGTCAACCCGGTCACGCAGAAGTGGCTCAGCGACCGGATCGACGAGGGCGCCGAGTACGACGCGCTCGTGATCCTGCTCGACACCCCCGGCGGCCTCGACAGCTCGATGCGCAAGATCGTCCAGGACGAGCTCGACGCAAAGGAGCCGGTCGTCGTCTACGTCGCGCCGAACGGAGCGCGCGCCGCGAGCGCCGGCGTCTGGATCGGGCAGGCTGCGGACGTGCTCGCGATGTCACCCGTGTCGAACATCGGCTCGTCGACTCCGATCACCGGCAACGGAGCGAACATCGGCAGCGACCTCAAGCGCAAGATCGTCAACGACGCCGCCGCGTCGCTGCGCAACCTGGCAAGCGCCCACAAACGCAACGCGGAGTGGGCCAACCTCGCCGTTCGCAAAGCGTCGAACCTCACCGCGGACGAGGCGCTGCGCATGAATGTCGTCGACGTGATCGCACCCGACTTGCCGACGCTGTTGCAGAAGATCGACGGCCGCGCGCCGACGTTGCGCAACGTCGCGCTGCACACGGCGGGGGAGGAGGTCGTGCCCGAGAAGATGGGGTTCCTCACGCGCCTGCTCGACACGTTGATCGACCCGAACCTGCTCTCGCTGCTCTTCCTCGCGGGCATCGGCGGCATCCTCTTCGAGGTCTTCCACCCGGGCGTCGTACTACCGGGCGCCCTCGGCGCCGTCGCCCTCGTCACCGCGCTGTTCGGCTTCTCGATCTTGCCGACCGACTGGGCGGGCTTCGCGCTGATCGTCCTCGCGCTCGTCCTGCTCGTGGTCGACGCGCATGTCGTGACGCACGGCGCGCTGACGGTATCGGCGCTGGTCGCGCTCGCAGTCGGGTTGCTGACGCTCTTCCACGATGCGCCGAAGCCGTACGAGGTCGACACGTGGTTCGTCGTGCTGATCACGGCGTCGATCGGCGGCTTCATGGCATTCGCGCTCGGGAAAGCCGTGCAGGCGCGGAGGCGTCCTTCGGCGATGCCGGCGATGGTGGGCGCCGAAGGAGTCGCGCGGAACGACGGCCTCGTCTTCGTCCGCGGTGAGTTGTGGCAGGCGACGACGGCGGACGGCGACGTGGTCGAGCCCGGCGCGCGTGTTCGCGTGGACGAGGTTCACGGGCTCCGGCTCAAGGTTCACCGGGTATAAGGTCGCCCAATGCTCGGCGCAATCATCGGCCTCGTCGTCGTCGTCCTGCTGCTCCTGTTCTTCCTGACGTCGGCGGTGAAGGTCGCGCGGGAGTACGAGCGCGGCGTGATCTTCCGCCTCGGGCGGCTGCTCGACCCGCCCAAGGGCCCGGGCCTGTTCATCCTGATTCCGATCGTCGATCGGATGGTCAAGGTCGACCTGCGGACGATCACGCTGAACATCCCGCCGCAGGAAGTCATCACGAAGGACAACGTGCCGGCGCGTGTCAACGCCGTCGCGTACTTCCGCATCGTGGATCCGCAAGCGTCCGTCGTAGCCGTCGAGAACTTCATGGCCGCGACGTCGCAGATCGCGCAGACGACGCTCCGTTCGGTGCTCGGCCAGCACCTGCTCGACGAGCTGCTGTCCGAGCGCGACAAGATCAACTCGATCCTGCAGGAGATCATCGACGAGGCGACCGGGCCCTGGGGCATCAAGGTCTCGATCGTCGAGGTCAAGGACGTCGAGATCCCCGGCGACATGCAGCGCGCGATGGCGCGTCAGGCCGAGGCCGAGCGCGAGCGCCGTGCCAAGGTGATCAACGCCGAGGGCGAGTTCCAGGCGTCCGAGCGGCTGAAGGACGCCGCGCTCGTGATCGAGGAGCACCCGATCGCGCTGCAGCTCCGCTACCTGCAGACGCTGCTCGAGCTCAGTGGCTCGCAATCGACGACGATCGTTTTCCCCGCCCCGATCGACCTGATCAAGCCCTTCCTCGAGCGCGCTGACAGACCTACGAACTGATCCGCTGACGGGCCGGCGGGTCGCGATCGCTCCGGCGCGGGCGAAGCGGCCGGGGGCGGCGCGCGCCCAGCTCGATCCGCCGACGGAGCAAGAGCTCGAGCAGTGCCCCTTCTGCGCCGGCCGCGAGGATCGAACGCCGCCGGAGACGCTGCGGATCGGCGAGCCATGGCGTGTCCGCGTCGTGCCGAACCTCTACCCCGCATTCGAGCGCCAGGAGGTTGTCGTGCACACGCCGCGGCACGCACGGACGGTCGCGGAGCTGTCGGACGACGAGCTCGCGGACGTGGCCGAGGCGTGGCGGCGGCGGCGTGACGCGGTGCCGGGCGGATACCTACACGCGCTCGTGAACGAGGGCCGCGAGGCCGGCTCGAGCCTCGCACACACGCACTCGCAGCTCGTCTGGCTCCCGGAGCCGCCGGCCGAGACGCAGCAGAAAGTCGATCGCGAACGCTGGATCGTCGTGGCCGAGCGCGAGGGCCTCGTGCTCGCATGCCCGTGGGCGAGCCGTCTTGCGTACGAGCTCGTGATCGCGCCGGCCGAGCAGCGCGCGGGCGCGTTCACCGACGAGCTGCTGCCCGCGGCGCTGGCGCTCCTGGGAGACGCGGCCCGCCGCCTGCACGGTGCCGCCGGCGCGGTCCCGCTGAACGCGTGGCTCCACGACTCCGGCGACTGGCACATCGAAATCGTTCCGCGGCTCTCGATTCTCGCCGGCGTCGAGCTCGGCGCCGGCTGGTGGATCAACGCCCTCGCACCCGAGGACGCGGCGGCGGCGCTGCGCTAGCTAAGGAGCGTCGTGCCGGTCGGCGCGGGAACCGCGTTCTCTTCGCGGAAGCGCCGGGCCGCCTCGATTGCCGCACCGAGGTTGAGGCCCTTGTCCTTCGCCTGCTTGATCAGCATCACGGTCTCGAGCGCGTCGATGTCGTAGATGCGCTGCTTCTTGCCCTTGGTGGGGATCTGCGCCTTGTTCGTCCAGTAGTCGAGCTGCATCTTGGAGATGCCGGCGATCTGGCAGACCTGGCCCAGGTACAGCTCCACCTTGCCGAGGTGGTCTGCCAGGTTTATGGGCTCAAGAAGGTCTACCTGCCTGCTAATAGCCATACGATGCCTCGCTTTTAATTGGACGTGACCCTCGGTAAGTACAGATATACACCCTTGGGTAGTCGTTTGAAAAGGGGTTTTGGCAGAAAAACGCAGCAAAGTTACAGCGGCTCGCGATTTTCTTCGCGCTTTACGGCTCGTCTTCGGGCTGCGATTCCGACTCGACGACCGGCGCAAGCGTCGACACCTGCTCGCCTTCGCGGAGACGCATCACGATGACGCCCTGCGTCGAGCGTCCCAGGCGCTTGAACTCCTCGACAGGGATACGGATCACCGTCCCGCCGTTCGAGATCAGCATCACCTGGTAGCCCTCGCGCACGACCCGAGCCCCGGCGAGCTTGCCCTTCGCCTCGGTGAGCTGCACCGTCTTGACGCCCATCCCGCCGCGACCCTTGCGCGGGTACTCGCGGATCCGCGTGCGCTTGCCGTAGCCGTTTTCGGTCACGATGAGCAAGTCCGAGTCGTCGTGAGCAACGGCGATCGCGATCACCTCGTCCTCGGCCCGCAGGCGCATGCCCTGGACGCCCGACGCGTCGCGTCCCATCGCCCGCACATCTTGCTCGGAGAAGCGAATCGCCTGGCCGGCGCGCGAGACCATGAGCAGATCGTCCTCGCCGCTCGAGTGGCGGACGCCGACGAGCTCGTCGCCATCGCGCATCTTGATCGCGATGATGCCGTCTGCCTTGAGCGACGTGTTGTACGCCTCGAGCCGCGTCTTCTTGACGACGCCGTTCTTCGTCGCGAAGACGAGGTACTCGGCCTCCTTGAAGTCGCGCGTCTGCACGACGGCGCGCACCTGCTCGCCCTGGCGAAACGGCAGCAGGTTGACGATCGCGCGGCCCTTCGACTGGCGCGATCCGAGCGGCAGCTCGTGCAC
>JBJMJE010000247.1:0-3333 GCA_045806505.1 Gaiellaceae bacterium
GATCAGCGCGTTCGCGACGACCCACGGCCGCAGGTCTTGCGGGCGCGCCGCCGTCTCCCGCGCGAGGAGCCGCGCGAGTGACGCGGTGTAGCGCGCGAAGACCTGGTGCTCGCGCGCGAGCAGCGACGGGCTCGCGATGATCATCGCGCTTACGGCGCCCATCCGCGCGCGCTGCGCCTCGGCACCGCCGAGCATGCCACTCGACGAGAGCAGGAACCGGACGAAAGCGTCGGCGAACGAATCGTCCGGCGAGCGGCTCTCGACGGCCTCGAGCAGCGCGTCCTCGAATGCCTCGAGGCGGTCGTAGACGAGGTCCTCCTTCGTCGGAAAGTAGTTGTAGACGGTCTTCTCGGCGACGTCCGCGGCGCGTGCGACCTCGGCAACCGTGACGGCGTCGAACCCGCGCTCGAGGAACAGGTTCATCGCCGCATCTGCGATCTGCTCCCGCGTCCGCTGCTTCTTCCGTTCTCGAAGGCTTGTTTCCACTCGCGTCAAGAATACATCTGCTAAAAAGTTTCAGTCACTGTAAAACGGGCACGGGAAAACCATGACACTCGATAGGGACATACTCATCCTCGGAGCGGTCGTCGTCCTCGGCATGCTGACGTCGATCCTCGACATCACCGTCGTCAACGTGGCGGTGCCGACGCTAACGACGACTTTCGCGACGTCGATTACGACCGTGCAGTGGGTGATGACGGCGTACATGCTCGCGTTCGCGAGCGTCATCCCGCTCGCGGGCTGGGCGACGGAGCGGTTCGGCGCGAAGCGCGTCTGGCTCGCGTCGCTCGTGCTGTTCATGCTCGGCTCGGTCTGCGCGGGCCTCGCCCCGTCGATCGGCTGGCTGATCGGCTTCCGCGTCGTGCAGGGCCTCGGCGGCGGGATGATCCCGCCGGTCGGGCAGACGATCCTCGCGCAGGCGGCGGGGCCGGAGCGGATGGGCCGCGTGATGAGCGTGATCGGCGTGCCGATGCTGCTCGGGCCGGTGCTCGGCCCGATCCTCGGCGGCGCGATCATCGGCGCGGCTAGCTGGCGCTGGGTCTTCTTCGTCAACCTGCCGCTCGGCGCGATCGCGGTGCTCGCGGCGCAGCGGCTCCTCCCGGACTCCGGGCCACGGCACGGACTGCGGCTCGACGCGCGCGGGCTCGCGCTGCTCTCGCCGGGCATCGCGTTGTTCCTCTACGGCGTCTCGCAAATGCGGGGTCTCGCGGTCGTGGCGGGCCTCGGGCTCCTCACGCTGTTCGTCGCGCACTCGATGGCGCGTGGAAAAAAGGCGCTGATCGACGTGGCGCTGTTCCGCCGGCGCGATTTCGCGGCCGCGGCGGCGACGAACTTCCTGCTCGGCGTCGCGCTCTTCGGCGCCCTCATCCTGCTGCCGCTCTACTACCAGCTCGTCCGCGGAGCGGGTGCGCTCGAGACGGGGCTGCTGCTCGTGCCGCAGGGCGTCGGCGCGGCGCTCGCGATGCCGGTCGCGGGACGCCTCACCGACAGGATCGGCGCGCGCGTCGTCGTCCTCTGCGGCGGCGGCGCCGCACTAGCGGGAACGCTCTCCTACACGCAGGTCGAAACGAACACGTCGTACGCGACGCTCGCCGTCGCGCTGCTCGTGATCGGGTTCGGCCTCGGCTCGACGATCATGCCGTCGATGGCCGCGGCGTTCGCGTGCCTTTCGCGAGAGGAGATGCCGCGCGCGACGAGCGCGCTGAACACGATCCAGCGCCTCGCGGGTGCGATCGGCACTGCGGTGCTCGCTCTCGTCCTGCAGCGCTCGCTCGACGGACATCGCGCCGATGCGGCGGCCGCGTTCGGCACGACGTTCGCGGTTGCCGCCGCTCTGATCGTGCTCGCGTTCGTGCCGGCGCTTCTCCTGCCGCGACGCCGAGCCGCCGCCGCGCCGCACGCCGCAGCCGAGGGAGGTGCGGCATGACGGCGACGCTCTACGAATGGCTGCTCTTCCTGCACGTTTTGGCGGCGACGGCCTGGCTCGGCGGGACGCTCGTCGTCGGCGTTCTCGCCACCGTCGTCCTGCGCAGCGCGCGGACCCAGGACATCGCGAGGTTCGTGCGCAGCCTTCGCGTCGTCGGCCCCGCGGTCCTCGCGCCGGCGACGATCCTCCTCCCCGCCCTCGGGATCTGGATGGTCGTCGACAGCGACGCCTGGGACTTCGCGCAGACGTGGGTCTGGCTCGGCCTTGCGCTCTACAGCGCCGCGTTCGTGTTCGGCGCGGCGTTCCAGAGCCGCGCGGCGATCGGCGCGGAGCGTGCCGCCGGCGCCGGCGACGAGGGCGAGGCCCTGCGCCGGCTGCGCGCGTGGTCTTGGGGCAGCCGCGTGATCGGAGTGCTCCTCGTCGTCGCGACGTGGGACATGGTGTTCAAGCCGGGGCTGTGAGCACGTCCTCGATCGCCGCCAGCTCGTCATCCGCGATCTCGAGCCGGTCGACCGTCGCGACGTTCGTTTCGAGCTGCTGGACGCTCGACGCCCCGATCAGCGCCGACGTGACCCGTTCGTCGCGCAGGATCCAGGCGAGCGCGAGCTGCGCGAGCGACTGCCCTCGCCGCTCCGCGATGCCGTTCAGCGCGCGAACTTTGCCGAGCGTCTCGTCGTCGAGCCGGTCGCGCGGGAGCGAGTCGTTGCGAGTGGCGCGTGAGCCCTCCGGCACTCCGTCGAGGTAACGGTCCGTGAGCAGGCCCTGCGCGAGGGGCGAGAACGCGATGACGCCGAGGCCGTTTCGCTCGCACGCGCCGAGCACGCCCTCCTCCTCGATCCAGCGGTAGAACATGTTGTACGCAGGCTGGTGGATGATCAGCGGCGTGTGCAGGTCGCGCGCGATCGCCCCCGCCGCGTCCGTGCTCTCGGCGCCGTACGACGAGATGCCGACGTAGAGCGCCTTGCCCTGCCGCACCGCGGTGTCGAGCGCGCCGACCGTCTCCTCGAGCGGCGTGTCGTGGTCGCGCCGGTGCGAGTAGAAGATGTCCACGTACTCGAGGCCCATGCGGCGGAGGCTCTGGTCGAGGCTCGCGAGGAGGTACTTGCGGGAGCCGCGGTCGCCGTACGGGCCCGGCCACATGTCGTAGCCGGCCTTCGTCGAGATGACCAACTCGTCGCGGTAGCGAGCGAGATCGTTGCGGAGGAGCGTGCCGAAGACCTCCTCGGCGGAGCCGTACGGCGGTCCGTAGTTGTTCGCGAGGTCGAAATGCGTGATCCCGAGGTCGAAAGCCCGCCGTACGATCGCGCGGCTCGTCTCCACCGGACGCTCGTGGCCGAAGTTCTGCCAGAGGCCGAGCGAGATCGCGGGCAGCAAGAGACCGCTGCGGCCGCAACGGTTGTACGGGA
>JBJMJE010000248.1:0-29188 GCA_045806505.1 Gaiellaceae bacterium
GTCCTCCATCACCGGCATTGCCGGCCCGAGCTCGTCCGCGCGCGGCGCGCCGTCGGTCGGAGTAGCCGGGCGCGTCTCGGGCTCGACGGCCACAGGCGCCGTCGAGTAGCCGCGCGTCGAGTCGCGGATCCAGAGCGTCGCACAGAAGACCGCGATCGCCGCGCCGACGACCGCGACGATCCAGCTGATCACGATCCCGACGAGGACGCACGCGACGCCGATCGCGAAGCCGATCGGCCAGAGGCTCGCCCCGGGAAGATGTTGGTCGCGCTTCGGTTCCATGGTCAACGACTCGGTTCCGCGGTCAACGACGCACCAGTCGACGCGTCGCCGAACTCTGCCGCATTTGCCCGTTCCGTGCAGCGGGATCGAGCGCGATCCCGTACTCGGCCCAGCGGCTCGACACGAGGTCGCGGACCTCGGGGCTCATCTCGATCTCCGGAGGCCACTCGCGAGTCCCCTCCTCCGGCCCCTTGTGGGTCGCGTCGATGCCGAGCTTGCCGCCGTAGAACTGCCGCGTCGGCGCGTGGTCGAGGTGATCGAGCGGCCCCTCGCTGAGCATCACGTCGCGCATCGGGTCGACGTTCGCGCCGACGCGGAAGAACACCTCCTCGTAGTCGTGCACGTCGACCCACTCGTCGACGACGACGACCGACTTCGTCAGCGACAGCAGGCCGAGCCCCCAGATCGCGTGCATCACCTTCTGCGCGTGACCGGGGAAGCGCTTGCGGATCGACACGATCGCGCAGTTGTGGAACGCACCGGCGACGGGCAGGTCGTAGTCCACGAGCTCCGGGACGCTCATCCGGATCGCGGGCAGGAAGATCCGCTCCGTCGCCTTGCCGAGCCAGGCGTCCTCCTGCGGCGGCTTCCCCACGACGATCGACGGATAGACGGCGTCGCGGCGCATCGTGATCGCCGTCACGTGGAACACCGGGAACGGCTCGACGGGCGTGTAGTAGCCGGTGTGGTCGCCGAACGGCCCCTCCGGCGCGAGATCGCCCTGCTCGACGTAGCCCTCGAGGACGATCTCCGCGTTGGCGGGCACGTCGACGGCGATCGTCTTCGCGCGCACGAGCTCCACCGGCGCGCCCTTGAGGAAGCCGGCGAGCATGAACTCGTCGACGTGCTTCGGCAGCGGCGCCGAGGCCGAATACGCCGTGATCGGATCGAGCCCGAGCGCCACCGCGACCTCCAGCCGCCCTTCGGAGAAGAGGTAGTCCGCGCGCCCGTCCTTGTGGATCTGCCAGTGCATGAGCGTCGTCCGCCTGTCGACCTTCTGCATGCGGTACATGCCGACGTTGCGCGTGCCGTCGCGCGGGTCGTGCGTGATCACGGCGGGAAGCGTGATGAACGGCGCCGGGTCGCCGGGCCAGCAGCGCTGGATCGGCAGCACGTCGAGGTCGACGTCGTCGCCGGTGAGCACGATCTCCTGCGAGGCGCCGCTGCGCACGGACTTCGGCCGCGAGTCGGCGATCGACTTCAGCTTCTGCAGGCCGCGCACCTTCGCGACGAGGCCCTCGGGAGGCTGCATCTCGAGCACGTCGCCGAGCCTGCGCCCGACCTCGTCCAGCGAAGACGCGCCGAAGCCGAGGCACATCCGGCGCTCGGTTCCGAACTGGTTGATCAGCAGCGGGTGCCGCGCGCCCTTGACGTTCTCGAAGAGCAGAGCAGGCCCGCCGGCCTTGACGACGCGGTCGTTGATCTCCGTGATCTCGAGGTTGGGATCGACCTCGGCCGAAACGCGAACGAGCTCACCGTCGCGCTCGAGTAGCGCGATCCACTCACGCAGGTCGCCGGGCGACGCCACGTCGTTCATCCTATGTTCCGGTGACGAGGCTGCCGATCGGCATCCAACTGCCCGAGGTCGAACGGGAGGTGCGCTGGCCCGAGCTGATCGCGATCGCCCGCACCGCCGAGTCCGCCGGCTTCGACTCGCTCTGGGTCGGGGATCACATGCTCTACCGCGGCGACGGCCGTCCGGAGCGCGGGCCGTGGGACGTCTGGACGGTGCTGGCAGCCCTCGCGGCGTCGACCGGGCGCGTGCGGCTCGGCCCGCTCGTCGCGTCGACGGCGTTCCACCCGCCCGGCCTGATCGCGCGCATGGCCGCCACGATCGACGAGGTGTCCGCCGGGCGCTTCGTCCTCGGCCTCGGCGCGGGCTGGAACGAGACGGAGTTCCGCGCGTTCGGCATCCCGTTCGACAACAAGGTCTCGCGCTTCGAGGAGGCGTTCACGATCATCCGGCGCCTGCTCGCCGGCGAGACCGTGACGTTCGAGGGGCGGTTCCATCGCGTCGAGGAGGCCGTGCTCCTGCCGCGTCCGGCGCGGCGCGTGCCGCTGATGGTCGGCAGCGCCGGCCCGCGCGTCGTCGGCATCGCGTCGCCGCACGCCGACTGGTGGAACTGCTGGTACTCGTGGTACGGCAACACGCCGGCCGGCTTCGCCGAGCTGAGCGCGAGGTTCGACGGCGACTTCCGGCGGAGCGCGTGCGTCCTCGTGGCGGTCGGCGGCGGCGCCGGCGAGCGGCCGTTCGAGGAAGACGCGCCCCCGGTCGAGCCCGCCTCGCTCGCCGCGCACCTCGAAGCGCTCGCGGAGGCCGGCGCCGACGAGGCGATCCTCGTGCTCGATCCGATCGACGAGCGCTCCGTCGCCGCGGTCGCGGAAGCCCTCGGTTTGTGACACGGGCGGTTTGTGAACACGGGCGGGCGGTGAAACGGAGGACGTGGAGCCGACACCGCCGGAGCCGACTTTCCCGCCGACGCCGCCCGAGCCGACATTCCCGCCGACGCCGCCGGAGCCGACGTTCCCCCCGGACCCGGGCCCCGATCCGTCGCCGCCGACGCCCGTGCCGCAGCCCGAGCCGGCGCCGGCACCAGGTCCCGTCCGCGACGCCCACTGACGCTCATCCCCGGCAGCACGGGGTGATTGACAAGCGTCCGGAGGTGCGCATAGATGCGCGGACACGTCCGAAACAGACAAGGGGACCGGGTCATGAACAAGCTTCGCCTCGCGCTGCTCCTGCTCGTCGTCGTAACGTCGTTCGCCGCGTGGCAATCCGCCGCGTCCGCGCGGGCGACGAAGACGAGATGCCATCCGTCTTACAAGCTCAAGTGCCTCAAACCGAACGCGTACGACTACGACTGCGTCGGAGGGAGTGGCAACGGGCCGCTGTATACGGGCCTCGTCAAGGTCGTCGGCCCGGACGTATTTCGGCTCGACGCCGACCACGATGGCTGGGGCTGCGAACGCAGTTGACCGTTCTGCGGAACTCGCGCGGGCGCTAATACCGGCGGGGCTTGCGTGCGCGTCGGCGGTGGTTCCAGGCCTTCGTCGATTCGCCCAGCGCGATCACCGAGACGAAGACGAGTCCGACGAGCAGCATCCCGAAGATGACCTTCTTGCCTTCGGTCGCGGCATCCTCCGCGAGCAGCCACGCGAGCGCCAACACGCCGCGACTCTAGCGCGCTACACGACCACGATGCGCGGCGAGCGCGCGCTCGACGGCGTCGTCGGCAGGCGGTCGCGGCCCGAGGGCGACTGCTGCTGCGAGCCAAGCCTCGCCGTCGCCGTTCTCACCCTCGGCGTGCAGGCGCGAGCAGATCGAGATCAGCTCCGCGAGCTCCGCAACGGCGCTCACGCTGCCCGTCGCCGCGATCCGTACGAGGCCGTGCGCGTAGAGGTAGTCGCCGAGCAAGAGGCCGAGCTCAGCGTCGGCGGGCGCGAAGAGGCGCGGCCGTCCGTAGTGGCAGAGGTAGCCCTCGTAGATCGTCTCGAGCCCCAGCGCGTAGACGCCGTCGCACAGGAGCGAGAACACGGGCTGCCGGTCGAGGTCGTCGCGCGCCGCCGCCGCCCACAGCGGGCTCTCGCGGCCGGCGCCGTCGGCGATGGAGTCCCAGAGATCAGTTGCCGAAGTGCTCAGCGACGCCCTCCACGGTCGCATCCACGTCGTCGTCGGAGTGCGCGACGGAGACGAACATCGCCTCGAACTGCGAGGGCGCGACGTAGATGCCGCGCTCGAGCAGATGCCGGAAGAGCGCCGCGTACCGCTCGGTGTCGCAGGCGCGCGCGTCGTCGTAGTTCCGCACCGGCCGGTCGAACAGCGTCAGCATCGCGCCGACGCGCTGCACGGTCCCGAATGGGGCGAGGCCTTCCTCCAGCCGCGCCGCGCGCGTCTCGAGACGCGCGTACACCTGCGGGTCCCGCAGCCGCCGCAGCACCGACAGGCCGGCCGCCGTCGCCAGCGGATTGCCGCTGAGCGTTCCGGCCTGGTACACGGGACCCGACGGCGCGAGCTCCGACATCACGTCCGCACGTCCGCCGAAGGCCGCGAGTGGCAGTCCGCCGCCGACGATCTTCCCGAGGATCGTCAGGTCGGGCGTCACGCCGTACCGCTCCTGCGCGCCGCCGCGCGCGACGCGGAAGCCGCTGATCACCTCGTCGAAGACGAGCAGCGCGCCCGACGCGTCGCACAGCTCCCGGAGAACCTGGAGGAACCCCGGCGCCGGCAACACGACGCCCATGTTCCCGGCGACGGGCTCGACGACGATGCACGCGAGGCCTTCGCCGAACTCGGCCACCGCGGCGGCGACGGCGACCGGATCGTTGTACGGAACCACGATCGTGTGCGCCGTCACCGAGGTCGGCACGCCTGCCGACGACGGGATGCCGAGCGTGGCAAGCCCCGAGCCCGCGTCCGCAAGGAGCGCGTCGACGTGGCCGTGGTAGCACCCGGCGAACTTGAGGATGCGATCGCGCCGCGTGAACCCGCGCGCGAGGCGGATCGCGCTCATCGACGCCTCCGTCCCGGAGGACACGAGCCGGACGCGCTCGACAGACGGAACCGCGTCGACGAGCTCTGCGGCAAGCTCGACCTCGCGCTCCGTCGCTGCGCCGAACGACGTCCCTTCCCGCGCGGCCGCGACGACCGCGTCGACCGTCTCGGGATCCGCGTGCCCGAAGAGCAGCGGCCCCCACGACATCACCCAGTCGATGCAGCTGCGGCCGTCCGCGGTCTCGAGCCGTGAGCCAGACGCGCGGCGCACGAACAGCGGCTCGTCGAGGCCGACCGCACGCATCGCGCGCACGGGCGAGTTGACGCCGCCGGGTATGAGCTCCTGCGCCCTCCGCCAGAGCTCGCTGCGACTCCGCGTCAGAGCCAGCCGGCCAGCTCCTTCGTCCAGTAGGAGATGACGAGGTCGGCGCCGGCGCGCTTGATCGCGACGAGGCTCTCGACCGCGGCGGTGCGCTCGTCGAGGTGTCCCGCGCGCGCAGCGTCCTTGACCATCGCGTACTCCCCGGAGACGTTGTACGCGGCGAGCGGCGCGTCGAAGCGATCGCGCACGGCGCGGATGACGTCGAGGCAGGGCAGCGCCGGCTTGATCATCAGTACGTCCGCGCCCTCGGCCAGGTCGAGCTCGCACTCGCGCAGCGCCTCGCGCACGTTTCCCGGATCCATCTGATACCCGCGGCGATCGCCGAACGCGGGCGCCGACTCGGCGGCTTCGCGGAACGGCCCGTAGAACGCCGAGGCGTACTTGGCCGAGTACGCGACGATCGGCGTGTCCGGCAGCTCCGTGCGGATTGCCGCGACGCGGCCGTCCATCATGTCGCTCGGGCACACGACGTCCGCGCCCGCGTCCACGTGCGAGACCGCGGTGCGCGCGAGTAGGTCCAGCGTCGCGTCGTTTTCCACCTCTTCGTCGCGCAGGACTCCGCAATGCCCGTGGGAGGTGTACTCGCAGAGGCAGACGTCGGTCAGCAGGAGCAGCTCGGGGAAGCGCGCGCGCAACGCGCGCAACGCAAGCTGCACGACGCCGTCGTCCGCCCACGCGCCCGAGCCGTCCTCGTCCTTCTCCTCCGGAATCCCGAAGAGGATCACGGACTTGACGCCGAGGCGGACGAGCTCCTCGGCCTCGCGCACGACGTCCTCGACGGAAAAGCGGCCGAGCGGCGGCAGGAGCTCATTGTGGCGCGTGTCCGGGCCGATGAAGAGCGGCATGACGAACTGGTCGAGGTCCAGACGCGTCTCGCGCACGAGGTCGCGCAACGGCGCCGTGCGGCGTAGCCGGCGGAGACGCGTCACCGGGAACGTGCTCACGCTGGAAGCTTACGTCCGAGTGCCCCAAACTACGCCGGTGGGTCGAGCCCGCACAGCCTTTGCGGCAGGCATCGTCGCGCTCGTCCTCGCGTGCGGCGCGCCGGCGGGAGCGCGCGACGCGTCGGCGAAGTGCGGTCTCGACCGGGTGAGCGGCGGGTATGCGGCGTCCGTGCGGCACGCCCTGCGTGCGGGTCGCGACATCTGGGGAGAGGCACTGCTGAGGTCGCGCGAGGGGCCGACGTACAACAACGCCGCGCGCCGGCTCACGCCGCTCTTCTATGCAGCCGGTCCGCGCGGAGATCGCATCGGCGACTCGGGCGTCTACTACCTGCCCTTCGCGTGGCCTACTGCGTTCGGCGCACAGGCGATCGCGCTGCACGTCGCCGACGGCGGCACGATCTACGCGAGCCGCACGAACGGACCGAAGCTGACGATCGCCGTCGGGTCGGGAGGACGCGAGCGCTACGGAAGCTGCCTCGCCCGGCTGTCGACGCCACAACTTCTGGCGGGCTCCCTGCCCGCGCTCGAGACGCACTACGTCGATGCCGGCGGCGTCAATTACGCGCAGGAGTCCTTCGCGGCGCGGATCGGAGTCACACGGTCGCTCGTCAGCTTCGTGCGCCTGACGGCCGACGCGACGCACGTCGGTCATGCGGTGAAGCTCACGTTCTCGACGACCGCACGTCATCTCATCGTCGCGGGCGACGGCACGATCTCGCGCGGCATCAAGACGCACCTGTTCGTGAGCGACGGCGCGCGCGTGCGCGGCTCGACGGTGTCGTACGTCGTCCCGGCCGGTCAGAGCGAGTCGGTGTACGTCGCGTGGCTCATCGACCCCGGCCCAACGTCCGCGTTCACGCTCGACGAGGACAGCTACCTCACGGCGAGGCAGGCGCTGGCGACCTTCTGGGCGCGCAAGCTGACGCCCGGCGCGACGTTCGACGTGCCGGAGGTGCGCGTGCAGAACGCGGCGCGCAGCCTCGTGATCCAGAACCTCGCCCTCGCATGGCGGTACAGCGCCGGCAACGGCTACCACTCCCACTTCTTCACTCCCGAGGCCGTCGACACCGCCGGCGTGATGGGCGAGTACGGCTTCAAGGACGTCAACCGCGCGACGCTCGACGTCGCGTCCTGGCGCAAGCTGAGCTGGACGGCGAACTGGCGCATGGGCGCGCGGCTGCTCGGCACCGCTCGCTACTACAGGCTGTTCCACGACCGCGCCTATCTCGCCGCGCACACGCACAGGCTCGCGTCGTACGTGACGCGACTGCGCGCGCAACTCCTCGCGCGTCACTCGCGCTTGCTGCGACGCGAGCGCTTCTCGGCGGACGTCTGGCTCAAGGTCTACGGGCTCCACTCGCAGACGGTGGCGTGGCAGGGGCTGCGCGAGATGGCGTCGGTCTGGGCGGAGACGGGCGAGCCCGCGCTCGCGGCGCGCGCGCGGGCTGTCGCCCGCCGCCTCGGCGCGGGTCTGCGCAGCGCGGCGCAACATTCCGCGAGAAGGATGGGCGACGGGTCGCTGTTCATCCCGATCCGGTTGCTCGACGGCGAGCGGCCCTATCGACGCCTCACCGAGTCGCGCCCCGGCAGCTACTGGAACCTCGTCATGCCGTACGCGCTGGCATCCGGCATCTTCCCGCCGGACGGCACGCGCGCGAGCGGAACGCTCCGCTACCTGCGCGCTCACGGGTCGCTGCTGCTCGGTCTGGTCCGCGCCGGCGCGTACACGATCTACGGCCTGTCGGGCTCGAAGAAGTCCGGCACCGACCAGGTGTACGGGCTCAACCTCGCGCGGTTTCTCGCCGACAATGACCGGCCCGACCTGCTCGTGCTCAGCCTGTACGGCCAGCTCGCCGCCGGCATGACGCACGGCACCTACGTCTCGGGAGAGGCCGCGACCGTCTCGCCGCTCCGCGGCGCGTACTACCGCGCGATGTTCCGGCCGCCGAACTCGGCGACCAACTCGGCGTTCCTCGAGACGCTGAGGCTGATGCTCGTCCACGAGGTGCGCGGCTCGAGCGGCTCGGCGCGCGGCCTCGAGCTCGCGTTCGCGACGCCACGCTCGTGGCTACGCACGGGAGAGCAGATCGCGGTGCGAGACGCGCCGACGAGCTTCGGCCGGATCTCGTACACCGTCGCGGCGAAAGACGGCGAGGTCGACGCGTGGATCGACGTTCCCGAGTCGGTGACGCTGAAGACGCTGAAGCTGCGGCTACGCCTGCCGAGCGGCCAGCGCGTCGTGCACGTCGACGTCGACGGGAGGCCGTCCTCGCGCTTCGATCCGGCCACGGGCACGGTCGACCTCAGCGGCGGGCGCGGCAGCTTCTTCGTGCAGGCGCGCGTCAGCCCCGGCCGATGACGCGCGGCACCTCGGTCGGCGCCTCGGGCTCGACGTCGACCTGCACGGGAACCTTCGCGCCCTCCTCCCACTTCTCGAACTCGATCCGCTCGCTGAAGAACTCCCACACCGCGCGCAGCACGGCGAGCAGCGGCAGCGCGACGAAGATCCCCGGCAGTCCGTAGATCTCGCCGCCGGCGAGCAGACCGAAGATGACGAGCAGCGGGTGCAGCCGCAGCGCCGAGCCCATGACGTTCGGGACGACGACGTGTCCTTCGATCTGGTGGATGAAGAGGAAGAGCGCCGCGACCCAGATCGCCGACACCGGATGCACCGCGAGCGCGTACACCATCGGCGGTACCGCGCCGAGCCACGGGCCGAGGTACGGGATCAACTCCGTGAACGCGACCCAGAGGCCGAACAGGAGCGCATAGGTGTCGGCGCCGGGCACGAGTCCGGTGACGCCGAGCACCCACATCCCGACGCCGGCGCTCGTGCCGATGATCAGCGACAGCAGCACCTGCCCCTTGACGTACGAGACGAGCGAGTGCTCGACACGCCACATGAGCGGTCGCGTCCCGGGTCGCGGCGGGAAGCGCCTGTCGATCACGCGCGCGAGGCGCTGCATGTCCAGCAGCATGTAGATCGACACCACGATGATCAGCACCGTCGAGAAGAGCAGCGACACGATCGAGACCGCCGCTCCCTCGGCCCATTTGATCGCCTTCGACGAGTAGCGCGAGACGTCCTTCGAGCCGGCGTTGTTCAGGAACTCGAGCCCCGGCTTTTGCACCTTCACGCGCTCCAGGTGGTGCGTGTTCAACCAGGCCTGGAAACGGATGACGTCGCGCTCCGCCTGCGTCCGCGGAGGCTGTCCGCGCGTCGCCGTAAAGTAGTTGTCGACCCGCGTCGAGGCCGACTTGGTCTGGTCGACGACGACGGTCGCGAGCGCGATGCCGGCAAGGACAACCAGAGCGGCAAAGGTCAAGTAGACGAGAGCAACAGCAAAACCGCGCGGGATCCACGCTCGCCCGAGGCCGCGGACGACCGGGTTCAGCAGCAGCGCGATCAGCCCCGCGACGATGAAGAGGAAGACGACGTGACGCACTGCGCCGGCGATCGACCACGCAACGATCAGCACGAGCGGCAGCCCCACGAGCTGAATCCACCGCGGGACAACCAGCCTCGTCGTCCCTCCAGGGTCCATGGCGACGATCGTACCGCGGTGCCACGCCGCCCTCCGGCCGCCGCCTGGGACTGGTCCTTCGTGGAGGACGGAGCGCTGGCGGTCGAGCGTCACGAACTATCGACGGATCTCGAGCCACCGCCTCGATTGCGGCTGTTACAAGCTAAGGTGCGCCACGATTTGAACGACTCGACTTCGTTCGTTACGGTCCCGCGCATGCCGCGGAGAAGGACGGCGACGAAGCGGCGCCCGACCCGCGCGCAGCGCGAGGCTCAGCGGCGTCGCGGTGTGCGCCGGGTCCGGCGCCGTCAGCACCGGCTTCGGCGCTTCGCGCTGCTGTCGCTCGTCGCCGTCGTCGCGGTGGTGACGCTCGCGCTGACGGCATTCGACGGCTCGTCCACGCAACGTGTCTCCGCGATCGCGCCCGCACCCGCCCAGCGGCTGCTTCCCGCCCGCAGCCCGGAGCCTCAGGTGATCGCGAAGCTGGGGGATCTGCGACTGCAGCTTCCGGTCTCCCCGAGTCGCGTCACGGCGATCGGCTTCCACGCAGCGGGCGACGGCTCGCGCGCGCTGCAGCCGGTCGGCCGCCAGGCGAACGAGGGGCTCCTCGCGCGGCTCGGCCACAAGCTCTTCGGCGGCGGCGCGCAGGGACCCGCCTGGTACCAGATCTCCGGCGGCGAAGGCCCGCACACGAGCGGCCTCGACGTCGGCGCGCACGCTGGCACCGCGGTGTACGCGCCTGTCGACGGGCGCGTCGTCGGCGTCACGCCGTACATCGTGGACGGCCGCAAGTACGGCGACCGCATCGACGTCCAGCCCGCGCTGGATCCGTCGGTCGTCGTATCGTTGACGCACGTCGAGGCGCTCACGCCGCTCGTCGTCGGCGCGGCCGTGACGGCGTCCCAGACGCGCCTCGCAACCGTGAAGGACTTGAGCGGCGTCGAGGAGCAGGCGCTCGCGCGGTATACCAACGACGCAGGCAACCACGTGGCGCTCGAGGTCTTGCCGGCGGCAGGCGCGCTCCAGTAGTTGAAGATCCTTTTCCTCGCTGACGTTGTCGGGACGCCCGGCAGGCAGGCGGTCGTGGACCGTCTGCCGTCGCTGCGCGCGGAGCTCGACGTCGACTTCTGCATCGTCAACGGCGAGAACCTCGCGGACGGCGTCGGGATCACGCCCAAACTGGCCGACCGGATGCTCGCGTCCGGCGCCGACGCGATCACGCTCGGCAACCACACGTGGCGCCGGATGGAGATCGTCCCGTACCTGAACGGCACCGACCGCGTCGCGCGGCCGGCGAATCTCACGTCGACGGCACCCGGCAAGGGACTCGTCTACGCCGTGGGGCGGAACGACACGCGCGTCGCGGTGATCAACGTCATGGGCTCGTTGTTCATGGACACGCCGGTGAGCATGTGGGAGGTCGTCGACGAGCTCGTCGAGGAGGCGCGGCGGCATACGCCGGTCGTGTGGGTAGACGTGCACGCCGAGGCAACGAGCGAGAAGGTCGCGCTCGCGCAATGGCTCGACGGGAAGGTCACGGCGGTCGTCGGAACGCACACGCACGTGCAGACGAACGACGCCCGCGTCTTGCCGGGCGGTACGGCCGCGCTCAGCGACGCCGGGATGACGGGGCCGCACAACAGCGTGATCGGGGTGCAGAGCGAGCTCGCGATCAAGCGGATGCGCACGGGACTCCCGGTCCGGTTCGAGACGGCGGCCGGCGACGTTCGGCTGGAGGGCGCGCTCGTCGAATGCAACGGCGCCGGCCGCGCGTCGTCCTGCGCCACGGTCCGCGTGCAGGTCGCTTGACGCGCTTCCGGCCGAAGTGCGAGCACTTCGGCCGAGTAGACCGTCAGGCGCGCTTCGCGCGCGTGACCTTGGCTCTTGTAGGCGCGCTTCTTCGCAGATGAGTGGTCGCCGGCGCGGCAAAGCCGCGCCTTGGTCGGACCGGCAACCACCGCTAGCCTCCTTTAGTCGTGGCGCATCCCGAGCTCGCTACTGAACAGGCTTACGTCGACTACGCCTACGACTGCGTCGAACGCATCAAGCGGCAGCTCGCGCGACTCGGCGAGGCAGTGGACGCACCCGAGTACCAGGCAGGGTGGTTCGAGGAGTACGCGCGGAGCCGGCTCGCGACCTTCGCGGACGTCGATCGCGGGCTCTGCTTCGGCAAGCTCGACGTCGACGGCGCGGCTGCATCGCTCTACGTCGGCCGGCGGTGGGTGCACGAGGACGACGCGCCGGTCGTCGTGAACTGGCAGGCGCCGGCCGCGCGTCCGTTCTACACCGCGACCGTCGCGGAGCCGCAGGGCGTCACGTTACGACGGCGGTTTCGCGTCGAGGGACGACGGTTGCTCGACCTCTACGACGAGCCGCTCGACGGATCGGCCGCAGACGTGGTGCACGGCGTCGCGGACATCCTGCTCGAGGAGCTCGAGCGCAGCCGCGACGAGCACATGCGCGACATCGTCGCGACGATCCAGGCGGACCAGTTCGCGCTGATCACACGCGAGCCGGAGGGCGTCTTCGTCGTCCAGGGCGGGCCGGGCACGGGCAAGACGGCGGTCGGCCTCCACCGCGCGTCGTGGCTGCTCTACACCTACCGCCGGGAGCTCGAACGCTCCGGCGTCCTCGTCGTCGGGCCGAATCCGGTGTTCATGGACTACATCTCGCACGTGTTGCCGACGCTCGGCGAGGAGCGCGTCGAGCAGCGGGCGATCGACGAGCTCGCCGGGATCGAGCCGACGCGGCGCGAGAAGCCCGAGCTCGCGCGGCGCAAGTCCGACGTCGGCATCGCGGAGCGGCTCGCGGAGGCCGTGCATGCGCTGCCCTCGCCGCCGGACAAGCTCGTGGGCATCCGCGTCGACGGCGCGTTCCTGTACCTGGAGCCGCCCGACGTCGCGGCCCTGATCGAGGAGGCGAAGGCGGCCGGCGGCTCTCACGCCGAGCGGCGCGAACGCTTCCGCATGCTCGCCGCGCGGCGACTCTACGAGCAGTACGGGCGCAAGCTCGACGACCTCGCGTTCCGGTCGTTCGACGAGCTCGAGCGTGCGCTGCGCACGTTCCTCGCCAAGCTCGTCGACAGCGCGTGGCCGCGCGTCAAGGCGGAGCAGCTCGTCCGCCGCGTGCTCGCCGAGGAGAAGCTGGGCGGCCGTGGCTGGAGCGACGCAGACCTGCCGCTCATCGACGAGGCGCGCGCCCTCCTCGACGGGCCGCCCCAGCAGCACGGGCACGTGATCGTCGACGAGGCGCAGGATCTGACGCCGATGCAGCTCCGCATGCTCGCGCGGAGGAGCGCCGGTGCGATGACGATCCTCGGCGACATCGCCCAGGCGGCCGGCCCCGTCGAGTACCACCGCTGGGAAGACCTCTTGCCGCACCTCGCCGACGGGCGCGAGGTGTCGGTGGCGGAGCTGCGGCTGGCTTACCGCGTCCCGCGCCAGGTGATGGAGCTGGCGCTGCCGCTGCTGCCGCTGATCGCGCCCGACGTCGCGGCTCCGATCGCGTACCGCGACGGCGACGAGCCGCCGCGGTTCGTGCAGGTGCCCGCCGCGGAGGTCGTCACGGCGGCCGTGCGCGAGGCCTCGGCCGAGGCCGCGCGCGACGGACGTGCGGCGCTGATCGCGCCGGCGAAGCTCCTCCCGGACCTGCCGGCAGAGGCCGACGCCGCATTCGACGAGCTCGCCACGCCGTTCACGGCGCTGACGCCGCGCGCGGCGAAAGGCCTCGAGTTCGATCGCGTCGTCCTCGTGGAGCCGGCGGCGATCGCCGCCGAGGGCGCCGAGCGTATAGAGGGCCTGCGCGCGCTCTACGTCGCGCTCACGCGGGCGACGAAGACGCTCGTGGTCGTGCATGCCAAACCGCTTCCGCCCGAGCTCGCTCCAGCGTCCGGACGGGACATGGCTGGGGTCTGACCCCAGCCATGTCCGCGGTGGCGATCTATCCCGGAGCCGGCGTTTGATCAGCTGAGCAGGCACTTCTCGCGAAGGACATGTCCGGGGTCTGACCCCAGACATGGCTCAACCGGTCGCTTCAGGTGTGACGAATGCGTGACGATTTGTCACCGGCACGGGCTCCGCAGCCTTGCGCGGCGGCTTCAGCAACGCCACGAGTAAGCCGAGCAGCACGAGGTCGCGCAGGAGCACGAGCCACGTCACGGCTTCGCTGAAGTGGAGGGCGTAGCTCCAGTAGTGCTTCGGGAACCACGCCTGCGTGAGCACGAGCGCGGCGGCATACAGCACCGCCACGCTCCACCGCCGCACGAGCGGGACGAGCGGGATCAGCCAGATCAGGAACTGCGGCGACAGCACCTTTCCGAGCGCGACGAACGCGACCACGGTCGCTGCCGAGTACCGCACGAGCTCCTGGCGCGAGCGGTCGCGACGCGCGAACGTGAACCAGATCCCGACCAGGACACCGAGCTGAACGAGGCTCTGGAGGACGCCGACCGCGCTCGCGAAGCCGCCGCTGAGATTCTGGGACCCGCGGCTCGAGATCATCGTCGCGCCCGTGCCGAGCACGTGATGCCCGGCGACGATCAGGGCGGCGCCGATGCTCTCGATCTGCAGCGGCCGCGAGAGCTGGCGCGAGAAGCTCGTCCAGACGCCGTCCGGCGAGATCACGAGGAACGGCAGCACGACCGCGACGACAACGCCGATCGCGATGCCGAGACAGACGAACGCCTCGCCCCGGCCGCGCGTCCGCCACACGTACGCGACCGTCAGCGGCAGGAGTACGCCGGGCCAGAGCTTCGCCGCGACTCCTGCGCCGAGCAGCCCGTGCCCCAGCCGCAGGCGCCCGGACAGAATCGCCGCCATCGCTCCCGCCGTCAGCGCCGCCGGCCAGAGGTCGAACCTCGTCAGCACGACTGTCCCGAGCAGCAGCGGCGCGACGGCGACGAGACCCAAAGCTCCGGCTGCCGCAGCCGGCCCGAAGCCGAGCGACGCCACGGAAAACGCCAGCGCGACCAGGAGCGCGATGCCGCAGGCCGCCATCAGCGTCTCGAACGCGTGCGTGTAGGCCTCGTCGTGCATTTCGCTAACGAACACGGAAGGTGCAGCGAAGACGGGCAGCGCCCCCGGCGGATACTCGACGGAGAAGTCGCGGTACGGAGCGTGTCCCGCGACGATCGCGTCGCCGTAGCGCTCGTACACCGGCGTGTCCGTGATCTGCCCGCGCGAAAGCCACCCATGGTGAAGCGCGACCCACGCACCGATGAACACCGCGATCGCCACCGCCGCGATCGCGGCGATGCGGTAGTCAGCCGGTCGCGACCAGCTCTCGGACCGGCTGCTCAACGGGCTCGGCGCGGGGCTCGGGCGCCGCCGGCGCCAGGGTCGCATACGCAACGAAGGGGAAGAACCACGGGATGTAGAGATAGAACCAGTGTGTCAACACGAGCTGGAAGCCGAGCAGCAGCACACCGGTCAGAGCGGCGAGCTGCAGCGGCGTCTTTCGCTTCGGCACGTACGCGAAAGCGAAGACCGCTACGACGAGCAACGCCTCGAGGAAGCGCTGCAGGATGTGGAGGTCCGGCAAGCCGCGTGCGTGGTACTGGCGCCAGTCCCAGATCGAGAAGGGCGAATCGCGGCTGACCTGCCAGGACACCGTTCGCTCCCAGAACACGCGAACGGCGTGCCCGAGGTTCGGCTCGAGCAGGATGATCGAAAACGCCGCGAGCGTCGCGAGCGCGAAGCCGGCCGCCGCCCGCACGATCTGCGCGCGCGTCATCCGATAGGTGATCCACATCGGCGCGACGAGCAGCGCGGCGAACTTCGTCCAGCCCGCAAGCGCGGAGAAGATCCCGCGCGCCCACGGTGACGTGAGGAGCCAGAAGCCCCAGATGAGAAACGCCGGCAGCAGCGAGTCGTTCGTGTTCGCGCTCGATGCGTACTGCGTGAACGGGTACGCGGTCCACGCGAACGCGAGCGTCGCGGCGAGCAGCGGTCCGCCGAAGCGCAGCCCCACGAGCGCGAGCCCGAGGATGCAGAGCAGGTCGAACGCGATCGTGGTCGCATGCGCTGCGGGCAGCCTGTCCCACTTCCCGCTCCAGCCGAGCGCGAGATACGCGGGGATGTACGACTCGTAGGCGACCGGGCCGTACGTGTCGCCTCGCGGGTTCGCAGACTCGCAGCGCCCGTTCGTCTGGATGCGCTCGCGCGTCTCGCCGTTGGCATCCGACGGCCCGCAGGCCTTCAGGTCTTCCTCCACCGGCATGTGGCCGTACGGCCACTCGCCGTTGACGATGCGCTGCGCGCCGATAACGCCGGAGTAGCCGACGTCGATCACGCTCGAATTGCGGTGGTTGTACTCCGTCGCACGAAAGCCGGCGCCGAAGGCCGTGAGCGCGAGCAGCAGCCACACCGGCCACACCGTGCGTCCCGCAGTCGCGCGTCCCGTGAAGCCGATCCACAGCCCGCGGCCGATCAGGTACACGAGCGGCGGGTACGCGAGCGGCGCGCTGGCGAAGATGTTGCCGCGGTTGAAGAACCACAGCGACACGGAGAACGACAGCAACGCGACGAGGTCGAGCGTGCGCAGCGACAACGGCCGGCGCCAGTCGACGAGCCCCACCAGGAAGATCGCGCAGAACGCCAGCCACACGGGATAGCTGTTCAGCTTCTTGCCGCCGAACGCGCCGGGACTGCCGCGCGCCATCCCCCACGCGACCTGCGGGCCCGTCCAGGCCTCGGTCACGTGCGCCGTCGCGTCGTCGACGCGCCCGGTCGCGATCTCGCCGGCCTTGCCCCACCACACGTTGACCTGCCACGAGCGCGTGTCGGTGTTCCAGTCGGCGGCGGTCGAGCGCCCCTTCTTCGGATAGCGCGAAAGCCAGTCCTTCACCTTCGGGTAGACGAGGAAGATGTCGACGGCTTTGCCGGGCGTCAGGCGCTTCGGCTGCTCCGGCGGCGCAAGCGGCGTCTCGATGATGCGACCCTTCGCGTCGTAGACCGGGCCGATCGGATTGTCGGCCGCGTGAGCGGCCCCTGCCACCGCAAAGAAGAGCGCGAGTACGACGGCGGCGCGGCGCACCGAGTCAGCCTAGCGGCGCGTTTCGCGCCGCTACCGCGCGAAGCTCCAGAGCTTGTTGCCGACGAAGTTGAGCGGCGTCACGAGCACGATCGCGATTGCCTGCGCGAGGACCTTGTCCACGCCGAAGCCGACGAGCACCCGGAGGATGATCAGGTTCGCAACGAGCGCGACGACCGAGACGACGACGAAGCGCATTCCCTGATAGGCGAAGTGCCCGCGCTGGCCACGGAACGTCCAGTGACGGTTCCACCAGTAGTTGTTCGACACGGCGGCGCAGAAGGAAACGGCCGCGGCCCCGAGATAGTGGAGCCCCGCCCACTTCAGCAGCGCGGTGTAGACGGCGAGGTTGATGGCGTAGCCGCTCACGCCGACTGCGCAGAACTTCCCGAGCTGAACCCAGTTGTGCGGCGCGCGCAGCGCGCGGATGACCGCGTCCACTACGCGGCGTCGTCCGAGACGACCTCGAGCGTTCCGTCCGGCTCGATCAGCACGTGCTCGAGCATCGGGACGAGCGCGCGCAGTGACCGCGCGCGATCTCGGTAGAAGGCGAGCTGGTCCTTCCCGAGCATCACGATCGGCGAATCGACCGCGATCGACTTCTCGTCGATCACCGCGGCCGTCCACGGGAGAAACCGATGCTCGTCGTCGCGACACAGCACGTCGAACCCGACCGCGCGGTTGTGCAGCGGGTCGACGATCACGTCGACGGCACGGCCGATCCTGATGTCACGCGTTCTGACCGGGAGGCGAAGCAACTCGCCCGCAAGGCGTCTCTTCACGCCTGTATCGATTTCCTCTCAGCCTGCGCGAAAACCGCGTTCGCCACTGGGCGCCTCCAACTCGACCCTCACGTCGTCGACCCGCGCGCCGCTTGGCCCGCGGCGACACCAGGCTACCAATGCGTCCACATGCTCCGACTCGCCCTCGAACACCGCTTCGACGGTGCCGTCGACGTTGTTGCGCACCCAACCGTCGACGCCGTGCGACTGCGCACGCCGCCGTGTCGCGTAGCGGAAGCCGACGCCCTGAACGCGGCCGGTGATCGTCACGTGCGCACGCTTAAGAACGAGCGAATCCTTCGCGGCCGACGAGCGGCACGAAGCGGCAGGGCACCGAACGGGTCACCGTCGGCCCGTCGGCCTCCCGGACGACGCGCTCGAGCAACTGGTCGTGACGGCTGCCGATCGGAAGCACGAGACGACCGTTCGGCTCGAGCTGCTCGTAGAGCGTCGACGGCACATTCGGCGCCGCAGCGGCGACGGCGATCGCCGCGAACGGCGCGTGCTCGGGATCGCCGAGCGTCCCGTCGCCGACGTGCGCGACGACACGGTCGCCGTAACCGGCGGCCTCGAGCGCGGCGTGCGCGCGCTCCGCGAGCTCCGGCAGGCGCTCGACCGTGTGCACCTCCCGTGCCAGCTCCGCCAGCACCGCCGCCTGATAGCCGGAGCCGGTGCCGACGTCGAGCACACGCTCGTCGCCGCGAAGCGCCATGAGCTCGCAGATCAGCCCCACCATCGCGGGCTGCGAGATCGTCTGCCCGCTGCCGATCGGGAGCGCGGCGTCGTCATACGCGCGCCGGCGCAGCTCCTCCGGCACGAACAGCTCGCGCGGCACGCGTTCCATTGCGCGGAGCACACGGTCGTCGCGGATGTCGCGATCGGCGAGTTGATGCTCGACCATTCGGCGACGCGCGTCGATCACGGCACGGGCGAGAGCACGCCGGCGAGCATCGCGTCCTTGACGTCCACGGTTCGCGGGGGCGGATCGATGCCGATCCCGAGCATCGGCACCTCGGAGTCCCCGGCGCCGAGGGATCCGTGGCTTCCGCCGCCCGAATGGTGCATCCCGGCCAGGTCTGCGAGCTCCCAGCCGGGCGCGGCGGAAACAAGCACCTCGCCCGCGCTCGGGTTGCGCAAGGCGGCCTCGACACGCTCGCGGCCGAGGGGATACGCGTCGAGGACGGCCGCGTCCTCGGCTCCGTCCTTGCGAGCGACGACCGCGCCGTCCTCGACGAAGAAGACCGCGTCCACGGCCTCGACGCCGTCGAGACTCGCGGCTGCGACACGCGGCTCGTCCGTGTAGATCATCCCGGCGCGGTTGGACGCGGTGACGATCGCCGGCGCATGCACGTGCTCCTCGAGTCGAACCGCGTCGCGCACGTTCGTCTGTCCGTGATCGGAGCACAGGAGCACCGAGTACCGCTCGAGGAACGGATCGAGCCCTCCGGCGGCGTCGACGAGCGCGCGGACGCTTCCGTCCGTCTTCACGAGTTGCTCGCGCACGCCGTCCGGACCGTGGACGTGCGACGCGAAGTCGAGATCGGAGAGGTAGTAGACGAGGAGGTCGAACCCGTCCCGCGTGACGAGCCAGCGGCCCGCCGCCGCGGCGTACTCGTCGACGCTGCCGCCGCCGCGGTTCCGCACGGCAAGCGGCGCGCCGATCGGATCGGACTCGTAGAGGTTGTAGAAGAAGAAGCGCTTGGGGCCGAACGTTGCCGAAGCAAAGCCCGGCACGGTCGGCGCGTACCGGTGCGGGCCGCGGTAGCAGGTGATGTTCACGGCAGCGACCGTGATTCCGGCGTTCTCGCCCGCCTCGTAGATCGTCTCTGCGTCCTTGGCGAGGTGGTCGCGATTCATGCCGACGATCGTGTCGCGGATCGAGCGCCGCGTTCCGGCCGCGCGGATGGCGCCGAACGACGAGCCGTACTCGACGATGCGCCGCTCGTCGCGGTGCCACCAGACGAGGTGCGGGATGTGGTGGACGTCCGGGTGCGCGCCCGTCGCGATCGACGTGAGACAGACGGGTGTCAGCGAGGGAAACGTCGTCACGGCGCGCCGGTACGAACCGGCGTCGGCGAGCGCGGAGAGCGTCGGCGCCGAACGATCGCCGACGGCGTTCTCGAAGGTCGACGGCGTCAGGCCGTCGATGACGATCAGGATCGCCTTGTTACTTCGCAAGCGTGCGGAGCCCGGCGTACTTCTCGTCGGCGCGTTGGCGCGAGCGGAGCCCGCCGACCGGAATTGCGATCGCCTCGATGAAGCCGACGATCGGGATGAACGACAGAGCGAACGCGACGACTGCGGCTGCGACGAAGATCGCCGCCGTGCCTCCGGACGTGCCGCCGCGCCTCACCGCGCCGCGCGCGAACGTCCCGGCGCCGAAGCCGCTGAGCGCGCCGGCGACGGCGCCTGCGACGCCGGCCTTCCAGTCGAAGACGAGCCAGCCGATCAGCCCGCCGCCCACGAGCGCGACCGCGGCCGCGAAGACCGGCGCGCGAGCAGTTCGCGCGAATGCCCCCGCCGCTGCGAGGCCGAGGGCGACGCCGATTCCCGCCGCGATGCCGATCAGCCAGAGCTCGTACATGAGGTGCGGAGTGTAGTTTCGCCTGCTCGCGAAGCGGGGATGACGACGCGGTGGACCCGGCCCCGCTCCCCATGCTCGTCTTCTTCACGCGCTCGACCTCGGGCCCGGCGCGTCGCATGGAGAGCCTCCTCGCGCACGTCCAGCGCAAGGAGCGCGACCGGCTGCGGGTCCGGCGCGTGGACGCAGACGAGCATCCGCGCCTGCTCGAGAAGTTCGCGGTCGAGAACGTTCCGTCGCTCGTGCTCGTGATCGACCAGCGCGTGGTGGAGCGCATCGACGGGCGCGCGAACATGCCGCAGATCGAGCAGCTGCTCGAGAGGCATCTGCCCCTCGAGCAGCCCGCTCTCGCTTAGTCGACGAGCTGAGCTCGGATCTCGCCGCCCGGGAAGTCGCCGGGCCCGGTGTTGGTGCCGTCAACACCGTCGTTCGTGTGCACGTTGACGTACGCGGTGCCGTCCATGATGTGCGACACCAGGTCCGCCATCGAGTGTCCGGACAGCGGACCGGTGAAGTTCGCCGCCGTGAAGACACCTTGCGCGATCACGCCGTCGAGCCTGCCCTGGCCGAGCGGTGCCGTGAGGCCGGGCGTGGTGCTCGGGTACAGCCAGACTGCGATCGGCCCGTTGACGCCGGCGGGCCCGATGTGGATGTGCGCCATGAACGCGTTGTCGATGTTCGCGACGATGAGCTTGTACTCCATCGACAGGCCGTCGTCGGAAAGGTGGAACAGGGCTTGGCCCTGCGCCTGCGTGGCGCGCGGCGGGTTCTCCGTCCGACCGCGGAGGTGCGTGCCGAAGTTCTGGTTGAAGCCTGCGAACGCGATTGCCGCACCCGTGAGCGCCGCAAACGCAACCAAAAGGACCACGATCTTCTTCATGTGCCTCCCTCCTCGAGGTTTCCCCTGACTACGACCCTACGCGCTCCGGAGGTTTCCGGTTTTCGAGGCGCGAGATGACTTGCAGCCCGAACGCGGCGGCTCGCGCGCCGTCCACGACGCGGTGGTCGAAGGTGACCGAGACGTAGCCCACGGGTGCGGTCGTCACGTCGCCGTCACGAACGACGGGACGCTCGGCGATGCGGCCGACGCTGAGGATGGCGACCTCGGGGTGGTTCACGATCGGCGTCTGGAAGAGGCCGGCGAGCTTGCCGGCGCTCGTGACGGAGAACGTCGAGCCGCGCAGCTCTTCCGCCTTCAGCGTTCCGGCGCGCGCCGCCTCGGCTAGGCGGTTGACGTCCGTGGCAAGCTCGTCGATCGAGCGCGACGCGCAGTCGCGGACGACCGGAACCACGAGCCCCTGCCCGGTCTGCACCGCGAACCCGAGGTCGTAACGGTCGAGGTAGACGATGGCGTCGCCGTCGAGGCGCGCGTTCAGCTCCGGGAACTCCTGGAGCGACTCGGCACAGGCCTCGAGCACCGTCGGCACGAGCAGGCCGAGGTCGACGCGCGAGAAGTCGCACTCCTCGACCCACGTCACGGCCGGAACCTCCCGGTGCGCCCGGGTCATGTGATCGGCGATCAGCCGGCGCACCCCACGCAGCGGCTCGCGGCGGCCCTCCGACGAGTGTCCTGCGTCCCGGCCCGGAGACACGCGAGCAGCGGACCGAACGTCCTCCTCGGTGATGCGGCCGGCGGGCCCCGTGCCGCGAACGGTTGCGAGGTCGATCCCGAGCTCCCTCGCGATTCTCTTCACCAGCGGCGTCGCCTGGACACGGCCCGAGTCCTCGGCGGGGCGGGACACGGCCGGTTCAGACGCGGGCGCACTCGAGCCGTCGGCGCCGATCACGACCAGAACCGTCCCGACGGGCACGACCTCGCCTTCCGCGATGAGGATCCTCGCCACGACGCCCGCGGCCGGCGACGGGATCTCGACCGTCGTCTTGTCCGTCTGGATCTCGACGAGCGGCTCGTCCTCCGCGATGTCCTGGCCCTCGGTGACGAGCCAGCGCGCGACCTCGCCCTCCGTCAGGCCCTCGCCGAGATCCGGCAGCTTGAACTCGTACGGCATCAGCGAACCCTTTCGGCGAGACCCGGGTAGCGGACGACGAAGCCGTCCCGGTCGAACTCTAAGTCCGCGCTGAAGGAGCCACTGCGGTAGCGGACGACGCCTCGCCCGAGCGACGCGTATCGCTGCGCCGACCGCTGCACGGAGAGCTCCGGGACGTTCACGAACGCCATCGCGTACTCCCGCGCGTCGCCGGCTCCCTCGTGCAGCCGGTCCCGGAGGACGGGCAGGGAGTTGAAGAGCGGCGAGCTCGCGAGGTCGAGGTCGAGCACGTCGTCCCGCAGCGGCTTCGTCCCGCGCCTCAGATCGAGCGTCCCGATCCCGTGCGCGGTCTCGACCTCCGCACGCAGCAGCTCGCTTACGAACATGTGCGACGTCTCGAGGACGTACGTGAGCCGGTACGACGAGCGGACCTGCGTGCCGCGCGCGGTGAGGCGGTCGTGGCCGAGCTCGACGAACGCGAGCTCGAAGAGGTCCGGCCCCTGCCATGCATACAGCTTCATCGCGGCGTGCCGATCCACGCGTCCGCCGGCGCGATCAGCACGCGGAGCCCGCCGTCGACCCGCCACAGCGACACCGCCTGCTCGTCGCCGCGCACATCGGGCGCGACCGCGCGCGGCACGTATCCGACCTGCAGCGTGCGCTCCTCGTTCCAGATCGCCACGGCGTTCGCATCGTGCTCGTTATCGGGCTCCGGCACGAGCGACAGCCGCCGGCCCGGATCGAACGACTCGTCCGGCAGCACTTCCGCCCGGTACGAGACACCGGCCACGGGAACGACGTGCAGACGTGGATCGTCGCGGCGCACCGGCTCCCCGGTCGCCGCGTCGCGGAGGTAGAAGCCGGACCCGCCGGCCTCGAGCCAGAGACGGAGCCGCCGAGTCACCGCAACGCGCCGTCGCGAAGGACCGCGTGCACGCCGCCGACCTCGTTCACGACCTGCGTCACCCGCAGGTCGACGACGACGCTCGCCAGCGCAAGCGCCTCGTCGTGCGTGACCCCGTGCAGCTCCTGCATCACTCCGAGCATCTCCTCCGTCGCGATCCTCGCCGCGACGTCGAGATCGACGTCGAAGCCGAACGTCAGCCAGGCGTCGCTCGTGCGCGCGCGCGGCCACTCGAGCGGCTCGTCCTGCACGTCGAGCGTCAGCGTCGCCTGCGCCGGGCACTCGATCGCCGTCCGCGAAACCTCGCCGTCGCCCTGCGCCGCGTGCGGGTCGCCCGCGGAGAATCGCGCGCCGTCCACCGGAATCGGCAGGAAGAGCGTCGTCCCGGCGACGAGCTCCTTGCAGTCGACGTTGCCGCCCCACCGGCGCGGCGGGATCGTCGTGTAGAAGTCGCCGTCGGGCGGCGGCATCCCGAGCACGCCGAGAAACGGAGCCATCGCCACCGCGAATCGCCCCGACCGCGCCACGTCGCCAGAGAGCTTCCACCGCACTTCGTGCTCATTGCCGAACGTCACTCCCCACGGCCCCGGTCGCACCTCGTCGATGGACACACTGAGCATCTGCCCGGCACGAGCGCCGCGCACCTCGATCGGCCCGGCGAGCGCGTGTCCGGCGTCGAGCTTCTCGTCGAGGGGCGAGAACCGTTCGCCCGAGTCGAGGCGCCACCCCGAGTTCGGCACCGAGATCCGCACCGAGTCACCCGGCTCGATCGCGAGCGCGGGAGCCAGGTCGCGCGAGAAGTGGCCGTGCAGGTTCTGCCGCTCGAGCGCGAGCTCGTGGAGCACTAGAACGCCAGGAGCTTGCGGACCGCGTCGAGCACGCGCTCGACCGACGGCATGTACGCGTCCTCGATCTGCCAGTACGGATACGGAACGTCGTAGCCGGTCACGCGCAGCACGGGCCCGTGCAGGTCGAGGATCGCCTTCTCCGCGAGGATCGCCGCCACCTCGGCCGCATACCCGAGCGTCCGCGGCGCCTCCTGCACGATCACGACGCGACCGGTCTTGGCCGCCGAGGCGAGCAGCGCCTCCTCGTCGAGCGGTTTCAGCGTCCGCACGTCGAGCACCTCGACCGACGCGTCGTCCTCCAACGCGTCGGCCGCTCTCTCGCACAGCGGCACCATCGCTCCGTACGCGACGAGTGTGACGTCCGTTCCCTCGCGCGCCAGGCGCGCCTTCCCGAGCGGAACGACGTGCTCGCCCTCGGGCACCTCGCCGCGGATCGTGCGGTAGTGGAGCTTCGGCTCCAGCACGACCACGGGATCCGGATCGCGAATCGCGGCGGCGATGATCCCCTTTGCGTCCGCAGGCGTCGACGGGATCGCGACCTTCAGCCCGGGCGTGTGCACGTAGTACGTCTCGGGCGAGTCGTCGTGCAGCTCCGGCGCGCGGACGCCGCCGCCGTACGGCATGCGCACGACGAGCGGGAACTGCATCTTTCCGCCGGTGCGCCAGCGGTAGCGGCCGACGTGGTTGATGAGCTGGTCGAGGCACGGGTACGAGAACGCGTCGTACTGCATCTCGCAGACGGGACGCCAGCCGGCCATGCAGAGACCGACGGCGGCGCCGAGGATGCCCGCCTCGGCGAGCGGCGTGTCGAAGCAGCGGTCGGCGCCGAAGCGGTCGCGGAGACCGGCCGTCGCGCGGAACACGCCGCCTGCACGGCCCACGTCCTCGCCTAGGACCATCACATCGGGATCGCGCTCGAGCTCCACGTGGAACGCGTCGTTGATCGCCTCGACGATCGAGAGCTCAGCCAAGGATCCGCCTCAGCTCGGCGAGGTCGGAGCCGAATGACGCGGGCGGATCGACGAATGCATGCTCGAAAAGCAGCGCTGGATCCGCGGGCGGCTCGGCCTCCGCCGCGGCGATCCCCTCGCGCATCAGCCCGGTAGCCCACGCCTTGATCTCGGCCGCGGTCGTGTCGTCGAGCACGCCGAGCCGCTGCAGGTAGCGCTCGTACCGCCCGACGCACTCGTTCTGCTTCTCCTCCTCGACGCGCTCGAGGTCGATGTACGCCTTCGGGTCGTCAGCCGTGGCATGCGGCGCAGCGCGATATGTGAGGGCCTCGATGAAGGTCGGCCCACCGCCGGAGCGCGCGCGCTCGACGGCCTCGCACGTCGCCTCGTACACCGCGAGCACGTCGCCGCCGTCCACGCGAACACCCGGCATGCCGTAGCCGGCCGCCTTGTCGGCCAGCGTCTCCGCGTGCGTCTGCGCGGACAGCGGCGTCGAGATCGCCCACTGGTTGTTGTTGCAGAAGAGGACGAGCGGCGCCTGCGTTACGGCGGCGAAGTTCGCGCCCTCGTGAAACGCGCCCTCGCTGGTCGCCCCGTCGCCGAAGTAGACGATCGCGGTCGTCGACTCGCCTCGCAGTTTCTTCCCCCAGGCAAGCCCTGCCGCGTGCGGCACGTGCGTCGCGATCGGCACGCAGATCGAGGCGACGTTGTAGTCGAGCGGGTTCCACCAGCCGGCGGGATGGCCGCGCCACCACGACAGCACCGTCGCCGCGGGCATTCCGCGCAGCAGGCCGATCGCCGACTCGCGGTAGCTCGGGAAGATCCAGTCGTCGTCGGCGAGCGCATGCACGGAGCCCGCCTGCATCGCCTCGTGGTTCCAGAAGATCGCGTACGTGCCGATGCGCCCCTGCCGGTGGTACACGACCGAGCGCTCGTCGTACGTGCGAAGCAGGATCAGCGACCGGTACAGGTCGAGCAGAAATCGTGCGTCGACGCCGTCGAGCTCCCGGTCGGGGGTCTCGTCGTCGCCGATCACGCGCCGCAGATCACGCTCGGCAGGAAGAACCTGCGCCATTGCACGGAATGTACCGCCTGGCCTCACGCCAACACCTCGACCGCGTCGCGCTCGGCCTCGATCACGACGTGCTCGACGTCGCCGAGGTCCTCCCCGTCCGCCTGGAGGGGGAGCGGCCCGTCGCACGAGATCTCGATCCGCTCCACGTCGTGCGCGTGAAGCAGATCGGACGGTGCGCCCGCGCCTCGAACGAGATACGACGCAAGGCGTGGCAGAGAGCGAGGCGTGATTCGCGCGGGAGCGGCCACGTCGAGGCCGAGCTCGAACCTCGCCTCCCGCGAGGCGTGCAGCGGAACCGGACCCGCGTAGGTGTAGGGATCGCAGTTGACGACGATCGCGGCGGCCGCGCGGCCGAGGCCCGCGAGTTCCATACACGGATCGAGCGTGAAGCGTGTCCGGCGGAGCACGCGCAAGAGCTCGTACGTGAACGTCAGGTCGCCGGGGCGGCGCCCGTCCGGCGTCCGGCCGCGCGCGTCGACCCGGCGAACGATCTCCGCGTCGAAGCCGATGCCGACCGCGAAGCCGAAGCGGCGACCTTGCACGCGGCCCAGCCCGATGCGGCGCGTGCTCCCCGTGCCGATGGCGTCCGCGATGCGTCTCGCGGCGGCGAGCGGATCCCGCGGCAGCCCGAGCGCGCGCGCGAAGACGTTCGTCCCGCCGCCGGGCAAGACACCGAAAGGCAGGTCTTCCGGAATCCCGTTCAGCACCTCGTTGACGACGCCGTCGCCGCCAAATGCGACGACGGCGTCCGCCGGGCGCGCGGCGAGCTCGGTCGCGTGACGAGGACGTTCCGTGACCACCGTCTCGACATCCGCCGCACGGCCGAGCACCGCCGCGACGTCGCGCAGCATCGGCTCGCTCACGCGCGACGCGAACGGGTTCGCGATCAGCAGCACGTGCGGCACGCCGCGATGGTAGAGGGAGGGGGCCGGTAAGTCCGGCCCCCTCGTCATGTCGCTACCGGGAGAGCGACACGCTTGTCGGACGAACTAGTGCTCTGCCGTCAGCACCGGATCGTCGACCCACCAGCCTCCGTCCGGAACCGACGTGTTCGCGTCCGAATGAAAGTGGAAGCGGAGCTTGATCGTCTTACCCGACGCGCTGTCCGGCAGTGGGATCGTCGTCTGCGAGTACGCGGGAGCGGCTCCCGCGTAGACGTTGCCGACGCTCGCGTACGTGGCGCCGTTGTCGGTGGACAGCTGCACCACCCCGTAGTCGCACGGGCAGCCGCCGGCGCCGCCCGCCGGTCCATAGTCCTCCGTGTTGTGCTTCTCGGAGAACGAGAGCCGGATCGTGTCCGAGCCACTCGGCATTGCGATCGACGGGCTGTCCAGGTTCGTGTCGCACACGTCCGTGTAGGGCGCCGTCGTCCATGCCGTCGACGGGCTGTGCGCGTCGCCGGTCGCTGTCCAGTTGCAGCTGCCGGACGACGTCGCCCAGCCCTTGTTCGTCTCGAAGTCATCCGAGAAAACGGTGAACTGCTGCCCAGACGACGCCGGCAGCGGGATCACCCACGCGCCGCGCGACCGCGTGAACACGGCGAGCGTCGTCGCGCCGCGGTCGATCGAGAAGCTCCAGATCATCGTGTTCGGCAGCCCGTTCTGGAAGTGGTTCCAGACCGGTGTCGCCGCCGTGATGTCGTCGGTGTAGTACAGGCCCCAGTCCGTCCCCGCGAAGACCTGCTTCGGGGCGTTGGGGTTGACGGCGATCGCGTTGACGGGGATGTTGGGCAGGTTGCCGCTCTTGTTGACCCACGTGGACGTGTTGCAGAACGTCGTGCACGTGAGCTGGAACACGTGTCCCGGCGTCTTCGACGTGTTCTCGTTGAAGCCGCCGACGGCCGCATAGCCGACGAGCGCGTTCTGCGGGCTGATCGCGACGTCCTGGACCGGCCGGTTCGGCAGCACCCTGTTCGCGCCCGTGACGTTCACCCACGTGGCGGTGTTCGCGGTGCCGGTGCCGAGCCCGAAGCCGTACTGCACGTTGCCGTCGTTCGTGCCGACGATGGCGTTGCCGTTCGTCGTCGGCGCGTAGTCGAGCTGGTTGATGTACGAGCGGTCGCCGAGGTTGCCCTTCGTCAGATCGGGGCTGTTCAGGTACCAGTTCGACGCGCCGTTGATCGACTCGAAGACGCGGTACGAGCCGGCGATCATGTGGTCGCACGTCGTCGTCGGGCACGCGAACTTGTCGATCTTGTACGGGAAGATGAACGACAGCCGGTCGCCGGCCCAACCGCCCGTCGCGGCCAGATACGGGCCGGCAGGGCCGGTCGTCGACCGCTGCAGGTTGCCGTTCTGGCTCTCCATGAACACGCGCTGTCCCTGCTTCGGCTCGATGCGCGCGTAGAAGCCGTCGCCGCCGATCCGCTGCGACCACTGGCAGCCTGTGTCGGGGCACGTCGCGCCCGGACCGAACTGCCCGTACGACGAGCCGTTGTCCTGCGCGCCGCCGACGATGAACGGCGTCGAGGACGTCGCGAAGTTCTGGCTGATGTCGCCGCCGTAGAACTCGATCGTGTTCATCGTCAGGTTGACGTCCTTGAACGTCGGCGGGTTGACGATCCCGGTGGCGGTTCCCTGCGGCGCGTTCGCCGCGTCGTTGGAGACGTAGATGCCGCCGTCGCTGCCGGCCATCAGGTTCGTCGACGAACCGGGCTGATACGCGAGCGCGTGCTGGTCGACGTGAACGGGCGAAGCGACCGGCGTGACGCCGGTGTGGTAGCCACAGCTGATGTCCGTGAGCGTCTTGCCGCCGTCCGTCGACTTCCAGATGTCGATCGCGTCGAGGAACAGCGCGTCCGGGTTGTTCGGGTCGACGGCGAGGCCCATGTCGTACCACATCTGCGGCGTGTCCTCGCCGCACGGCCCGGCCGTGGTCGTGCCCTCGGGGAAGCTCATCGTCGAGTGGTCCGCGACCTGCGTCCACGTCGTTCCCCCGTCCGACGTTCGCCACAGCCCGAGGAAGCAGCCGCGTGCCGTTGTCGCACTCACGAGTTGCAGCGCACCGCAGTTCGGCTGCGGGTCGATCTTCTGCACCTCCGCGTACAGGACCTGCGGATCGCTCGGTGCGATCGCCAGCTCGATGCGGCCGAGCTTGTTCGCCGTCGCGGCGCACGGCGTGACGGTGTCGCCGAGCGGCGGGTTGCACGGGACGCCGCTCGCGGTGCCGACGGGCCAGCCGTTCGTGAGCGCGGTCCAGCTCGTCGCGGCCGGACAGCCGCTCGCCGGCATCGCGCCGAGCCGGTAGATCGCGTTGGCGCCGTTCAGGCCCAGGTTCTGCTGGACGAACGTGCCGTAGCCGCGCGCCCCGACGGCCGCGTAGATCGACGTCGTGGCGCCGTCGTCGCGAAGAATCAGGCCGGTGATGTCCTGACGCTGCGTCGAGTACTTGTTCGTCAGACACGGCCC
>JBJMJE010000249.1:0-13670 GCA_045806505.1 Gaiellaceae bacterium
GGGTGTACCCGGACGGGAATGCGACGGAGGTGCAGCGCCTGCAGGAGTCCGGCGAGTTGGTTGCGATGGTCGGCGACGGCATCAACGACGCGCCGGCACTCGCGCAGGCCGATCTCGGGCTCGCGATCGGCACGGGCACCGACGTCGCGATCGAGGCGTCCGACCTGACGCTCGTCTCCGGCGACCTGCGCGCGGCCGTGGACGCGATCCGGCTGGCGCGGCGGACGCTCGCCACGATCAAGGGCAACCTCTTCTGGGCGTTCGCATACAACGTCGCCGCGATCCCGCTTGCAGTCGCTGGCCTTCTGAACCCGATCATCGCCGCCGCTGCGATGGCGGCCTCCAGCATCTTCGTGGTCACCAACAGCCTGCGTCTGCGGCGCTTCAGCAGCGCCCGGGAAGGAGTCTCATGAGCACCGCTACCGACGAGCACGTTCACCACCACGGCTACCACGACGACAAGGACGCGCTGACCAAGCGCCTGCACCGGATCGAGGGGCAGGTACGCGGCATCGAGCGGATGCTCGCCGACGACCGCTACTGCATCGACATCCTCACGCAGGTCGGCGCGGTCTCAACCGCCCTCGAAAGCTTCGCCTTCCGGATCCTCGACCAGCACGTCCAGCACTGCGTCGCCGGCGCGCTCGCCTCCGGCGACGAAGACGCCGCAAGAGAGAAGACGCAGGAGCTTCTCGAAGCCGTCCACCGCTTCGCGAAGACGAGCTAACGCAGGCGCGAGTGCACGGCGGCCAAACCACCGGCTAAGAGGCCGCCTGCAGGCGCCGACGTCTCGAAGTTCGGCCTGGTCGATCGTGTAGGCGGCGCCGATGCCGCCGGACCGCCCGATCGGGTAGTGACCGACCTGCCCGTGAACCGCCCTTTCTGGCGTAGCGATCGAGAACACGCGTTCTTACGATTCACGTCCCGTGGAAGGAACCGTGACCCTCGAGCGCGACGCCGATTTCGCCACCGGATCGGCGGAGGAGCGGCCGCTGCGGCGGAGCCTTCGCCGCGCCCGCCGCCCCAGCGCAGAGAACACGATGCACGACGCTTTCGCGACCGAGCTCGCCAGGAGCCGGCGCTACGAACGGCCGCTCGCGTTGATCGGCATCGTCTCGTCGACCGGCGCTCGTCCGACCGCAAAGGCCGCGGCCGCTTTGCGCCGGTTCGTGCGCGCCACCGACACGGTCTGGACCTCCGGCTCGTGCGTCTACGTTCTCCTGCCCGAGTCGGACGAATGCGCGGCCCAGGTAGTCGTCGCGCGCCTCCGGGACGCGAGGAGCCGCGAGCTTGCGCCTGCGGTCGTCAACGTCGCCGTCTTCCCGACCGACGCGCTCACCGGCACTGCGCTTCTCCAGATGGCGGCGGGCCGGATGGTTCTGCCCACGGCGGAACGTGACGCCGCGACGACGGGCGCAAGCACTCCCGACGCGCTGGCCGCCCTGCGGGCCGTTCCGACGAGCGCCGCCGCATCGTGATCCCGCGCCGTCCGGTCTACCGGGCCGCCAAGCGTCTGTTCGACGTCGTCGTCTCGGTCGCGCTGCTGCCCCTCGTGCTACCGCTGCTCGCCCTCTGCTATCTCGCCGTGCGCCTCGACTCGCCCGGCCCCGTCGTCTTCGCGCAGCTCAGGACGGGTCTGCACGGTGCGCGCTTTCGGATGCTCAAGTTCCGGACGATGGTGCAGAACGCGGAGGAGTTGAAGGCGTCGCTTCAGCATCTCAACATCCTGCCGCCGCCGGACTTCAAGATCATCGACGACCCGAGGATCACGCGCGTGGGGAAGTTCCTCCGCAAGACGAGCCTCGACGAGCTGCCACAGATCTTCAACGTCATTGGCGGCGACATGTCGCTCGTCGGGCCACGCCCGACCTCGTTCGCGGCGAGCACGTACGACCTCTGGCATACCGAGCGCCTCGAGGTGAAGCCCGGGATCACCGGGCTGTGGCAGGTCACGGGGCGCAACAGCATGACGTTCGACGAGCGACTCCGACTCGACATCGACTACGTGCGGAACATGTCGTTCGCCCTCGACGTCAAGATCCTCGCGCAGACCGTCACCTCGGTTGCTTCCGGAGCGGGAGCATGAGGGTTCACGTCGCCCTGGCCGCCTTCCCCCAGTCCACCGGTCAGGCGTCAGCGGACGTGTTTGGCACGCGTCCGTAGGCAGGAGCCCCGGGTCGCGGACGCACGCCGCAGGCGTCCGCGAGCCGGTCCTGCCCCAGTGCGCCGCCCAGCTTGCCCGCTACGCCGCGAGCAGGCCGTTGACCTGCGCCCAGCGGCTCGCCTCCGTCCGGTTCGAGACCCCGAGCTTCCGGTAGATGTTCGACAGGTGGAACTTCACCGTCTGCTCGCTGAGCCAGAGCTGCCGGGCGACCTGCACGTTGGTCAGGCCTTCCGCCATCAGGCGCAGGATCTGCGTCTCGCGCCGCGTCAGCGCGCCGAGCGCCGCCTCCCTCGCCTCGGGCACGACCTCAAGCGAGATCGGGACCGGCTTCGGGCTCCGGAGCAACTCGGCGGGGGCGAGGAAGACCGAGCCCTCGAACGTCTGCCGCACCGCCGCTAGCAGGTCTTCGGGACGCGCAGTCTTGATGACGTACGCGTCTGCGCCGGCGAGCAGCATGTCGTGCACGGTCTGCCTGTCGGCTGCCGCCGCGAGAACGACGATTTTGGTATCCGGCGAGCACGCGCGCGCCGCATGGATGTATGCGCCCGCGTCCAGTTCGCCCGACCGCGCGAGGAGCTCCGTCACGAGTACGTCCGGGCGGAGCTCCTCGAGCGCCGCGAGCGCGTCGTCGCCCGGTGAGGTCTTGGCCGCGACCGCCATCTCGCCGTCCTTCAAGATCTGCGCCACGCTCTCCAGCCACATCGGATGCGCGTCTGCCAGCACGGCCTGCCTCAGCGCTCTCTTTACTTGCTCCCGCCCCGCCGCAGGCGCTCGCGATTCGCGCGCGAGCGGAGCCTCCGTATCGACGCCGTTCATCTCAGCCTCCTCCTCGACCCGCGATGCCGCCGGTTCGTTCGTATGCGCCGAAGCCGGCGCTCGCTGTCTCCGTGCCGCGCGCTTCTTCGTAGAGCGCGGCTGCGTCCCGGCGGGAGTCCAGGCCGAGCTTCCTGAGAATGCTGTGCATGTGCCGTTTGACCGTGAACTCGGAGATCCCGAGCGCACGGCCGATCTCGCGGTTCCCACTACCGCGGGCTGCGAGCGCGAGGACGTCGAGCTCTCGTCGTGAGAGGGAAGCGACGCGTGCGCTCGCCCGGCGCCGACGGGTTGCACGGTGCAACTCTTCCGCGATCTCCGGCGTCAACACCGGCGGCACCGTCGCTTCGCCGCGGCTTGCGGCGTTCACCATCTCGAGCAGCGTCGCCGCTGCGACCTTCTTCGGGAGATAGCCGAGCGCGTTCGCGCGGATCGCCGCGACGATCGTACGCGGGCTGGGATCGGCGTCCCAGGCGACGGCACGCGTGCCGACCTGCTGGGTCAGCGCCGCGATCGCCTCGACGCCGCCGCGCGGCGGGAGCCGAGTGTCGACGAGGGCGAGATCGGCAGGTCGGGCTCGAGCGCACCTGAGCAGCTCGTCCCGGTTCTCGACCTGGACTACCTCGAAGCCGGCCCGCTCGAGCACGGAGCGGACGGCGGCCGCGAACATCGTCCTTCGGTCCGCCAGTATCAGCCGGACGCCCGGTCGAGGCGTCCGCTCGGGCAGCCCCCCGAGCCGGTGCACAGTCTCCCCCACCGCAGTTCCCCCTAATGGTCGAGTCGCTGGCGCGCGACCCGCCCAAACGTCGCAGTAACAAAAGTCAGGCCATGATCGCCAAGGGACGTTCCCCCCGCAATAGGCCGCTCGGCCTACCCGTTCGCGTCCGCCGCCGTTCCGTGCCCGTACAAGGACGCCTCAGGCGCAGGTCCTGTCACGTTCGGAGAAAAAACTCGCTGAAACCTGCGTCTGTCTCGATGGACCGTGTTGAGGCATTTGCACACAAAATCCTGCAAAACAGCCCCTTCTTCGGTCGTTCGGCGAGGCCCGACGGGTCCGGAACAGCCCTTGCGAGGCACCACCGTTGAACCGCCTCAACGATCTCTGTTCAAACATCCGGCAGCTCCTGGAGCCGACGCACGGCCGCGGCGCGGTCGGCAACGCGGAGCTTCGCGAGCACCATCGCGACGTGAGAGCGAACGGTGACCGGCGTCACGCCGAGCACCTCCGCGATCTCCGCCGTCTTCCGGCCCTCCCCGAGTAGTCGCAGTACCTCCCACTCCCGGTTGGTCAGGGTGGTCCCGGCATCCGACTCGAGCGCGCGGCGGCGGCCGTCGCGGCTCTCGCGCAGCCGGAACTCGGAGATCAGACGCGCGACGAGGGTGCGCGGAAGTGCGGCCTCGCCCCGCAGAACGCCCCCGAGGGTCTGGACGAGGCGGTTCGGATCGGTCTCCTTCAGCATGTAGCCCGCAGCCCCCGCCTCGAGTGCCGAGAAGAGGTACGAGTCGTCGGCCATCACGGTCAGCATCACGACCGTCGTCGACGGGACTTGCGCTGTGATCGCGCCCGCTGCGTAGATTCCGCCTCCGCCCGGCATTCGCACGTCGAGCAGGCACACGTCAGGACGCCGCTTCACCGCCTCCTCGACGGCGGTCGGAGCATCGGCGGCCTCCGCGACGACGCTGAAGCCGCCCCGCTCGAGCGCGATCCGGACGCCCCTGCGGAGAGCGGTGTGGTCGTCTGCGATCAGGACCGTCGGTCGCACGGGAAACCCGCCTCGACGACCGTGCCCCGTCCGGGAGCCGAAGCGACGGTCAGCGTTCCCCCGAGCTCCTCGACCTGGGCACGGATGCTCGCGAGGCCGAAGCCCCCACCGCGCTCGCGCACACGCTGGACGTCGAAGCCCGCGCCGTTGTCTCGGGCCACGAGCCGGAGGCCGGAGTCGCGCGCGACGTTCACCGTGACGTCCGTCGCTGCGCCATGGCGGGCGGCGTTCCAGATCGCCTCCCGCACGATCCGGACGAGCGCCTCGGCCGTCCACGCGTCGGGCTCGCGTCCCGGATCTACCGAAACCGTGGCCCGCAAGCCGGCCCGCGCTGCGGCGTCCTCGGCGACGATCGCCAGCATCTCGTCGAGCGGCGGGTTCGCGTCGGAGAGGATGCTGATGGCCGAGCGGCTCGAAGCGAGCGTCCGCTCTGCAGTGACGGCAATTTCCTCGAGCCACGGCCCGGGGTCGCCATCGGCCAGAGCGTTTTGCGCATAGAGCCCGATCGCCGCCAGATCCTGCGTCAGCTCGTCGTGGAGCGCCCACGCGAAGCGGCGGCGCTCGGCCTCGAGCGCGGCGCGTGCCGCCTCACGCGCGCTACGACGGTCGTCCCGTACGGCTCCGACGAGCACGAGTGCGTACGCGGAGAGTTGGACGACGTCGTTGCCGTAGATCCAGCTCCCGGACGATGCGGCGAGCACGGCGTGTTCGAACGGCGCGAACGCGGCGACGGTGCAACCGCAGGCGAGCCAGCCAGCGAGCTCGTCGCGGCCGGCGGCGGCTCGGGCCGCGAACGCGAGCGCAGCGAGCACGAGCAGCAGCGTCAGCGCGACGTCGCCTGCGAGCAGAGACGTCGGACCGACGAGCTCGAGCCCGTCCGCGGCGGCAGGGACAGCCGGCAGCGGCAGCGAGCGGCCGAGCTGCCACACCCCGACCTCGACCACGGCAACGGCGAGGCCTGCCGCTACGGCGACGCATGCGACTGCAACGTTTCGCCGCCGGACGCGTCGCGGCGCCATGAGCGACGCGGCCGCCAGGAGCACGGCTGCGACTAGCGCGACGCCGAGCGGCGCCCACACGACGAAGCGAACTGCCGGCACGGCCGCGCGAGAGGTCGAGGGAATCGCCAGCGTCAGACTCGCCGCGCTGAAGACGCAGAAGGCCGCGCAGACGAGAAGGTCGTCGGAGGAAGAGCGCCGGCGAAACCGGACGTAGACGACGTACGCCGTGCAGAGCGCCACGACCGCACCGGCCGCCTCCAACGTCGTCTGCGGCGTTCTGGCGTGGGCGCCGACGCCCAGCGTGCCGGCGACGTACGCAGCCGCAGTGACGACGGCGCCGAGGAGGAGCGCAGCGGAAGTGAACGCGGCACCCTGCGTCGAGCCTCTTTGCGCGGTGACACGGCGACCGACGGCCCCGTCGGGGGCTCCGAGCTCGACGAGCGCGTCTTCAGTCACGTGTCACCCGCCTGACTCCTGTGTGGACGACGTTGCGCCGCTTTTTTACCGATGGTTGCTGCGTAAACGCCAGAGCGACCGCACGTGCCTCGACTGACGCATCAGTCGATGCAACCGAGCGTTTTACGGTCCGCCGTGCAGGGAGATAGCCGGCGATGGCGCGTTACCTCGTCACGGGCGCAGCGGGCTTCATCGGCTCCCATCTGTCGCGCGATCTGCTGGATCGCGGCCACGAGGTGTCCGGGGTCGACGCGTTCACCGACTACTACGAGCGCGAGCTGAAGGAGGCGAACCTCGCTTCGGTTGCAAAACGAGCCGACTTCACCTTCGTGGAGCTCGACCTCGCCGACGCGGAGCTCGAAGAGCTGTTCGACGGTGCCGACGGGGTCTTCCATCTGGCGGCGCAGGCGGGCGTCCGCGGAAGCTGGGGCGCAACGTTCTCTCTCTATGCGCGCGACAACGTCATCGTGACGCAGCGAGTCTTCGAGGCAGCCGCGCGTCTGGGCCTGCGCGTGGTCTGGGCATCGTCGTCGTCGGTCTACGGAAATGCAGAGTCGTATCCGACACCAGAGGAAACCCCTCCGCGGCCTGTTTCCCCTTACGGCGTGACGAAGCTGTGTTGCGAGCAACTGGCCGGCGCGTACGCAGAATCGCGCGGCCTCGAGCACGTCGCGCTCCGCTACTTCACGGTCTACGGTCCGCGGCAACGTCCGGATATGGCGTTCACGCGAATCGCTCGCGCGCTCGGCGGCGGCGCGAAGTTCACGGTGTTCGGCACCGGCGAGCAGAGCCGCGATGTCACGTACGTCGCCGACGCCGTCGCTGCGACAGTCGCGGCAATGGAACGTGGCTCGGCCGGAGCCGTCTACAACGTCGGCGGAGGCAGCGAGACGTCGCTACGAGAGGCGATCGCCATCGCCGAGCGCTTGAGCGGACGCTCCCTCGACGCGCGGTACGACGTAGTCGCCGTCGGCGACGTTCGTCGCACCTCGGCAGACACGTCGCGCGCCCGGCGGGAGCTGGACTGGCAGCCGCGCGTCTCGCTCGAGGAGGGCCTCCGCGCCCAGCTCGCATGGGCCGGCGTCGACGACGTGGACGATCCGGCGGCCGTGGGCGTCCAGGATTCGGTATAGCTTCGCGAGGTGCGAGAGAGCGGCCGGGTTGCCGCCGTCGTCGGCGTACTGATCATCGTGCCGCTCGCGGCCGCCGGTCTTCACGTAGGGCGTGGCGGCTCGCAAGCCGACCCCGACCGCACAGACCGCATTGCCCCGCAACAGTGCCGCCGGCCCTACGCGAGTTGGAGTCCGTGGAATACGCCGCTCGTCCGTCCCTCGTACGACCCTCGTCTGGATCGCAAGCTCGTCGGGCTCCGCGACCCGCTGACGAGCGATCCCTCGCAATACACGTATCCCGTCTACGACGTCTCCGCCGCCACACCGCGGCGGCGCGTGCAGGTCGACGGCGTTTATTCGAACGTCCACGACGGAGGCCGGACCATCCGCCTGCAGCACGGCGGAACGTTCACGCTGCCGCTACCGACGAGTGCGAAGCCGGCATCCGGCTCGGACGGGCAGATCGTCGTCGTCGATCCCGAAAGCGGCGACGAGTGGGGCGCCTGGCGCTTCGACCCGTCCGGCGACAACGTCGAGGCGACGAACGCCTACCACTACAACACGAACTGGAGCGGCGTTCCGCCGCGGACGGCCGCCGGAGACCCGTTCGGCTCGCGCGGCGCCGGTGTCCCCTACCTCGCCGGCCTCGTCCGCCCGTGCGAACTGGAGGGCGGCGCAATCCGGCACGCGCTGGCATTCGCCTATCCGTATCCGTCGCCTGCGCACGTCTACCCGGCGACGAAGTCCGACGGCATCGGCCCACGCGACGCGCTCCCGGAGGGAACGCGGTTGCAGCTCGACCCGACGCTGACGCGCGACGACCTGCGCGCGCGGGGATGCGACGATGCGTGCATCACGATCGCGCGGGCGTTGCAGCGTTACGGCATGTACGTGATCGACAACGGCGGCCGGCCGAAGGTGATGATGGAGTACGAGGCGACCGCGAACTGGGACGGCCTCGTGACCGCGGGCACGGTGAGCCCGATCCCGCTGGCGGATTTCCGAGCCGTCGCCGACACGACGCCCGTTGTGCAGGCGTTGCCGAGTACGGGCGAGCGCGGCCGCGTCGTGAGCGTGCGCTACCGCGTCTTCGACCACGGCGACGCGACGCGCGAGACGATCAGCGTCGTCAGCGGCGGCAGGCGGGTCGCATCGCTGCGTCGCCCGTACCACGTGTCGCTCTCGCGCTCGCCGACGGCGGTGCGGTGGCAAGGACTGCCGACTGGCGCCGTCGCGAGGTTTTGCGTTCGCGCGTGGGACCCGGCGGGGCACGCGAGCCGCTCGAGCTGCAACACGCTGCGCATCCGCTGAGCGGTCAGCCGCGGCGCACCTTCGCCCACACCGCCGCGTCGCGACCGCGGAGAAAGTTATGGAGCCCCGCGAGGGTTGCGAAGTTCATGCGGCAGAAGTAGTAGGCGAGGAACAGCAAGCGGTTGCGACGTCCCGCGCGCTCGTTCCGATACCCCGCCAGCGCCGCGGCGTAGAAGCCCGCCTGGCCGGCGAGGAGAAGACGGGACGCCCGGCCGCGACGGGCCGACGCGACGTTCGAGAGAGCCGCGAGCACGAGCGCGCCCGGGACGAGCGGCCGGAGACCCTTGTGCGAGATCACCTTCAACGCGAGCCCGGGCCGGCGCACGAGCAGCCGCGGCAGCAGCGCGACGAGAGCCTGCCAGCGGCCGCTGACGATCCGCGCGCGCCGCGTGGCCTCGTCGCCGACGGTGGCGGACGCGCGCTCCACGGACACGGCATCGGGCGCGTAGACGACGCGCCAGCCGTCGAGCGCCGCGAGCATCGCCTGGACGAAGTCCTCGACGAGGAAGCGGTGACCCGGTACGCGGAACGCGGCTCGCCGGAAGGCGATGATCTCGCCCGCGACCGCGGCTACGGATCCCGTCGCGGTCTCCCACTTCTTCAGCGCCGACTCGTAGCGCCAGTACAGGCTCTCCGCGCGGTCGAGCCCTCGGCCGGACCCGTCGTCGATCACCTTGCGCCCGCTCACGACGCCGACCGAGGGATCGGCGAAGGGCGCGACGACGGCCCGCAGCGTCCCCGGCTCGTAGAGGTTGTTCGCGTCGGAGAAGACGAGGATCTCGCCTGTCGCCGCGTCCGCAGCGCGCGCCATCGCCGCGAGCTTTCCGCGCCGCACGGGCTCGTGGAGGACGCGCGCGGCCCCCGACGCCCGCGCTCGCTCGACGGTCTCGTCGTCGGAGCCGTCGGCGACTACGAGCAGCTCGAGCCGCCCGGACGGATAGTCGAGCCCGCGCGAGTTCTCGAGCTTCTCGGCGATGACTTCTTCCTCGTTGTAGGCGACGACGACGAGGCTGACGTTCGGCTCGTACGCGGGGTCGAGGACCGGCGGCCGCGTCCGCAGCTTCGCCAGCGTGGCGACGGCGGCCGGATAGCCGACGAACGTGTAGGCGACGAGGCCGAGCGAGCCCAGCAGCACGCGCTCCGCGATCGCGCTGTCTCCGTTCCGGCCTGCCTGGGAGAAGCGGCAGCGAGTTTCGCCGGGAGTCACGCGGCAACCTTTGCCCGATACGTGCGCCCAGACACCTCCGAATGAGGATCGGCGTCTACTCCGACCTCGTGTACCGGTCGGACGGCGAGCGGATCTGGACGCATCAGGCGTTCATCCGGTTCGTGACGTCGCTGCCGCCGCGCGTCGAGGAGGTCGTCGTCTTCGGCCGCCTGCACCCGGAGCCCGGCCGCAGCCATTACGCCCTCCCGGACGGCGTCCGGTTCGTGCCGCTGCCGCACTACACTCGAGTGACGTCCGTGCTGGCGCAGCTGCGGGTGCTGCGCAAGACGCAGGCGGTCTTCGTCCGCGAGCTCGACCGTCTGGACGCCGCCTGGATCTTCGGACCGCACCCGATCGCGGTCGCGCTGGCTCTGATCACACGGCGACACGGTGTTCCTCTCGTGCTCGGAGTTCGCCAGGACTATCCGCGGTACATCGCGAGCAGGCTGCCGAGCCGCAGGTGGGTCTGGGCAGTCGCGGCCGCGCACGTCCTCGACGCGACGTTCCGGCTGCTCGCGCGAACCGCGCCGACGGTCGCCGTCGGCGATGACCTCGCCCGCAAGTACGCGCGCAGCGGCGGCCCGGTCCTCTCGACCGGCTTCTCGCTCGTCAAGGAAGGCGACCTCGTCTCTGCGGAGGAGGCGCTAGGCCGGTCGGCGGCACCGCCCGCGCGGATCCTGAGCGTCGGGCGGCTCGATCCGGAGAAGAACCCGCTGCTGCTCGTCGACGTCCTGAGTCGCCTCCGCGCGCGCGACGGGCGATGGCGTCTGACGATCGCCGGCGACGGGCCGCTCGCCGAAGCGGTCGCGGAGCACGCCGCCCGCGCGGGCGTCCGCGACGCGGTCGACCTCGCGGGTTACGTCCCCCAGGGCGACGCGCTGCGCGCTCTGTACCGCTCGCACGACGTCTTCTTGCACGTGTCTTTGACGGAGGGCTTTCCGCAGGTGCTCTTCGAGGCGCAGGCGGCCGGCACGCCCGTCGTCGCAACGGCCGTCGGCGGAGTCCCGGCGGCCGTCGAGCGGTCGGGGAGCGCGCTCCTCGTTCCGCCGGCGGACGCGGACCGGGCCGCCGCCGCAGTCGCCCGGATCGCGGAGGACGAGGCGCTACGGCGCGAGCTGGTCGCGCGCGGCCTCGAGAACGTCCGCCGGCAGACGATGGAAGCGCAGCTCGACGGGATCGTGGCATTCGTGGGCGCGGAGCTCGAGCGCCGGCGCCCGTAGGAGAATCAGCCGCCGAACACCCAGGCGACGAGCCAGCCGACCGCCACCGCGGCCGCCGCGAGCACGGCCGCTGCGAGCACGCGACGGATCAAGGCCTCTCTCGGGCCCGGCGGGAAGCGCGAAACGGCCGCGCGGCGAGCGCGTGGTTTCGTCGGCGCGCGGTGCGGAACCTCCCGGGCGTCGTGCTCCGCCGGCTCCGCGATCTGCAGCGACTCGTCCAGCGCGTGGAGCAGGTCCGTCGACGGGCCGTCGGCGTCGGCGGCGGAGACGCGCTTCCGCCGAGATTCGATCCAAAACCCGCCGTCGTCCCGCGACGTCATCTCTGGCTACCTCCGCGCCGTCTCATCCGGGATTATGCGCCGCCCGCGGAGATATCGGGACCCGTTAATCTCCGCCCCGAGGCGTCCTCGACCGGCGCCCGCGGAGGAAATGCGGCACAGGGGGTCGGCATGCACCACAACTCGGCGTCGAGCCCGGCTACGCCCGACGGCAGCTTCGGCTCGGCGCAGCATCGGCGGAGGTTTCTGAAGCTGGCGCTGCTCGGGGGCGCGGCGCTCGCGGGCCTGACGTCGTTCGAGGAGTCCGACGCCCTTTCGGCGGGCGGCGTCTCGAGGGCGCAAGACCGGCGGATCCTCGCGTTCGCGCTGCTCCTCGAGGATCTGAAGAGCGCGTTCTATGCGGAGGCGCTCGCGCACGGCAAGCTCGACGGCGAGCTCCGGCGCTTCGCCGAGGTCGCGGGCTCGCACGAGCGGGCGCACGCTGCGCGTCTGCGGCGCGCGCTCGGGAGGCATGCCCGGCCGGCGCCGACATTCCGCTTCGGCAAGGCGACGCGCGAACGCGCCGCGTTCATTGCGACGGCGACCGAGCTCGAGGAGCTCGCCGTCGCTGCGTACAACGGCCAGGCCGGGAACCTGACGAAGAAGGCGCTACCTGCGGCGCTCGAGATCGTCTCCGTCGAGGGCCGGCACGCCGCCTGGATCCGCGCGATCGCCGACGAGGCGCCCGCGCCTCGAGCCGCCGATCCCGGCGCGGGCACGGCCGAGGTAGACGCCATCCTGAAGAGGCTGCACGTCCGGTGAGCGTCGAGCGCGAGCTCGAGCTGCTGCGCACGCTCGATACCGTCGATCGCGACGGTGCGCTGCGCGAGACTGCGGCAGCCGCGTTTCCGCAGACTCGCCTCGGGTTCCTTCGCGTGGTCGGCGGCGCCGGAGCCGCCGCGGTGGGACTCGCTGCGCCGGCGCACGCGCGGTCGGCGCGCCGGTGGAGCCGCGGAGACATCGCCATCCTGCGCTTCGACCTCGCCCTCGAGTATCTCCAGGCGTCCCTGTACACGGAGGCGGAGCGGATCGGGGCGCTCTCGGGCACGACGTTGGGTTGGTCAAGGGTGGTCGGAGCACACGAGCGCGCTCATGCGCAGGCGATCAAGCAGCTGCTCGGCCGCGACGCGCTGCCGTCGCCGGCGTTCGACTTCCACGGCGTGACCGAGCGGGAGCGGCCGTTCATCAAGACGGCCGTCGCGTTCGAGGAGCTCACCTCCGCGCTGCTCAAGTGGCAGGCGGTGCGGCTCGACTCCCGCGAGATCGTCGCTGCGGTCGCAACGCTGCATTCCGTCGAGACGCGCCACGCGGCCTGGATCAGGCGAATCGTCGGCCTCCAGCCCGCGACCTACGCCTTCGACCGGCCGGCTCCGCAGTCGCGGATGTCGCGTCTGATCGCGTCGACGCATTTCGTGTCCCGGCGCTCGCGAACGACCGGCAGATCCTCGCCGTCGTACACGGGATGAGGAACCGGCGCCGCGCTCTCTTCGCGACGGCCTCCGTCGCCGCCGTCGCGACGTTCGCGGCGACGTTCCTGACGTGGGGACGCACGCACATCGGCGCCGCCGCGCCCGAGGCCGCGCACGCGGACGCGCAGGCCGCCGCGCTCGCCTTGCCCGCGTTACCCGCTTCGCCGAACCCCGCCTTCGCTCCTCACCGACCGGTGTTGCTCGACCATCCGCATAATGCGGCGCGCTGGGCACCGGTTCTGCGAACCGTCGTTGCGCACCGCTATCCGACGGACGACAGCGCTGCCGTGACCACGCTGTCGACGACGACGCCGGAGGACACGACGAACATCGTCCTCGTGCTGCGCGACGAGGTCTCGGCCGGGACCGTCTGGGCGCTCGTGCGACTCCCAGTGCTGCCGAACGGCACTGTCGGCTGGGTTCCGCGATCGGCGCTCGGCGGCTACGAGTTCGTGCAGACCCGCCTGGTGATCGACCGACAGGAGCTCCGAGCGACGCTGTACCGGGACGACCGCGTCGTGTTCGAAGCCCCGATCGGCGTCGGCACGCCGGAGTCCCCGACGCCGGCCGGCGAGTTCTTCATTCGCGACAAGCTGACGAAGTTCCGGAGCCCCTTCTACGGCCCCGTCGCGTTCGGCACGAGCGCGCGTTCGGCGGTGCTCACCGACTGGCCCGGCGGCGGGTTCGTCGGCGTGCACGGCACGAACGAGCCGCAGCTCATCCCGGGCCGCGTGTCACACGGCTGCATCAGGCTGCGTAACGCGGACATCCTCCGCCTCGCGCGTCTGCTGCCCGTCGGCACGCCCGTCACCATTCGGTGAGCGGCCGCCGGATCGT
>JBJMJE010000250.1:0-5289 GCA_045806505.1 Gaiellaceae bacterium
CGAGGGCGCGAAGGTGCTCGCGGGCGGCGAGGCGGACGGCACCGTTTACCGGGCGACGCTGCTCACCGACGTTCCGGACGACTCGGAGTTCGCGCGGGTCGAGACCTTCGGGCCGGTGGCGTCGATCGAGATCGTCGGGAACGCCGACGAGGCGATCGAGCGCGCCAACAGGACGTCGTACGGCCTCTCCGCCGGGATCATCACCTCGGACGCCGACCGCGGCCTCCAGCTGGCGCAGAAGATCGAAGCCGGCATCGTCCACGTCAACGACCAGCCCGTGGGCGACGAGCCGCAGATGCCGTTCGGCGGGGTCAAGGACTCCGGCTGGGGCCGGTTCGGCGGGCAGGCGGTGGTCGACGAGTTCACGGAGCTGCGCTGGGTGACGATCTCGAGCGGGTCGCATCCGTTCCCGTTTTGACGTTACGCGAGGCCGTTGCGGAGCTCGTGCACGACGGCGACGTCGTCGCGCTCGAGGGCTTCACGCACCTGATCCCGCACGCGGCGGGACACGAGCTGATCCGCCAGGGACGGCGCGACCTGACGCTCGTCCGGATGACGCCGGACGTGATCTACGACCAGCTGATCGGCATGGGCTGTGCACGCAAGCTCGTGTTCTCGTGGGGCGGCAATCCGGGCGTCGGCTCGCTGCACCGCTTCCGCGACGCGGTCGAGAACGGATGGCCACGACCGCTCGAGCTCGAGGAGCACTCGCACGCGGGCATGGCGGCGGCGTACGCGGCGGGGGCCGCGAACCTGCCGTTCGGCGTGCTGCGGGGCTACCGGGGCGGCGATCTGCCGGCCCGCACGCGCGTGGCGACGATCGAGTGTCCGTTCACGGGGGAGGAGCTCGCAGCGGTGCCGGCGCACCGGCCGGACGTGGGGATCGTCCACGCGCAGCGCGCGGACCGGCACGGCAACGTCCAGTTGTGGGGCATCCTGGGCGTGCAGAAGGAGGTCGTGCTCGCCTCGGCGCGGTCGATCGTGACGGTGGAGGAGATCGTCGACGAGCTCGAGCCGCGGCCGGGTGCGATCGTGCTGCCGGCGTGGGTGGTCGATGCCGTGGCCCTCGCGCCGGGAGGGGCACATCCGTCGTACGCGCACGGCTACTACGAGCGCGACAACGACTTCTACGTCGCGTGGGACGGCATCAGCCGCGACCGCGACCGGTTCCGCGACTGGATGGAGCGGCACGTGCTCGAGGCGGCGGCCACCGCGGCGTGAGCGAGAACGGCTACTCCGCCGACGAGATGATGGCCGTCGAGGCTTCGCGTCGGCTCACGAGCGACTCCGTCTGCTTCGTCGGAATCGGCCTCCCGAGCCTCGCCGCGAACCTCGCGCGCCGCACGCACGCGCCCGGTTGCGTGCTGATCTACGAGAGCGGGACGATCGGTGCGAAGCCGGAGCACCTGCCCCTGTCGATCGGCGACGGCGAGCTGGCCGAGACCGCGGACGCGGTGGTGTCGGTGCCGGAGATGTTCTCGTACTGGCTCCAGGGCGGCCGCATCGGCGTCGGCTTCCTCGGCGCCGCGCAGGTCGACCGCCGCGGAAACCTCAACAGCACCGTGATCGGCGACTACGACCGCCCGAGCGTGCGCCTGCCCGGCGGGGGTGGCGCCCCCGAGATCGCCACGTCGGTCGAGAATGTCTTCGTCTTGCTCCGCCACTCGAAACGCGCGTTCGTCCCCGAGCTCGACTTCACGACGAGCGTCGGCGACAACGTTCGCGTCGTGGTCACCGACCTCGGCATCCTCGAGCCCCTCAACGGAGAGCTGACGCTCACCGCGGTGCATCGAGGTGTCGACGCCGAAGACGCCGCAAGCGCCACGGGTTGGGAGTTGCACGTCTCCGACAACTTGCAAAGGACGGCGCCGCCCACGTCCGAAGAGCTCCACGCGCTGCGAGCGCTGGAGGCGAGAGGCGGCGGCACGTGGCAGTGAGCGACGAGCAGACGCCCATCGTCCTGCCGGACGACCCGGACTTCGGCCCCGACGTCCAGCTCGACTACCCCGGCTACCGCTCGACCCGCTGGCGCGCGCCAAACCGGCCGCTCGTCACGCTCCCCGAGGAGCTCCACCAACTCGAAGGCCCCGTCTTCGGCCAGGACGCGCTCGGGCCGCACGACGACGACCTGACGCGGCAGCACGCGGGCGACCCGCTCGGCGAGCGGATCGTCGTGACCGGCCGCGTGCTGGACGAGGACGGGTGGCCGATCCGCGGCGCGCTCCTCGAGGTCTGGCAGGCGAACGCCGCCGGCCGCTACCACCACGAGGTCGACCAGCATCCCGCGCCGCTCGACCCGAACTTCTCCGGCGCCGGCCGCTGTCTCACCGACGACGACGGCGGCTACCGCTTCGTGACGGTGAAGCCTGGCGCCTACCCGTGGGGCAACCACGAGAACGCGTGGCGGCCCGCTCACATCCACTTCTCGATCTTCGGCCGGCTGTTCACGCAGCGCCTCGTGACGCAGATGTACTTCCCCGGCGACCCGCTCTTCGCGTACGACCCGATCTTCAACTCCGTCCGCGACCCGAAGGCGCGCTCGCTGCTCGTCGCACGATTCGACCTCGAGCGGACGCAACCGGAATGGGCGCTCGGCTACACGTGGGACATCGTCCTCGGCCGCGGCGCGAGCGCAACACCGAGCGAGTCATGACACTCCCACGCACGCCGTCGCAGACCGTCGGGCCGTTCTTCACGATCGGCCTCTGCAGGCGTCGCGACAACGAGCTCGTCGCAGATGGTGTCCGCCTCGCCGGCCGCCTGCTCGACGGCCGGGAGGAGCCGGTGGTGGACGGCGTGATCGAGATCTTCGACGCGGCGAGCCGGCGCTGGGGCCGCTGCGGGACCGACGCCGAGGGAGGCTTCTCGTTCGTCATCGCGCCGGACACTTCACACCTCGAGGCATACGTCTTCGCGCGCGGCTTGCTGAAGCATCAGCTCACGCGCATCCAGCTCTCCGACGCGGAGCACGACGACGGCGCGTTCCGCTTCGACATCAGCCTGCAGGGCGAAGGGCAGACGATGTTCTTTGCCATTTGACGGGCTGTTCGTCCCCGACGAGCTGCGCGCGGCGCTCGACGACGCAGCCTGGCTGCGGGCGATGCTCGCGGCGGAGCGTGCGCTTGCGCGGGCGCAGTCGCTCGAGCTCGGCGACGTCTTCGCGCCGGACGCGCTCAACATCGAGGAGCTCGTCCGCGACGGTCGCAGCGCGGGCAATCCCGTCGAGCCGCTCGTGCGCCGGTTGCGCGAACGCTCGGAGCACGTTCATCGCGGCGCCACGAGCCAGGACATCCTCGACACCGCAGCCGCGCTCGTCGCGCGCGACGCGACGGCGATCGTCGTCGAGGAGCTCGACGGCGTGGCACGCGCATGCGCCGAGCTCGCCGAAGCGCATCGTGCAACCGTCATGGCGGGCCGGACGCTGCTGCAGCAGGCGGTGCCGGTGACGTTCGGGCTGAAGGCCTCGAGCTGGCTCGTCGGGATCGTTCACGCGCGCGGGCGGCTCGCGCAGATGCGCCTGCCCGCGCAACTCGGAGGCGCCGCGGGAACGCTCGCGGCGCTCGGCGACGACGCGCTCGACGTGCTGAGCGGCTATGCGGAGGAGCTCGGCCTGCCGGAACCGGTGCTGCCGTGGCACACGCGGCGGCTGCCGGTCGCGGAGCTCGGTGCGGCGCTGGCGGTCGCCGCCGGCTTCTGCGCGAAGATCGCGCTCGACGTCGCGCTGCTCGCGCAGACCGAAGTGGGCGAAGTCCGTCTACCGGAAGGCGGCGCCTCGTCGACCATGCCGCACAAGCGGAACCCGGTCGGCCCCGCGCTCACCCGCGCGTGCGCCGCGCACGTTCGCGCGGCCGCGGGAGTGCTGCTCGATCTCGAGCACGAGCACGAGCGAGCAGCCGGCGCGTGGCACGCGGAGTGGAAGGCGGTCGGCGACGCGCTCGCTTTTGCCGGCGGCGCGGCAGCGTCGCTGCGCGGGACGCTCGAGCGGCTCGAAATAGACGCGGAGCGTATGCGCGCGAACCTGCGCGCAGAGACGATGTCCGAGTCGGAGCGATTCGCACCGGACGCGCGCGAGCCGGAGGAATACCTCGGCGCGGCGGACGCGTTCGTCGACCGCGCGCTCGCCTTCTATCGCTCGTGAGAACCGTCGTCCTCTCGGGCTCGCTCGGAGCGACGAGCGAGATGTGGGACGCGCAGGTAAAGGCCCTGAGCGGCTTCGACGTCGTCCGTGTCGAGCATCCGGGGCACGACGGTGCGCCGATGGAAGACGTGCGAGATGTTCGCGGGCTTGCGCGCCGAGTGCTCGACGCCGTCGAAGCAGAACGCTTCTCGTTCGTCGGCCTGTCGCTGGGCGGCGCGATCGGCATGCAGCTCGCGCTCGAAGCGCCTGCCCGTATCGAGCGTCTCGTGCTCGCCGCGACGTCGGCGCGCTTCGGCACCGCAGAGACGTGGGACGAGCGGATCGCGCTCGTGCGCCGCGCCGGGATGGAGGCGGTGGCCGACGCCGTCCTTCCCCGCTGGTTCACGCCGGTGTTCGACGACGTGCAACGCTTCCGCCGGATGCTCGTGTCGACGCCGCCCGAGGTGTACGTGCGCTACTGCGAGATCCTGCGCGAGTACGACGTTCGCGGTCGAATCGGCGACATCCCTGCGCGCACGCTCGCGATCGCCGGCGCCGAGGATCCGACCTCCCCGCCCGAGCACCTGGAAGCGATCGCAGCGGAGATCGCCGACGCGCACGTCGTCGTCATCCCGAACGGCGCGCATCTCGTGAACGTCGAGCGCGCGGACGAATTCAACGACGCGCTGCTCGCGCACCTCGCATGAGCGACGACGCGTTCGACCGCGGCATGCGCATCCGCCGCGAGGTGCTGGGCGACGAGCACGTCGAGCGCGCGCGCGAGCAGACGACCGAGCAGACGAGCGACTTCCAGGACTTCATCACGCGCTACGCGTGGGGCGAGATCTGGGCACGACCCGGCCTCGACAGGCGCACGCGCAGCTCCATCACGCTCACGGCGCTCGTCGCGCTCGGGCGGTTCGACGAGCTCGCGCTGCACATCCACGGCGCGCGGCGGAACGGGCTCACCGACGACGAGATCTCAGAGGTGCTGCTGCACTCGGCCGTGTACTGCGGCGTGCCGGCGGCGAACAGCGCGTTCGCCGTGTTCCAGCGCGTGCTCGACGAGGGGTGAAGCAGGAGCGCACGCAGGTCGGCATCGTCGGCGCCGGGCCGGCCGGGCTGACGCTGGCACGTCTGCTGGAAGTCGAAGGCATCGAATCGGTCGTGCT
>JBJMJE010000251.1:0-10096 GCA_045806505.1 Gaiellaceae bacterium
AGCTCGGCCGGCTCGCCGCAGTCCGACCGGGCACGCTGGTGTTCGGCGTCGACGACCGTCGGCTCGCGCGGCCGTCGCTCCAACACGCCGCCGACTCGAAGTACTGCGTGTCGTGCGGAACGCCGTACGAGTACGCGGCGGCCTACGTCGGGCATCTCGGCGACTACCGCTGCCCCGCCTGCGGCAACACGCGCCCGCCGCTCGACGTCGTCGCCCGCGACATCGAGCTCGCAGGGCTCGAGCACGCCTCGTTCTCGCTCGTCATGCCCGAGGGGACGCGCCGCGTGCGCCTGCGGGTGCCGGGCCTCTACAACGTGTACAACGCCCTCGCCGCCGCCTCGCTCGCGCGGACGCTCGGCGTCGCGCTCGACGACGTCGCGGCCGGGCTCGAGCGTTTCGGCGCTGCGTTCGGACGTTTCGAGCGGATCGCGATCGCCGACCGGCGCGTGCTGATGCTGCTGATCAAGAATCCGGCGGGGGCGAACGAGGCGATCCGCACGCTCGTCGAAGGGCGTCCGCCCCGCGTCGCCGTCATCGCGCTCAACGACGCAATCGCCGACGGCAAGGACGTCTCGTGGATCTGGGACGTCGACTTCGAGCCCCTGCTCGACGGCCTCGAGCACGTCGTCGCGACGGGGGACCGCGCCGCCGAGCTCGCGCTGCGGTTCAAGTATGCGGGCTTCGCAGCGGAGCGGATCGCCCTCCTCCCCGGCCTGCGCGCCGGGCTCGAGCGGGGGCTCGCGCTCTCGGGTCCCGCGGAGGAGCTTGTCGTCCTCCCCACCTATACGGCGATGCTCGCGCTGCGAAAGTCGATCGGCGAGGTCGGCGCGGTGCGGCCGTACTGGGAGCAGGCGGCGTGAAGATCCGCGTCGGACACCTCTACCCGGACTACCTGAACATCTACGCCGACCGTGGCAACATCGCCGTGCTGGCGCGGCGAGCGGCATGGCGCGGGCACGAGCTGGAGGTCGACACGGTTTCGATGGGCGACGCCGTACGTCCGGCTGCGCACGACCTGCTCTACGTCGGCGGCGGCCAGGACCGCGAACAGGCGCTCGTCGCGGTCGACCTCGCGGCAAAGGCGGACGCCGTGCACGAAGCGGTCACGAGCGGCGCAGCCGTCCTCGCCGTCTGCGGCGGCTATCAGCTGCTCGGCCGCTACTACCGCGACCGCGACGGCGTCGAGCTGCCCGGGATCGGCCTTCTGCCGCTGCACACGATCGCCGGCGAACGGCGGATGATCGGCGACGTGCTGCTCGAGTGCCAGTGGGCCGGGCACACGCTCGCGGGGTTCGAGAACCACGCCGGGCGCACGCTGCTCGACGACGGTGCAACGCCGCTCGGCCGCGTCGTGCACGGCTTCGGCAACGACGGCGAGAGCGGCTTCGAAGGCTGCCGCATCGGACGCGTGATCGGCACGTACCTCCACGGACCGCTCCTGCCGCGGAACCCGTGGCTCGCCGACTGGGTGCTCGCGCAGGCGCTCGCGCACGCGTCGGGAGGGCAGCCGCCGGAGCTCGAGCCGCTGCCGGACGAGCTCGAACGAGAGGCACACGGAGTTGCGGCCGGGCGCGCGCGGGCGCGCGGCGGACGCTTCTAGCGTCCGGTGCACGTCTTCTTCCACGGCGCCGGCGTCTTCTTCCATCACCTCGCGGCTGTCGATTTCGGCGCGCTCGGCATCGCGCTCACGTTCCAGGCGCTGCGTCTCGTCGTGCGGACGCGCGCGTGGAGGAACATCATCGCCGCGGCATACCCCGAGACGAGCGTCCGCTGGCGCAGCGTCCTCGGCGCGTACCTCGGCGGCGTCGGCCTGAACGCCATCGCGCCGGCGCGCGGCGGCGACGCGCTGAAGCTCTTCCTCGTCCACCGCCGCGTCGAGGGCAGCACGTATCCAACGCTCGCGGCGACGCTCGTCGTCGAGACGCTTTTCGACGCGTTCGTCGGCATCGCCCTGTTGCTGTGGGCCGCGCAGCTCGGCGTGTTGCCGAGCATCCACAGCCTGCCGAACCTGCCGAACATCGACCTGCGCTGGGCGTTCGAGAACCCGCTCGTGCTCGAGATCGGCGCGCTCGTTCTCGGGATCGGCATCGGCGTGCTGCTCGTGGTCGCGACGCGAAAGGTGCAGGCGTTCTGGCAGCGGGTGCGCCTTGGCTTCGCGATCCTGTCGGACTTCGGCGACTACGTCCGCCGCGTGGTCTCGTGGCAGGCGCTGAGCTGGGTCTTCCGGCTGACGACGATCTTCTTCATGCTGCGCGCGTTCCACGTGCCGGCGACGATCCACAACGCGCTGATCGTGCAGATCGCGCAGAGCCTGTCGACCCTGCTGCCGATCGCGCCCGGCGGCGCGGGCACCGAGCAGGGGCTGCTGCTCTACCTGCTGAACGGAAAAGCGAGCAGGAGCGCGCTGCTCTCGTTCAGCGTCGGCATGCACATCGCGATCGTCGTGCTCAACGTCCTGCTCGGTGTCCTCGCGGTCCTGGCGATCACGAAGACGTTGCGATTGCGCCGTTTACGCGACGACGCGGCTGCAGACGAGGCGGCCGCGACGCGGACTTCATGACGTACGGAAGCCGAGTCCTTGCCGCTGCACACGATGGCCATGGTGGTCGATCGCGACGACGTACGCGAACCGCCGCTGCGCGCTCAGGTGCGCGCGTGGGATCGCGAACGCGTATCGATTCGCCATCGGGCGCGCCGTCAGGACATCGCCGTTGTCGAAGTGCAGCTCGACGCGGTCGGTCACCTTCGCGTCGACGCCGCCGATCACGAACAGATCCCTCCCCGCGGGCTGCACGAGGTTCACCGTGATCTTCGGGCCGGTGTAGAAGGTCAGGTCGCAGCCGGATTCGGACCGCCCGGTGCTGTAGTCGACGCGCCAGCACCGTTGCCTGTTCACGACGCGGCCGACGCTGACGATCGCCGTCGTCCCGTTCGGTCCACGCACGTCGAGCACCGGCCGCAGATTGCGCTTCGCCGAGGCCGGCACGGTCGCATGGGCTGTGAAGGCGTGCGGCGGGAACGTCTCGATACCGACGACACGCGCGCGTGCGTCATACGCCACGAGCTTGATCGGGAACCGGTTCGGGACGAGCGTCGCGAACATGTTGTCCTCGAGCGGCACCGCCTGCCTGCCTCCGCCCGCGAGGAAGAGGTCGATGCGCGTCACGCCGTCGGCGGCGGCGCCGGCCACGGCAAGCGACTGGTCGGACGCGCTCGCGCCGAACATCGAGAAGTTGAGCGGCCCGCGGTCGAAGAAGTGCGATTCGTCGCTGCAACCGACGCCGTGATTGACGACGACGCACCAGCCGCCGGCGAGCCCGACCACGATGTTGCTGCTCGGGTCTGGCTTGAAGAGCCTGGCATCGCTGCAGCACGGGAAGGCGGGCGCGTTCAGAGGAGCGATGCCGGCCTGCGCAGGCGTGAGGCCACGCTTCTCGTGCCGCACGTACCAGCCGATCGTCGGATGCGCAAGCGTCGCCTCGACCCGGGTCGGGCCGCCGGGCTCGCGGCTCGACGCCGGCAGGCCGAGCATCAACGGGTGGCCCTCGACGTCGACGTTCGTCGAGCGGCCGCCGGCCGTCACAGAGATTCTCTCGACGCGGTTGCCGGTGTTCGGCTCGCGCTCGATCCAGAGGTAGGAGTTGCCGCCGAGCAGCGCGCGGTGATCACCGTCGACAGCATGCACGTCGACGCGGTCGACCCCGTCGGCAGCGATCCCGAACGAGTACTGCGCGCTGACGTGCGAGTACTGATCGAAGAACGAGCCGTTCCCGCTCACCACTGCGACGGGCGCCTTCGCCCGCATCACGGCCGACGTCGGCACGCATGCCGGTTCGACCCGTTGGTCACGCCGATCCGGCCCGGTCAGCCGCAGGCAGAGCGACGTGCCGCTGCGGAAGCCGGAGAGGACGTACCCCTTCCCGCCGACGTCTGTCGTGATCAGCTCGCGCAGCTTCGTCCCCCTGGGAAAGGACGCCCAAGAGCGGCCGTTGGCCGCGTCGAAAGCACGCTGCTCGCTCGGGGACGCCTGCGTGCCGGGGTGCCCGGTGAGCCACGCGGAGAAGTCCTCGATTCCCTGTGCGATCGCCGTGCCGACGGGCGTTGCGACCGCGAGCACAGCGCCCGCGGCAAGGCCGGTCAGCGCAAGAGCCACGCGCCGCCTGCGCTGCGGCTTCGCGCCGGAACGCCGAAGCACGTCGTGCCAATCGGCAGGCTCGCCGCTCGGCAGGGGCACGAGGCGATCCAGACCGGCGGCAATGCACTCGTCGACGTCACTCATCGCGAGACCTCCTTCAGAGAACGGCGCAACGCGTCGTGCGCGCTGCTGAGCGTTGCGGACACGGTTCCGACCTCGATGCCGAGCGCCGCTGCAATCGCGCGATAATCGAGATCGGCGTAGTAACGGAGGAACACCGCGAGCCGCTGGCGCTCGGGCAGCGTCGCGATCCAGCCGCGTAGCTCGTCGTCGACGTGCCCGCCGTTCTCGCTCGACGAAGTTCTTTCGACATCGACGGCCGGCACCGAGCTTTCCGCCCGCGCGGCGTTCAGCACGATCGGCCACACCCACGCCTCCAGCGTCCCCTCGCCGCGAAACGTCCGCGCCGACCGAAGAGCGCGCGCAAATCCCTCCTGCACCGCATCGTGCCCGGCTGCCTCGTCCCCGACGATCGCCGTCGCGACGCGCAGGAACTGCCGGTAACGCGCGCGGTAGAGGGCTTCGAGCTCGCGGATCACTGTCTTCCGATCCATGCTCATACGATCACGTGGGCCACGCTTTTGTTTAGGGGACGCCGAGTTCGCGAGGGGTCGTGCCATCGTCACAGGCGACCGGCCCGCGGCGGTCCAGCTCGGAGACGTAGGCACGGGCCTCACTGCGACGTACGTAGTGGAGCATCGCGCAGTCCATCATCCCGCTTTGCACGACCTCGCAGGGGACGGTCATCGTCCGTCCACTGCTCGCCGAGGTCGCGCAGCGGTAGCCGCGAACGAGCCACTTCTGCGCGTCGATGCTCATCGCCCCGTCGGCGTAGACCCAGCCGTTCTTCGCGAACCTCCGGCAGTACGCCCTCAGGACATAGTCGCGGGCGATCGCTTTCGGAACCTTGTCGCGCTGCTCCGGGGCAAGGCGCAGCATGAGGTCGGCACATTTGTCGGCGCGGTCGACAGACCGGCTCGAGCCACAGGCCGCCAGCCCGACCGCAGCGACCGCCGCGATCAGCGCGAGACGCACGTTACGGAGCCCAGAGCGTGCCGAGATAAACCAGCGGGTCGCCTGGCCTCCAGCGGCGCAGGAAACGCTGGATCGGCGGGTGGAGAACGATCGAGTCGAGCTCTTCGACCGAGAAGAGGCGATGCCCGCGGACGGCTCCGTCTTCCGAGCGAACCGACTCGAGTGAGCGGCCGCTCAGGTCACCGGCGAACACGATGTGCACGACGTGCTTCGCGCGCAGCGCCTGTTTCGGCGCGATCGACTCGGCGATGCACACCGGTCCCTCGACCGGAATCTCCTCGTCGATGCCGAGCTCCTCCGAGAGCTCGCGGTACAGCGCGTCGGTCAGGCTCTCCCCCACGTCGACGCCGCCGCCCGGGAGGAGCCAGTACTCGCGGCCGGGCTTCTCGTGCCGGCAGAGGAGGATCTGCTCGTTCCAGCCGAGCAGCGCCGAAACGCGGATCCGGGGCTCGAGCATTAGCTCGCGCTCGAGCCGAAGCCGCGCTCTCCGCGCTCCGACTCCGGCAGCTCGTCGACCACGCGCAGCTCGACCGGGGGAACCGGCAGGATCACGAGCTGCGCGATGCGCATCCCGGGCTCGATCGCGAACGCGCGCTCGCGGTCGGTGTTGAGGAGGATGATGCGGAGCTCGCCGCGGTAGCCGGAGTCGACGAGACCCGGCGTGTTGACGATGGTGATGCCCTGGTCGATCGCGAGGCCCGAGCGCGGCTGTACGTACCCTGCGTAGCCGGGCGGAATCGCGACCGCGACGCCTGTGGCGACGAGCGCGCGTTCGCCGGGCTCGAGGACCACGCTCTCGCACGCCGAGAGGTCGAGGCCGGCGTCTCCCTCGTACGCGTGCCGCGGCAGCACCGCGTCCGGCCGCAGCCGGCGGATCGGGAGCTCGATCGGAGCGCTCAGCCGGTCTCCCGCTGCCGCTCCGCGTCTGCGACGACGAAGGACGCGAAGCGAACGAGGTCGCGTCGCGGCAGCCGTGCGCGTACGAAGACTCCCTCCGGCTCGTCGCGACGCTCTTCGATCGGAGCGCCGAGCGCATACAGCTCCGCGAGCCGTGCGCCGTCGGCGTACGGGACGAGCAGGCGCACCTCCTCGAACCGCTCCGCGAAGTGCTTCGCGAGGCGTTCGCGCAGATCGCTCAGCCCCTCTCCGGTCAGCGCCGAGATCTGGAGCGCGTCGTGATAGCGGCTTGAAAGGCGCCGCCGCGCGAGCGCGTCGAGCCGGTCGACCTTGTTGAGGACGAGCAGGACCGGCAGCGTCGACGCACCGATCTCGTGCAGCACGCTGTCGACCGCGTGCAACTGCTCGACCAGGCGCTCCTCCGGCTGCGACGCATCGGCGACATGCAGGACGACGTCGGCGACGAGCGTCTCCTCGAGCGTCGCCGCGAACCCCTCGACGAGCTGGTGCGGCAGCCTCCTGATGAAGCCGACCGTGTCCGTGACGAGGTAGCGCCGGCCGTCGTGCTCGAAGCCCCGCGTCGTCGGATCGAGCGTCTCGAAAAGCCTGTCCTCCACGGAGACGTCGGCGTCCGTGAGCGCGTTCAGTAGCGTCGACTTGCCGGCGTTGGTGTAGCCCGCGAGCGCAATTGTCGGCACGGCGGTCCGGATCCGCTCCTTGCGACGCGTCGCGCGCTGGCGCGTGACTTCCTTGAGCCGGCGCCTGACGACCGAGATGCGCCGGCGCGCGAGGCGGCGGTCGGTCTCGAGCTGCGTCTCGCCGGGGCCGCGCGTGCCGACGCCGCCGCCGAGCCGCTCGAGGTGCTGCCACATCCCGCGCATCCGAGGCAGGTTGTATTCGAGCTGCGCGAGCTCCACCTGGAGCTTGCCCTCGGCGCTCACGGCGTGCTGCGCGAAGATGTCGAGGATCACCTGCGTCCGGTCGACGACGCGCGCCTCGAGCGCGTTCTCGAGGTAGCGCTGCTGGGCGGGCTCGAGCTCGTCGTCGACGATCAGCGACTCCGCGCCGAGCCGCGAGAACGCCTCCTTCAGCTCTTCGACCTTCCCTTTGCCGACATAGGTGCGCATCGCCGGCCGAGCGCGATGCTGGACGACGGAGCCGACGGGCTCGACGCCCGCGGCGCGGGCGAGCTCCTCCATCTCCGCGAGCTCCTCGGCGTCGTCGGTGCCGGGAGCGAAGACCGCCAACACGAGCCCACGCTCCAGCTCCGTGGGCGGCTGGCCGGTCGTCACGCTGTGATTATGCCGCGTGATGCTCGAGGCCCATAACCGGGGCGCCCGAGACCATATGCTGGCCGGCGTGACCGTTGCCGCCGGCGAAACGCTCGCGTCGAGGACGCTCGAGCTCGTGAACATCGACTCGCCGAGCCGCGGCGAGGAGGCGATCGTCGACCACGTCCGCAGCCTCATGCCGGGCTCGCCGGCCTACGATCACGACACCGTTCTCTATTACCCGGGGCGCGTCGTGCTCGCCGGTCACTACGACACGGTGCCCGCGCAGGACAACCTGCCGGGGCGGGTCGAGGACGGCTGGGTCGTCGGGCTCGGCGCAACCGACATGAAGGGCGGCGTCGCGGTGATGATCGAGCTCGCGCGTGCCGGCGAGCCGTTCGGCTACCTCTTCTTCGGGCGCGAGGAGCTCCCGGCCGGCGAAAGCTCGCTGCCGACGTTCTTCGAGCGGCACGGCCTCGACGCCGACCTCGTCGTGATGCTCGAACCGACGGACAACACGATCCAGGCGGGCTGCCTCGGGAATCTCAACGCGCGGCTCGTCTTCCACGGCACGAGCTCCCACTCGGCGCGGCCGTGGCTCGGCGACAACGCGATCATGCGGGCGGTCGAGGGACTGGCGCCACTCGCGTCGCTCGAGCCGAACGACGTCGACATCGACGGCCTCGTGTTCCGCGAGGTGCTCAGCGTGACGCAGATCGAAGGCGGCATTGCAACGAACGTCATCCCCGCGCACGCTGAGGCGATCCTCAACTTCCGCTACGCGCCCGACCGCACGCCCGAGGACGCCGAGAAGCGCTTGCGCGAGCTCGTGGACGGGCGCGGCAAGCTGGAGCTGCTCGGAAATTCGCCGCCGGCGCGCGTTGCCGCTGCGTCGCCGCTCGTGCAGGCGCTCCGCGAGGCGGGCGGCTTCGCGCTCGAGCCGAAGCAGGCGTGGACGCCGGTGGCGGAGTTCTCCGCGCAGGGGCTCGACGCGGTGAACCTCGGCCCGGGCGCGACACGCTACGCACACGCGCAGGACGAGCGCGTCGAGATCGCGGCGCTCGCGCAGACATACGGCGCGCTCGCGCGCTTCGGAGCGACGCTGTGAACCCGGTTCTCGACGCGTTGCAGACGTACCCGTTCGTGCGGCTCGACGAGGCGAAGGCCGACGCACGCGCACGCGGGATCGAGCTGATCGACTTCGGGATGGGCGACCCGATCGAGCCGACGCCGGCGTTCATCCAGCGCGCGCTCGCCGAGGCTCTGCCGCTCACGGCCGGCTATCCGCGCGCGCCCGGCCTGCCGGAGCTTCGTCAGGCAATTGCCGCGTGGCTCGCGCGTCGTTTTGACGCGAACGTCGACCCGGAGCGCGAGCTGATTCCGACCTACGGCTCGAAGGAAGCGATCTTCCTGTTCCCGCTCGTCGCGTGCACGGCCGAGAAGGATCTCGTGCTCGTACCGGAGCCGGCCTATCCGGTCTACGAGCGAGGCGCGATGTTCGCCGGCGCGCGTGTCGAGTTCCTGGCGCTGGACGAGGCGCACGGCTGGCTGCCCGACCTCGGCGCGGTGGACGACGAGACGTGGGAGCGCTGCGCCGTTCTCTGGCTGAACTATCCGCACAACCCGACGGGCGCCGTGGCGCCGCTCTCGTATCTCGAGGAGGCGGCAGGGCTCGCGCGCGACCACGGCTTCTATCTCGCGTCGGACGAGGCGTACACGGAGTTGTGGTTCGACGAAGCGCCGACATCGGCGGTTCAGCTCGCCGACCGCCGGCAGGTCGTCGTCTTCCAGACGCTCTCGAAACGCTCGTCGATGACGGGCTATCGCTCCGGCTTCGTGTTTGCCGAGCCCGAGCTGATTGCTGCGCTGCGATCGTTCCGCCCGAACACGGGCACGGCGCCGCAGGAGTTCGTGCAGCGCGCGTCCGTCGCGGCCTGGAGCGACGAGGCGCACGTCGAGGAGATGCGCGCGCGCTATGCGCGGAAACGGGAGTTGCTGGCGCCGTTGCTCGAGCTCGCGCCCGGGTCGAGCGAGGCGACGTTCTACCTGTGGTTCCGCGTGCCGGACGGCGAATCGTCCGAGACGTTCGCGACGCGGCTGCTCGAGCACGGCGTCGTCGTCGCGCCCGGTTCCTACTTCGGTCCATCCGGCGAGGGATACGCGCGCCTGGCTCTCGTGCCGTCGCTCGAGGAGTGCGAGAGCGCCGCAGAGATCCTGCGAGAGGTGCTGTGAACGTCGAAGAGACCATCGCCGCGCTCGACCGCGGCGAGGTTCGCGTCGCGGAGAAGCGCGACGGCGAGTGGGTCGTCAACGAGCAGGCGAAGTCGGCGATCGTCGAGTACTTCCGGCAGCGGAAGATGGAGCCGGTCGAGGTAGGCCCGTTCGAGTACCACGACAAGATCCCGCTCAAGCGCCACTTCAAGGAGCTCGGCGTGCGCGTGGTACCACCGGCGGTCGCGCGCTACGGGTCGTTCCTGTCACGCGGTGTCGTGCTGATGCCGAGCTACGTGAACATCGGCGCGTGGATCGGGCCGAGGACGATGGTGGACACGTGGGCCACGGTCGGGTCGTGTGCGCAGATCGGCGCCGATGTCCACATCGCGGGCGGCGTCGGCATCGGCGGGGTCCTCGAGCCGCCGCAGGCGCGCCCGGTCATCATCGAGGACGGCGCTTTCATCGGCTCCCGCGCGACGGTCGT
>JBJMJE010000252.1:0-3819 GCA_045806505.1 Gaiellaceae bacterium
GTGACGCGCGCGACGATGTCCGAGCCCGGCTCGAAGTTCCCCAGCTCCTCGCCGGTCCGACCGCGGCCGCGGTCGCCGGTGCGGACGCCGCGCACGCGTCCGTGCTCGACGAGCAGCTTCACGGCCGAAGTCTCAGGCAGAACGGTGGCACCGACGGCCTCCGCCTCTTCCGCGAGCCAGTGGCCGAGCCGCGACAGCGACGCGACGTAGTTGTGGTGGTTCTTCATCGTCGGCGGAGCCGGGATCCGCAACGACTGGTTCGGCGTGAGGTAGTAGACGGACTCGGCGCGCACCTCGCCGTAGAACGGCATGTCGGAGAGGCGCTTCTTGTCACCGAAGAGCGTGCGCAGCGAGCGCGGATTGACGACGGCGCCGGAGAGGAGGTGCGACCCGACCTGCTTCCCCTTCTCGAGCACCGCGAACGGCACCTCGCCGAGCCGCTCGCCGATTGCCGGCTCCGCCTCGAGCAACTGTCCGAGACGGATCGCGCACGCCAGGCCGGCCGGGCCCGCACCGACGATCAGGACGCCGACGTCGATCCGCTCGTCGGGCGGATCGCTCGGCTCCGCGATGACCTCCCGCCAGGAAAACGGCGGCGGATAGTCCGCGGGCTCGACGCTCACGAGCCGCGCTGCTTCAGGAGCTCCGTGAGCTTCGGGACGATCTCGTGCAGGTCGCCGACGACGCCGAGATCGGCGAACTCGAAGATCGGCGCATTGCCGTCCTTGTTGATGGCGACGATCGTCCCCGAGCTCTGCATGCCGACCTTGTGCTGGATCGCGCCGGAAATGCCGACGGCGACGTAGAGCTTCGGCGACACGCTTTTCCCCGTCTGGCCGACCTGGGTCGAGTACGGGTACCAGCCGGCGTCGACGACGGCACGCGTCGCCGCAACGGCGCCGTTGAGCGCCTGCGCGAGCTCTTCGACCAACCTGAAGTTCTCGGGGCCGCCGAGGCCGCGGCCGCCGGCCACGATCACCTGCGCCTCCTCGATCGCCGGCCCCTCGCTCTCCGCGTGCGCCTGCTCGATCATCGTCGCGGCCGTGGAGAAATCCTGCAGCGCCACCGGCGCGTCCTCGATCTCCGCCTCGCCGCCCGTCTCCTGCGGATCGAACGCCCCGGAACGGAAGAGCGCGATGCGCGGCTCGCTCTTCCAGCCGACGTCCACAACCACCGAGTCCTGGAGCGCCGGCCGCTTGCCGACGAGGTTGCCGTCCTGGTCGACGAGATCGGAGAGATCCCAGTTGAGGCCTGCGTCGAGTCGCGCGGCGAGGCCGGCGGCGACGTCGGCCGCGAGCACGCTCTGCCCGAACAAGACCGCGTCGTACCCCTCGTCGCGCACGAGCCGCTCGAGCACGTCGACGCGCGGCTGCGGGAGCGGCGCCTCGAGCGCCGAGTCGTCGGCGACCCACACCTTCTTTGCGCCGAACGCTCCCGCCTTCGCCGCCGCGTCGCGGACGCCGGAGCCGATCACGACGCCGTCCACGTCGCCGAGCGACGCGCCCTTCGACAGGACGGCCAAGGAGTTCTTGACAAGCTCGCCACCGTGATGCTCGATGAACACGAGCGTCTTCACAGGAGACGCTTCTCCGCGAGGAAGTCCGCGATCTTCTGCGCGCCGCTCCCGTCGTCCTCGATCTTGACCGTATCGCCGCGCGGCGGCGGGTCGCCGATCGACAGCACCTCCGTCTTCGACCCCGCCTCGCCGACCTGCGATGCGTCGACGCCGAGGTCCGCAACGGAAAGGCTCTCCTGCGGCTTCTTCTTCGCACCCATGATCCCCTTCAGCGACGGGTAGCGGGGCTCGTTGATCGCGTCCGACACCGCGACGACGGCAGGCAGCGGCGCCTCGATCATGTCGTAGCCGAACTCCGTCTGCCGTTTCACGCGCGCCTTGCCGTCGGCAATCGCAAGCTCCGCGGCCTGCGACACCACCGGCACCCGCAACCGGTCGGCGACGGCAGCCCACAGGACTGCGCCGTCGGAGTCGCTCGCCTGCTGCCCGAAGAGGATCAGGTCTGCGCCTTCGCGTTCGAGCGCCTTCGCGAGCGCGAGGCTCGTCGCGACGAGATCGGATCCCGCGGCGGCGTCGTCGCTCACGAGCACGGCGCGATCCGCGCCCATCGCAAGCCCCTTGCGCAGCGCATCGAGCGCCGCCTGTGGGCCGAGCGAGACGAGCACGACCTCACCGTCGCCCGAAGATTCTTTCGCGCGCAACGCCTCCTCGATCGCGTTCGCATCGAATGCGTTCAGCGCCGCCTCACCCGAGCGGTCGAGCCGCTTCGTGCCCGGATCGAGGCGCTTCGACTGCGCTTCGGGCACCTGCTTGACGCAAACAGCGATCTTCATCCGCGCGGACTCTAACGGCGGGAATCTCGGCTAGTGTCCCGAAGTCGGTCCCCGGACTATGCGGATTGTTGCCGTTGTCATAGTCATGCTCGCGCTCGTTGGGGGCGCGAACGCTTCGCAGGCGAAGCCGGTTCCTCGACTCGTGTTCCCGGTGATCGGCGAGGTCACCTACAGCGACGACTTCGGCGCGCCGCGCGCGGGAGGCCGGCACCAGGGCAACGACATCCTCGCCGACAAGAAGGCGCCGGCGATTGCCGTCGAGTCCGGCAAGGTGAAGTTCTGGACGACGTCGGCGGCCGCCGGCTGCATGCTCTACCTCTACGGCGACAGCGGCACGACGTACCTGTACATCCACCTCAACAACGACCTGACGATGAAGAACGACAACCGCGGCTCGTGCGTCGCGGGTACGTCGTACGCGGCCGGATTGAACGACGGTGCGCGCGTCTCCGCCGGGCAGCTGATCGGCTACGTCGGAGACTCGGGCGACGCGAACGGCATCCATCCGCATCTGCACTTCGAGGTGCACCCGAACGACGGCTCGGCGGTCGATCCGTATCCGTACCTGCGCAAGGCGCAGCCGCTGATGTTCTTCGCGAAGACGAACACGAAGGTGTCGCTGAGCCTCACCGGCACGATCGTCTCGGCGTTCGGAGGATCGCTCGCGTTGAAGGCGTCGGAGATCCAGGTGGACACTGCGAAGCCGGTCGCGGTCAACCGCAAAGTCGTTCTCTCCTTGCCCGACGCGACTCCCGTCTCGCTCGACATGCCCAGCCTCACGCTCGGGCTCGACGCGCTCCTCACGGGGCTGACGGCCGTCGCTCACACGCTGCCGGTACGCGCGACGTTGCCAGTCGAGCGCGGCGACGCCTCGATGCTCACGGCGGCGCGGATCCTGCTCAAGTCCTAGCCGGCCCCGCGCGCACCCGGGCGAGGATCCCTTCGACGTCGAAACGGCGCTCGTGCAGGTTCTCGAGCCACCACGTCGCGCCTGCGTCCGCGTATTCGCGAACGAGCGCGCCGTCGTCAGGAGACGAGTAGCCGTTGCACGCGACGTCGAAGCCGGTGCCGCGGCCGATGGTCTCGAGGCTGCGCGCGAGGTCGTCGGGCGACATCGTCATACCGTCGATCGCGACGCTGTTCGCGACCCACCCGTCCCAGCGCCCGGCGCGTCTCAGCGCCGGACCGCTGTTGCCGCCGATCCAGATCGGCCCGGGCCAGAGGTCGCGGATGATGCGGAGCCCGTGATCGAGCAGCCGCGCGCGCCGGTGCGGGTTCGCGTCCTCGCCAAAGTACGTGAACTCCTTCTCGTTGCCGCCTAGCCCGGCGCCGAGGACGACACGGCCGCCGTTGAGCGCCTCGAGCGACGCGACCTGTTGCGCGACGACCTGCGGGCGGCGTCGCGGCAGCGGCGTGACGGCCGTGCCGAGCGTGAGCGACGCTGTCCGGGCCGCGACCGCAGCGAGCGTC
>JBJMJE010000253.1:0-6208 GCA_045806505.1 Gaiellaceae bacterium
GTCGATGTCCACGACCCTTCTCGTGTCGGCAGACAGGCGGCGTTGCTTTAGAACTCGTTTCACAATGAGCCTTGTGCCGCCGGGACGCGCATTATGAGACGAGTGCTTAGGCGGGCGCCGCGAACTTGCCGAGCCGGTCGAGCGCCTTCAGCGGTGCACGCGAGAGGCCACGCGCCTTGCCGGGATCCTTCAGATCGCCGCGCACGATGCGCGCGATCACGGGCCACGCGAACGGCAGGCGCGCGATTGCGAACGTCAAGCGCGGGAAGCGGTCGAGCGCGTGCTTCGCCGACCACGAGGTGCCGTGCAGGGCGCCGAGCTCGGCGAGCACACGCTGCTCGTACGCGGGCAGGTCGCCGGCGAGGATCGCCTCCGCGGCGAGCTTGCCGCTGACGAAGGCCTCGTACATCCCGTCGCCGGTCAGCGGGTCGACCAACCCCGCCGCGTCCCCGACGAGCAGGACGTTGTCGCGCGCCATGACCGACGTGGTCTTCCGGTACGGCAGCCGGTAGCCGCGCAGATCCCTGAGGGCGTCGTAGTCGACGTCGTGCTGGGCGCAAAGGCGCCGCAGGTGATCGCGGAGCCGCGGTCCCTCGCTCTCCCAGCCGCCGACGCCGAAGTTGGCGTGGTCGCCCTTCGGGAAGACCCACGCGTAGCCGCCGGGAACGACGCCGAGCTCGAGAACGAGCTTGCCGCGGTAGCGCGCGTCGAGCGGGGCGTTGCCCTCGAGCGCGACGCCGTGCCCGTACTCGCGGCCGAGGCCGAGCGCACGGGCGGTGATCCCGTTGACGCCGTCGGCGCCGACGATGACCGGCGCCTGCACGCGTTCACCCTCGACGAGTACGTGGCCTCCGTCGAACGCGACGGGCACGCCGTCGCGGAACTCGGCGCCAGCGTCGGCGGCCTTGCGTGCGAGGAAGTCGTCGAGCCGGCGCCGCTGCGTCATCAGGCAGAGCGGCGACTTGCGCCCGCGGACGAACGTCGAGCCGTAGTCGAGGCGAAGCTCGAACCGGTGCGCGACGTCCTCGACGACGGGCTCGACCGAGAACGGGAGCAGTCGCGCCGCGCGGAGCGTGAGCCCGCCGCCGCACGGCTTGTCGCGCGGAAAGGACGCCTTGTCGACGAGCAGAACGGACGCGCCGGCGGTGGCGAGCCGGTACGCCGTCGTCGACCCGGCAGGCCCGGCGCCGACGACGATTGCGTCGTAGGAGCGCACGGTTGATGAGGCTACAATGCGCCGTTCTTCCCGGGGGTGTGCCCGAGTGGCCAAAGGGAACGGGCTGTAAACCCGTCGGCTCAGCCTACGGAGGTTCGAATCCTCCCGCCCCCACTCTCCCGCTCCCGCTCGCGCGGCCGTGTCAGGGCAACGACTCGGGCGACCAGACGACCACGTCCTGCCGCTCGGCGTAATGGAAGAGCGGATCGCCCTCGAGCTCGACCGGCGCGATCCCGTCTTGGTCGACGGTCGCCTCGGCCTGCTGCAGCGGCCACGGCGGGTGGTGGATATCGGCGCGGAGCGTGCCGTCGCCGCCGTAGAGGCAGTAGCGCTCGACGAGGAAGTGCTCGAGCGTGTTCGGCTCGGCGGGCGCAGCGGTCCCGACGGCGTGGTACGTCGCGTCGAATGAGCCGTCGCCGTCGCGTCTGCGCGCGGCGAATTCTGCGCCGTGGGCGTCGATGTGCGCGTGGCGATACGGCAACCGATAGGTCCGTCGCGCCGCCTCGACGGCGCCACGACTGGAAGCGTCGAGGCTGAAGAACCAGATCCCCGGCCGTTCGCCTTGACGCACATACGTGCGGCAATTCAACTCGTAGAAGCTCGACAGCAACGGCAGAGGCGGGACTCCGCGCAAGCGCAAGCCGGCCACGCGAAACGGCGTCATCCCGAGCCACGCAGACCCGTCGCACTGCTCGAGCTCGAGAGACGCCGGGACGTGCGGGCGCAACGCGTCGTGCGGCACGCGCCAGTGCGCGAAGAGCAGGCGCTGCCACGTCTGGCCCATCCGCCAGGACCGGTTCGGGAGGGGCCACGGCCGGTGATCCACTTCTTCGAGCGACCGCGCCTGCGCCGCTGCATCGACGAAACGATTGACGATGCACGATGTCTTCCACGCACACAGCGGCGAAAACGAGCGCGGCGTAACGCCGCAAACCGCAGGCACGTTCTTCGTGCAGTGCTGCTCCTGCCCCTCCTGCTCTTCATCGTGTTCGCGTTCATCGCGGTCTCGTCGATGCGGCGCGCTGCACGGCGGCGACTCGAGTACGAGGAGCAGCTCGCGCGCGAGGCGGCCGAGCGCGGGCCTTCACGCGGCGGCGACGACGGTTACAGCGACTCTCCCTTCGGCACCTCGCCGTTCGGCGGGCTCCTGGAGAGCTTGATGGCGGGCGCAGGTGCCCGCTCGTACGCGTACGACCCCGTCACGGGCCGCTGGGTCGAGGTCTCTGCGGAGGAGCCGCCGCCACCGGCGGACGAGACTGCCCAGGCGCCGAAGCCGGAAGCGCGCGTGCAGCGCCGGCGCCGCCGGCAGGCTGCGCCGAGCCCGCTCGGCTCGCTCTTCGGCGGCGGAATGACGGGCGGCGACGGCAGCGGCGAGTTCGAGGTGCAGCCGCCGGAGGAGCTGACGACGTTCGCCGACGTCGGCGGCATGGACAAGCTCAAGAACGAGGTACGCGACACGGTGGGCCTGATGCTCCGGCACCCGGAGGAGGCGGAGCGGTACGGGATCGACTGGAACGGCATCCTCCTCTACGGCCCGCCCGGCGTCGGCAAGACGTTCTTCGCCCGCGCGATCGCCGGCGAATACGACCTCAACTTCGTCCACGTGTCGACCGGCGACCTCGTGTCCGGCATCGTCGGCGGCTCGGCTCGCAACATCGACAAGGCCTTCGACACGGCCGAGCAGAACCTCCCGTGCCTGCTCTTCTTCGACGAGTTCGACTCGGTCGCGCAGCGTCGCGACAACACGCCGGACCAGGAGTCGCGCCGCACGGTCAACCAGCTGCTGACGTCGCTCGAGGCGCACCACGGGGAACGCGGCCTGCTCGTCATGGCGGCGACGAACTCGATCGAACACCTGGACCCTGCCGTCATCCGGCCGGGACGGTTCGACCGCCACATCCGGATCGACCTCCCTGACGCGGCGGCGCGCACAGAGATCTTCCGCACGGAGCTCGACGACCGGCCGACCGCGCGCGATGTCGACCTGAACACGCTCGTGCAGCGCACCGAGGGAATGACGCCCGCGGCAATCTCGAAGATCGTCGACACCGCGGCACTCGACGTCTTCCGCGAGGCGACGGCAACCGGCAAGCGGCTGGAGCTCGACACGCCGCATCTGCTCGCCGCGATCGAGCGCTACGGCGGCCAGGACCGGCCGACGGTCGAGCACTGGACCTGGGAGTCCCTCATCCTCTCGCCGCCGATCAAGGCGCAGCTGCAGCAGCTCCAGGGCGTGATCGAAGACCCCGAGTCGGCGCGGCGCTACGGCGTCGAGCCACCGACGGGACTACTGCTCGCGGGACCGCCCGGAACCGGAAAGACGACCGTCGCGAAGGTGCTCGCGGCGCAGGCGCACGCGTCGTTCTATCCCATCTCCGGCGCGGACGTGATGAGCAAGTGGGTCGGTCAGTCGGAGCAGAACATCCGTCAGCTGTTCGAGCGTGCGCGCGAGAACCGGCCGTCGATCGTCTTCATCGACGAGATCGATGCGATCGCCGGTCGCCGCGGCGAATCGCTCGGCACGCACGACAGCCACGTCAACCAGTTGCTCGCGGAGATCGACGGCGTCTCCGGCCAGCGCGGCGTCTTCGTGATCGGCGCGACGAACCGTCCCGACCAGCTCGATCCCGCGCTGTTGCGCGGCGGCCGCCTCTCGCGCACCATCGTGCTCGGCCTGCCGGACGAGGCCGACCGGCTCGCGATGCTGCGCCTCCACACCGCGCGGATGCCCACCGTCGGCGTCGATCTCGCGGAGCTTGCAGCGCGCACCGCGAGCTTCTCGCCGGCAGATCTGAAGTCGCTCGCGCAGGAAGCCGCGCTCGCGGCGATGACGCGCACGGGCTCGAAGAGCTCCGCTCCCGCGTCGGTGACGCAAGGCGACTTCGAGGAAGCCCTCGCGCGTCTGCGCAAGGACGCGTCCGTCGAACGCGCTAGCGTCCGCACAGGGACGGCCTGAGGGCCGCAAACCGCGAACGGGAGGAGAAGCCGAATGGCCATGGACAGCAGGCGCGGAGGCAGGTTCGCCGGAGGCATCGGCGTCGGCGGCGTTCTCGTGATCGTCGGCATCATCGTCGCGCTCTTCTGGAGCCTGATTCTCGGGATCATCATCGCCCTCGTGGGCTTGGTCGCGTTCGGAGGCTTCGTCAGCGGGAAGTGGTACTAGCGAGAACTTCGCGCCGGGACCCCGCGCGACCGCAGCCGGCGTAGCTAACGCAGTGCGTCCGCGGCCGCGGCGAGACGAAACGGCTCGAGCCGCGCGCGTTGCGCTCGCGCCCGCTCGGCGAGCTGCTGGAAATCGACATCTGCCAGGCGCCGGTCGCGGCCGCGGACTTCGTTGAGGGCGAGCCAGAGCGCTTGCTTTGCCTCGACGCCGCTTGCCAGCCCCTCCAGCTCGAGCAGCCGGGAGAGCGGCGAGTAGCGCGTCAACTCGCCGTTGAGCTTCAGGCGCCCGGCCTTCTCGGCGAACCAGCCCGCGGCGAGCTTCACGCGCGACGGCCGGAGACCGAGCCGATCCATCAGCGCGCGCAGCGTCCGCCGGTCCTCGACGATCTCGGGCAGAAGCCCATCGGCGAGGAATGTTCCGAGCTCGTTGCCCTCGTTGTTCCGCAAAGCGCGTTGCGCCAGCTCCACGCCGAACGTGGCGCCGGCGAAGTGGTCGTCGAGGTAGATCGGCAGCAGGCGCGCGCGCACGGTGAGGTGGTGGTCTTTCCGCGCGCACGACGGCGAAACGCCACGGGCGCAGCGTCGTTAGCGCAGCACCTCGAGAAGCTGCTCTCGGGTCGCGTTGCCGCCGCGCACCTTGAACGCGCCGACGGGCAGGTGGTTCTCGTGCTTGACGAAGACCTCGGCGCCGAGCAGCTCGTCGAGAGCGCCGTACGCGTAGAGCGGCGTCGGGCGCAGGTACGGCGCGATGCGGAGGCGCGCGTCGAGCACGTCGGCGAATGTCGGCACATGCCAATCCATGAGAGGATCCGCCCATGAGTTATCACGTCGTCCGGGGCGACGAGCACTCCTACCAGGAGCGGCCGAACGTGGAAGGCGAGGCGCCGCGGCTCGCGGCCGACGTGACGAGCGCCGCCGAGTTGAAAAGCTCGCGGGCGCGAATGTGGCGCTACCCGCCGCACACGCGCGGGCGGCGGCACCAGGATCACGCGCAGGAGGAGGTCTTCGTCGTCGTCTCCGGCACCCTGACGATGCTGCTCGGCGAGCCGGCGGAGCGCTTCGATCTGCCGCCGACAAGCGTGGTCGCGGTCGAGCCGATGACGCCGCTGCAGGTGCGAAACGAGAGCGACGAGGAACTCGTGCTCTTCATCTACGGCGCACCGCCCGAGCAGGCCGGCGCCGACTTCCTCGACGATCCCGGCGAGCTCTGACCCGACTCGTCGGCATCAACCACGTCGCGCTCGAGGTAGGCGACATCGACGAGGCACTCGACTTCTACGGCCGGATCTTCGAGTTCGAGCTGCGCGGCCGCGGCCCTGGGATGGCGTTCATCGACATGGGCGACCAGTTCATCGCGCTGATGCAGGGGCGGCCGGGCGAGCCGGATGGCGCGCGGCACTTCGGCCTCGTGGTCGACGACAAGGAGCAGGCGCGGCGCGCGCTGGTCGAAGCCGGCGTGGAGGTCGCGCCCGGCCGGAGCCTCGACTTCCACGACCCCTGGGGCAACAGCGTCCAGGTCGTGCAGTACGACGAGGTGCAGTTCACGAAGACGAACTCAGTTCTCAGCGGCATGGGCCTGGAGCTCGGGAAGACGGACCGGGCGCTGACGGAACTGCGCGAGAAGGGCCTGGCCGAGCCCGGCTAGAATCCGAGCGCTCGCCCTCTTAGCTCAGCTGGTAGAGCACCTCCATGGTAAGGAGGGGGTCGACGGTTCGAGTCCGTCAGAGGGCTTCACGGAACGCCCTGCAAAACGGCTACTTGAGTTGTCTCAGTGGGAAACGACTGTCACGCGCGGGCACTACCTGGTGTTCCCTCGTCAGGCGTATCGGC
>JBJMJE010000254.1:0-6153 GCA_045806505.1 Gaiellaceae bacterium
GGGTGTCTTCCCGTACCACTGCGAGTTCCATCCGACGATGCGGGGGAAGGTGACCGTGGCGATGGGCGGGCCTTCGGACGCCTTTGTCACGATCCAACCGGCGATGCTGTTCGATCCGGCCGAGGTCACCGTCGCACCGGGCGGGACGGTGCACTGGAGCCAGGCGTCGGCGCTCACGCACACAGTGACAGAGGACGGCGGTGGCTTACCGTCCTACTGCTTCAACGGGCGCTCGTTCGTCGGCAACACGCCTACGATCGTCGCCGAGGCCGGGCGGCGGATCCGTTGGTACGTCTTCAACCTCGACGTCGGAATGATGTGGCACAACTTCCACCCGCATGCGCAGCGGTGGACGTTCGCCGGCGAGACGATCGACGTCCGCAGCATTGGACCTGCGGAGTCGTTCGTGCTCGAGACGGTCGCGCCGCCGCCGCTGCTGCTCCCGCCCGAGATCGCCGACAACCAGAATCCCAAGGACCGCCCGCGCGGGGCTAAGCCCTACCGGCTCCGCGCCGACTTCCCCTTCCACTGCCACGTCGAGATGCACATGATGCAAGGACTCGTCGGACTCGTCCGCTCGACGCAGACCGTCTGGCTAACGCCGCGCCAGGCGAAGGAACTCGAGAGCACGATCGGCCTGCCGCTCGACCCCGGCGGGAACGAGTGCCCGCGCGTCGACTTCGGCCGCTGTGCAGCAGCGGCGTGCGGGACCTGGGAGGAGGTCGCGGGTCTCCCCGAGGTCACGATGATGCACGCCGCGCTCCTCCCGCAGACCGAGAAGGTCCTCTACTGGGGCCACGGTGAGCTCGGCGGGCTCGTGCCCAACCAGAGCCGTATCTGGGACTACTCCGTGCCGCCGGGCGCGTACTCGATGCCCGCCAACCAACCCCACGACGTCGCGGCCAATCCAGGTGACCGTTTCACCTGGGACATCTGGTCAGCCGAGCACGCCTTCCTAGATACACCCGAAGGAAAGCTGCTCGTGCACGGCGGCTTCGCCTACCGGCACGCGTTCATCTTCGATCCCTCAACGTTGAGCTGGTCGGCGACCGGCTCGACGTCGGAAGACCGTTTCTATTCGACGTCGTTGACCCTCGCCGACGGAAAGGTCCTGACGCTGTTCGGCAACGGACCGACGACCGCGGTCGCCCGCTCGATCGAGGTCTACGATCCGGGCACCGGCACCTGGTCGGCGCCGAAGACGCTTCCCGCTGGTCCGCCGAACGCCCCGCCTGGAAGCTTCAACTACCTCTTTTATCCGTGGACGTACCTGCTCCCCGGCGGCGATCTGTTCATCGGCGGCCACCAGGCGACGACCGTCCGCTTCGACTGGACTGCGACCCCGATCGTGATCGATCCGGCAAAGGTGTGGACAACGATTGCCGGAGAGCGGAGCACCGGCGGCGAGAAGGGGACGTCGGTCCTGTTGCCGCTGCGGCCGCCGGGATACGAGCCGCGTGTGCTGACCGCCGGCGGCGACCCGCTCCCCGCGCAGCAGACGTCCGAGCTGATCGACCTATCGCTCGCAACGCCGGCCTGGACGTCGCTGCCGAACCTCAACCAGGCGCGCGACAACCAGGTCAACTCTGTGCTGCTCCCGGACGGACGCGTCCTCGTGGTCGGCGGCGTCGCCGTCGGGCCCGACGGGGGCCCCGCGGAGCTCTTCGATCCGGAGCATCCGGAGGCCGGGTGGGAACGCTGCGCTCCCATGAAGTACAAACGCGGCTACCACTCGGCCGCGATCCTGCTCATGGACGGGAGTGTCCTCGTGGGCGGCGACCCGCCAGGAACGTGGGGCGCAGGCGGTTCGACGCCGAACGAACGCTACTTCCCTTCCTACTACTTCCAGCCGCGCCCAGCGATCACGGGCTCGCCTGCGCTCGTCAATTACGGCTCGACCTTCACGATCTCATCACCGAATGCGCCGTCCATCAACGAGGTGGTGCTGCTCCGGCCCGGCGCCGTCACGCACGGCTTCAACATGTCGCAGCGATTCGTAGGCTGCGAGATCACCGGCGGCGGGCCGACGTCGGTGCAGGCCAAGGCCCCACCGGATGCCGATACAGCCCCGCCCGGCTGGTACCTGCTCTTCATCGTTGACTCCGCGCGCGTACCTTCCGTCGCCGCGTGGATCCGCCTCACGCCGTGACTGTGCCGCGTCATGTTCCGACCCGCCTCTCGCGTTGGGCTGGCATCGGCCCGACCACACTCAGGCGAGTGCTCGGCTGTGGAACACACTATTCGGCGTCGAGAGATGCCGTCGTCAGCTCAGCAATCGACCGCTATCCGTCGTCGGCGGGATCGAGGGTTGGAATCCCTCCCCTCCGCTCGAGATAGCGCTGCCACCAGGGGCGACTGATGGCAAGCCAAGTCGTCCTGCTCGTCGTGGGCTTCGTCCTCACGACAGTCGTCGGCGGAGTTCTCGGCTACTACTTCCAGCGCAGAACGTGGGATGCGAATCGTCGCGAGTCCGAGCGGTCCGCAGCCGCAGGCGTCTTCGACGACATCAGCCGAGGGATGGACGAACGCCTGTACCGGATGAGGCTCGTCTACTGGGGCCTCAGGGGAGGCGACGAGGAACGCATCGCGGCCGCGATGGCCGAGTACCGTGCCACTCTCGTCAAGTGGAACGACAACCTCAACCGCAACCTCGCCCTCGTCCAGCGGTACTTCGGAAGTGAAGTGTGGGCGTTCGTGAGCGAGGTCCTCTACGAGGAATTCGCCATCATCGGCCGGCATCTGGAGAGCTGGTACCGGCGCCGACAGGATCGAGAGTTCGGATCCGCTGAGGAAGTTCGTCTCTTTGTCAGCGGGAGGCGATTGCAGGCGCTCAGCAACGACATCTTCGAGCTGAATCGTTTCATGATCACGATGATCCAGCGAGGTGGGGTCGGCCTCTATCTCGAGAGGCGGAATGACCGGGAGCCGCGCCCCTGGCTGCGAGATCTCTCCGTTGGCTCGAAGAGCACGCAGGTGGCCGACTGGCAGCGCAAGCTCGTACGCATCGGCCACGGTCCGCTCGAGGTCGACGCGTGGTTCGGACAGGCCACTCGCAATGCGACGGTTGCGTTCCAGGATGCAAGCGGATTGGAGCCGGACGGAATCGTGGGCGAGCTCACACGAAGCATGATGGAAGAGACACTCGCCGCCGCGCCCCGGGCGGCAGCCTCGAGATAGCGAGCCGGGCGACCGGCTCCGCCGGTTCGAGGCAAACGCCGCGCTGCACACGGCGCGAACGCGCCCGACCATCTGATACCGGAGGGAAGAAAACACCGGTGCCACTCGTCTCGCCGGTACAGGGGAAACGACGGGAGGGAAAGATGGTCGCCGTACCCGCGAACGCCGGTCGACCGCTCCGACAGCTAGTCGGGCGTCCGCCGCGGGTGGGCACCGGGATCCTCGTCGGACTGGGACTGGTCGTGCTGTCGCTGCTCGTGCTCCTCACCGTTCAACTCGCAGAGCCGGAGCCGGAGTTCGTCACGCGCATCCTCGCCGTCAAGACCCTCGTCGTCGCGTCGGCCGAGCTGGCGCTCGTGATCCATGCGCGCGAGCAAGGCATGCGCGCCCTGTTCCCCGCGGTTGTCGCCGGACTCTTGCTCGCAGCGGGCGACATCACGACTTCGTCCGCGGCGTCCGACGTGACCCTCGTCGCCGTGCTTCCATCGGTTCTCGCCTACGACGTCGTGCTCGGCAGCATGCTCGCCCTTCCCGTGCTCGTCGTCCTGATCGCGATGGCACAGTGCGAGAATCGCGCGCCGAGGGCGAACGTCGACCCCAGACCCACGAAGCTGGTCGAGGACTACAAGCAGGTGCTAGCGCAGAGCGCCCGATCGTGGAACCTCTTCGCGCCGCTCACACAGCAGCTGTTGCGGCGCCATATCCGCCGGACGCTCGAGGCCGTGCAGCGTGGATACGCAACGCTGGCGATCGAGCACGGGCTGGACGAGGTTCAGGCCCGCGACCGCCGAGTAGTCGACGATTACGTGTTGGCCGTCCCGCCCGTCTCGCGCGCGGTTCCGGGGCCCACGATCGCGTCGATCTTCGTGCTATCGAAGTTCGTGCCGACGATCGTGGCCGGGGCGGCGACGGCGGCAGCCTGGTTCGGCGGGAGCCGGTGGAACCTCGACTCCGTCAGCGAACCGCTCGGCCGAGCCGTTCCCGATCAGGTCGCGTCGTACGCCGTCGACGCACTCGCGCTCGGCATGGCGTTCTCCCTGCTGATGCTCTTGCTCACGCCAGCCATCCGCCGGCGCGACGTGTTGCTCGCGGACCGCAGGATCTGCGAGCGCGAGGCGGTGCTCATGGACGACGTGCTCCACGTCCGGCGCTCCTCGCGTCGGCTCGAATACCTGCTCGCCGGACTTCCCGCGCTGCCACTCGCGCTCTTCGGCGGAGCAATGCTCGCCTACGCGGTCGCCGGGCTCTTCGTACAAGCGTCGCCGCAAGGTCCGCTGGCGGGCCTGGTCAGGCGCGCGGACGTCATGAACCTCGGCCCGGTGAGCGGCGCGATCCTCGCTCAGGTACTGGTCGTTGCGGCCGCGGCGTGGATTGCGTCGATCGTGAGGACGCGGCGAGCGACGCGAGTCGTGTTCATCTAAGGCTTGGGTTGCTCGTCGGCTGCTCCTGAGAAGGAGCTCGAGATGCCGTCGTCACCTCAGTAAGCGAAGGCCAGCCTGCTGTCAGGTCACGCTTGCCGGTCTCGCTCGAGCGGCGAACCCACGATCTTGCTCCTGTCTTTAAGTTGTCCTGACGCAGTCTCGTCCACGGGTCGCCCGTCGATCAGGACGTCGCCTAGTGCGGCGTCTAGGGCGCGGCCTTACGCTCGTCGAGGCGGAGGCGGATCAGGTCGGCGCGGGAGGCGACGCCCAGCTTCTGGAAGACCTTGCGCAGGTGGTACTCGACCGTCTTCGGGCTGAGGAAGAGTTGAGCTGCCACGTCACGATTCGACGCGCCGGTCGCGACGAGTCTCGCAATCTGCTGCTCCTGCGGCGTCAGCTCGGCAAGCGTGCTCGCATCCCGTCGCCGCGCCGTCTCGCCCGTCGCGCGCAGCTCCGCCACCGCCCGCTCCGCCCACAGGCCGGCCCCCAAAGCTTGAAACGTCTCGAAAGCCGCTCGAAGCTGGACGCGCGCATCCGTTCTTCGCTTGCGTCGGCGCAAGTACTCGCCGTACGCAAGCTGCGTCCGTGCACGGTCAAGCGGTACGGGGCAGGCGTCGTGAAGTCGTAGTGCCTCGACATAGGTTTCGTCGGATGAGGTCTCACCGTTGATCAATGCATAACAACGCGCGAGCTGCGGGATCAACGTTGGACCTTGCGTTTGTCGCGCCCACGTCGAGGCCGCTGCAAGCGCACCCGCTGCCCGCTCCGGTTGTTCAGCTCTCACTGCTGCCTCGACGAGGAGGGGCACGGCCTTGATTCGGTACGCCGGGTGCGCGTTCGCGCCAACGAGCGGTTCAACGCGAGCCAGCGCGTCGGCGGGGTCGCCCAGCAGAAGCTCAATCTCCGTTAGCGCGAGCGTCGCCTCACACGTCGCTAGCGGCAGCCCGGCCGGGACGGCCTGCTCGAGCGCGTCGCCGGCGAGGGCGCGGCATGCATCAGCATCGCCACGAAGAGCTGCCGCGCGCGCGACCAATGCGGTCAAATGCGCCGCCGACCCGGGCTCGTCCATCTCGCGCGCCAACTGCAGCGCCTGCGTGGCATCGGCCGTCGCGTCAGCGAACCGTCCAATGGAAAGCTCCGAGCGCGCAAGGACGTAGAGCCCGTAAACGAGGTCGCCAATCGCCGGCACCGCTCGCGCACGAGTGACGCCCTTCGCGTGCAGCTCGTACGCACGCACCGCGTCACCGAGGAGATCGGCACAATCGCCGCCCCAGCTGATCATGCGGGCGTCCTCGAGTGAACCGGCCAAGTCGGCCGCCGCCGAGAGTGGCTCGACCGCCTGCAGAAGGTCCGGCTCAAACATCGCTGCAAGTCCCTCGACGTACAGTTGCGCGAACCGCGAATCATCGGCTTCCCCGGCAGGAAGCGCCCTCGCGAGGTCGACGAGCGACGCAAGGCGCGCACCGTCGCCGCCGAACCACGCAGTCTCGGCCGCGATTGCGGTAAGCCCGAGGCTTCGACCAGGCACCGTCGGCGCGAGCGCAACTGCGGCCTC
>JBJMJE010000255.1:0-10979 GCA_045806505.1 Gaiellaceae bacterium
GGCCGGCATCGCCGACGACGAGCCCCGCTACGGCGCCGTCCCCGAAGTTGAACATGAAGCGGGAGCGCTCGTTCTCGTAGTCGAGGAGGTACGACTCGCGGCAGGCGGCGACGACGAGCACGTTCTGGAGGTCGTGCTCGGCTCGCAGGAGGTCTCTCGCGACCCGCAGGGCGATCGGCGTCCCGTGCGACACGTTGTCGAACTCGAGCGCGAACGCCCTGGTGGCGCCGATGCGGTACGCGACGTGTGGCGCGACCTGCCAGATCGCGTAGTCGCGCCACATCGAGCCGTAGTACACGACGGCGTCGAGCTCCGCGGGATCTACGGCGCTCTCGGCGAGCAGCCGCGACGCCGCCTGCACGGCGAGGTCGCTGACGTGCTCGTCCGCCGCCGCGATGTGCTTGCCGCGGAGGCCGAACTTCTCGACGATCACGCCCTCCGGGATCCCCGAGCGCTGGGCGATCTCGGCAGCGCTCATCCACCGCTCCGGGAGATACGAAGCGGTCGCGGCCAGCCCCACGGATCTCACCGGTCGGCCTCGAGGATCCGTGCGATCAGCCGGCCGAGCTCGACGGTCACGCGTTCCGGCAGCGGGCCGTCGCCCCAGAGGATCCAGCGCATGCCGATCAGCTCGCCCATCCCCATCAGCGCGAACGCCGCCACCTCGGCGTCGAGCTCCGCGATCTCCCCCGACTGCGAGGCGGCACGGAGCGCCACGATGTAGCCCTCGGACAGGCGGTCGTAGTGGTAGCGGAGCATCTCCGGCGAGACGAACTCGGCCTGGCGGATGATCCGGTACAGCGCCGGATGCTCGCTCGTGAAGCGGAAGTACGCCTGGAAGCCGAGCAGCTCGGCCTGAAGCCGGTTCGCGCCCTGGGACGAGCCCTCGCGCATCGCGTGCCGGATCCGGCCGTTGAGGTCGCGGACGAGCTCGTCGAAGATCTGCCGCTTCCCGGCGAAGTAGAGGTAGAAGGTGCCCTGCGCGACCCCGGCGTGCTCGGTGATCTTCACGATCGACGCGTCGTGGTAGCCGAGCTCCGCAAAGACGGACTCCGCGGCCTCGAGCAGGCGCGTCCTCGTCGCCGCGCCGCGGCTCGTCAGCTCCTTGCCCTCGACGTTCGTCGGCAGCGGCTCGGCGAGATCCGTCACGCCGTCACCTCCTCGTGCTCGACGAGCGCGCGGAGCTCGTCCTTCAGCACCTTGTTCATCGCGGACATCGGCAAGGCGTCGACGAAGACGATCCGCTTCGGCACCTTGTACCGCGCGAGCCGGTCGCGGCAGTGCTCGACGAGCGCCTCGTCGCTGACGGGCTCCTTCGCCGCGACGAACGCGACGCCGACCTCGCCCCAGCGCTCGTCGGTCACTCCGACGACGGCCGCGTCCGCAACGGACGCGTGCTCGTGCAGGACGCTCTCGACCTCCGCCGGGTAGACATTCTCGCCGCCGGAGATGTACATGTCCTTGAGGCGGCCGCGGATGCGGTAGCAGCCCTCGTCGTCCACCTCGGCCACGTCCCCGGTGTGCAGCCAGCCGTCGCGGAGGACGGCCGCGGTCGCCTCGGAGTTCCGCCAGTAGCCGGGGAAGACGTTCGGCCCCCGCACCTGCAGCTCCGACTCGTCGCCGAGGCGCACCTCGACGTACGGGTACGGCTTGCCCGCGGAGCCCATCTTCCGCATCGCGTCCTCCGGCGGCAGGCACAGCACGTTCGGCGCCGCCTCCGTCAGGCCGTAGCCCTGCACGATCTCCACGCCGCGCGCCTGCCAGACGCGAATCAGCTCCTCGGGCATCGGCGCGCCGCCGACTACGGCCAGGCGGAGGCTCGACAGGTCGGCGTCCGCGAACGCGGGCTCGTGCGAGAGGAAGAGGTAGACGGCAGGTACTCCCATGAGCGTCGTCACACGCTTCTCCGCCAGGAGCGCGAGAACACGTGCCGGCTCGAACGTGCGCTCGAGGACGACGCGACCGCCCTTCCACCACGAGAGGAGCGGCTGCACGTTCCAGCCGCCGCAGTGGAACTGCGGCAGCACCTGCAGTACCACGTCGTCGCCGGTCAGGCCGGTCGCCAGGTCGAAGCTGAGGTTCGTCCAGAAGCAGTTGGCGTGCGTGAGCAGCGCGCCCTTCGGCCGCCCGGTCGTGCCGGACGTGTAGATCAGGAGCAGCGGATCGTCGGCGTCGACGTCCGTCGTCACAAGCGTCGCGCGGTCGTTCGGCGGCGCGAGCGGCTCGAAGGCGTGGCCCGTCGCGGCGGCGAGCGACTCGTACTCCGGCTCGACGAGGAACACGGAAGGCTCGGAGTCCTCGAGCTGGAAGCGAAGCTCCGGCGGGGCGAGGCGCCAGTTCAGCGGCAGCAGGATGAGGCCGGCCTTCGCGCAGGCGAAGAAGACGATCACGTGCTCGGGCGTGTTGCCGGTCAGCGTCGCGACGCGGTCGCCACGACGGAGCCCGCGCGCGAGCAACTCGCCGGCGAGCGCGTCGGACCGAACGTCGAGCTCCTGGTAGGTGACCTCGCGGTCGAGGTAGTCGATGGCGACGCGGTTCGGCGTCCGGCGCGCGGTATTGCGGATCCAGTGGTCGATCGTGTGCGCGTTCATGCCAGGAACTCCTCGACGAGCGTGACGAACTCCTCCGGTCGCTCCCACGGCAGCAGATGGCCTACGCCTTCGAAGACTTCGAGCCGCGCGCCCGGGATCGCCTCGGCGATGAGCGGCGCGTTGCCGGCGTCCACGACGTTGTCGGCGGTGCCGTGCACGACGAGCGTCGGCGCGCGGATCTCCCCGAGCCTCGCGAGCGCGTCGTGCGCCGCGCCCGCGCTCGCCTGCGCGTACCAGCCTGCGGGATTCGGCGGGTTCGCCATGCGGTAGGCGACGATCTCGTCGACGAGGCCCGCAGGCGGGTCGGACGAGAGCGCATTCTCGACGAACAGCTGCATCGCCTCCCTCGGGTCGAGCTTCGGCTGCTGTCCCATCAGCGCGACCGTCTGCTGCGGCATCGGGACGGAGTCGGGTCCGCCCGGCGTGGTCGAGCAGAGGACGACCTTCCGCACGCGCCCCGGCGCCGCGAGCGCGAGCTCCTGCGCGATCATGCCGCCGAGGCTGATCCCGACGACGTGTGCCTGCTCGATGCCCGCTGCGTCGAGCACGGCGAGGGCGTCGGCCGCGAGCTGCGCGGTCGTGTAGGGCCCTTCCGTCGCCTCGCTGTCGCCGAAGCCGCGGTTGTCGAACGTGACGACGTTGAAGCGGCGAGCGAGCCGTGACGGCGCAGGGCCCCAGCCGCTGCGGCCGTAGCCGAGCCCCTGGATCATGAGCAGCGGCTCGCCCGCGCCCTCGACGTCGTACGCGAGATTCACACGCCCTCCTGCGGATCGGCAAGGCCGGCCTCGGGCGTCCCGCCCACGGTGCCGCCGGGGCGGATCGCCTCCTCCAGCCGGCGCAGCCCGCCCGGCCTCCCGCGCGACGCGAGGCCGGCGATCCCGCCCGGCAGGAAGAACACGATCAGGATGAAGATCACGCCGAGCAGGAAGAGCGGCTGCTCGAGCGGCGTCCGCAGCACCTTCGGCAGATCCTGCACGGCGCTTGAGTCGCCGACCGCGGCAAGCCGGTCGTCGAGGTACGTGTAGAGGATCCCGCCGAGCACGGCTCCCCACCGCGACCCCGCGCCGCCGATCACCACCATCAGGAGCAGCGCGAGCGTGAAGCCCGGCGCGGTCACGGACGGGTTCGTGCTGTTGAACAGCAGCAGGTAGACGACGCCGCCTGCAGTAGCGAGGAACGACGCGAGCACGAACACCATCAGCTTGTACGCGCGCGGGCGGAGGCCGAGCACCTCGACGCGCAACTCGTTCTCGCGAATGGCCTGCCAGATGCGCCCGGGCGAGGACTCGACCGACCAGCGCGCGACGAAGAAGACGACGCCGAGGTAGCCGAGCGCGAGCCAGTACAGGTTCTTCGTGTTGAAGATGCCGACGAAGAAGTCGGGCAGCTTCGTGTAGTCGACGCCGAGTCCCTCCTCGCCGTGCGTCCAGTGATGCGGGTCCTTGTGGACGAGCACCGACCCCGCCTGCGCGAACGCCAGCGTCACCATCGCGAACGCGATGCCGCTCACGCGCAGCGAGATCGCCCCGATCGCGAGCGGGACGACGAACCCCAGCGCGGCCGTGAAGAGCAGCGCCTGCGCGAAGCTCCAGTGCCAGTCCGTCAGCGCGATGTTCGTCATGTACGCGCCGATGGCGACGTAGAGCGCGTGCCCGAACGACAGGAGGCCGGTGAACCCGAAGAGCAGGTCGTACGTCAGTGCAAGCCCACCGAACAGCAGGCAGAGCGCGAGCAACTGCAGCGTGCCCGGGCTCGAGATCTCGGAGTCGAACAGCTTCGGGACGTGCACGCCGATCCTCGGCACGAACGCGAGCGCTCCGAAGACGGCGAGCGGCCAGACGTAGTCGGCGACGACTCGCCTGTTCATGCCGCGACCGCTCCCGCCAGACCCCGCGGGCGCACGAGCAGCACCGCCGCCAGCAGCAGGAGCACCGACAGGTCGCCGAGCCCCCAGTCGCCGATCCAGTTCGTCCCGTAGTAGTTCGCGTACTGCTGGACGAGGCCGACGACGACGGCCGCGATCGCAGAGCCGGTGATCGAGCCGAGGCCGCCGATCACGACGACGATGAACGCGAAGATCAGGAGGCTCGTTCCCTGGTTCGGGTCGATCGTCGTGTAGTAGACGCCGCTCAGAACGCCGGCGAGCGCCGCAGCGACGCCGCCGATCGCGAAGACGAGCGTGAAGGCCTTGCGGACGTCGATGCCGAGCGCGGTCACCATCGCCCGGTTCTCGACGCCGGCGCGGATGATCAGCCCGTAGCGCGTCCGCCGCAGGAAGAGCTGGAGCGCGACGAGCACGGCGACCGCCGTCGCGATCTCGACCCAGCGGTCGTTCGGGATGTGCGCGCCGAAGAGCGTCGTCGTCTCGTGCAGCCAGCCCGGCGCCGTGTACGGATGGACGTCGGGGCCCCAGATGCCCTGGACGAGCGCGACGAACGCGATCGAGAGCCCCACGGTGACGAGGACCTGCTCGATGTGGCGCTGGTACAGCGGCCTGATCAGGACGAGCTCGACGAGCGCCGCGAAGATCGCGCCGGCGACGAGGCCGCAGAGCGCGCTGACGAGGAAGCGGATCCAGGACGACCCGACGCCGTCGAACACGTTCTCGGACATCCACCACGTCGCGTACGAGCCGACGGTGATGAACGCGCCGTGCGCGAAGTTGAGCACGCCCATCAGCCCGTAGATGAGCGAGAGCCCCGACGCGATCAGGAAGTACATCGCGCCGAGGCCGAGGCCCGTGACGGTCAGCAGGACGAACGTCGTCATGCGTGTCCTCCCGCGGTCACGCTGAGCAGCCTGCGCACGAGCTCCGGCTGTGCGAGCAGCTCCTTCGCGTTGCCGGCGTGCACGACGCGCCCGGTGTCGAGGACGACGGCGTCGCGCGCGATCCTGCGAACGACGCCGAGGTTCTGCTCGACGAGCAGCACGGTCGTCAGCTCCGACAGCCGCTCGAGGACGTGCGCGAACTCCGTCACGAGCGCCGGCGCGAGACCTTTGGTCGGCTCGTCGACGAGCAGCAGCCGGTTGTCGTTGAGCAGCGCCCGCGCGATCGCGACCATCTGCTGCTGGCCGCCGGAGAGCGTCCCCGCTCGTTGCCGCGCGCGCTCCTTCAGCTCGGGGAAGAGGTCGTAGACGAGGTCGTAGCGCGGCTCGTCGTCGCGCTCGGCGAGGCGCAGGTTCTCCTCGACCGTGAGCGCGGAGAAGATGTCGCGGTCCTCGGGCACGTAGCCGACGCTCCGTCTCACGATGCGGTGCGTGGCCAGCGCGGTGAGATCCTCGCCGCCGAGGCTGATCGTTCCGTGCCGCCCGACGAGGCCGAGGATCGCGCGGAGCGTCGTCGTCTTGCCGACGCCGTTTCTGCCGAGCAGCGCCGTGACGCCGCCTTCGGGAACGTCGAACGACACGCCCTGCAGCACGTGCGACTGGCCGAGGTTGACGTGCAGGTTGCGCACCTCGAGCAGCGTGCGCGTCTCGACCGCTGCAGCCGCGGTCACAGCTCCTCCCCGAGATACGCCGATTGCACGGTCTCGTTCGCCATGACGGCCGCGGGCGTGTCGCACGCGAGCAGCGCGCCGTGGTGCATGACCGCAATCCGCTGCGCGAGGCCGGTGACGACCTCCATGTGGTGCTCGACCATGAGCACGGTCTTGCCTTCCTGCTCGTGGACGGAGCGGATCAGCTCGACGAGCTCGGGCACGTTCTCGGCCGAGACGCCGGCCATCGGCTCGTCGAGCATGATCACGTGCGGGTCGGCGGCGAGCAGCATCGCGAGCTCGAGCCGACGTTTGTCTCCGTGCGCGAGCGCGCCTGCCGGCGTCAGTGCTCGGCTCTCGAGCCCGACGCGTGCGAGCGACGCGCGCGCCTTTTCCATCGCCGGCCGCACTCGCGAGGCGCGGCGCCACAGGCGAAGCGTGCCGCCGAGCGCCGACTCCGCCGCGAGCCGCGCGTTCTCGAGCACCGTGAGCAACGGGAAGACGCTCGACACCTGGAACGTCCGGCCGAGGCCCTCGCGCGTGCGCAGGAACGTCGGCTGCTCGGTGATGTCGCGTCCACGCAGTTCGATGCGACCGGCCGTCGGGCGGTAGAGCCCGGAGAGCAGGTTGAAGAGGGTCGTCTTTCCTGCGCCGTTCGGGCCGATGATGCCGAGCAGCTCGCCCTCGGCAACCTCGAGCGAGACATCGGCGACGATCTTCGCGCCGCCGATGTCGAGCCCGAGGTTGCGTGTGGCGAGAACCGGAGGGTTCGTCACGCGTCGTTCTCTACGGCTCTGGATCTACGGGAACGGGTGGACGGGCGGCTGGACGTTCCCAGGCGCGACCGTCTTGACCCACTTCGACTCCCAGTTGCCGTTGTTCTGCTTGAAGAGCGAGACGATGAACATCGGCTGGATCAGCGCGTGATCGGCCTTACGGATCCGTGAGACGCCCTTCGGGCCGAGGAACTGCCAGCCCTCGAGCGCGGAGATCATCTTGTCGACGTTGTCGCCGTTCGCCTTCTGCACGGCGTGGCAGACCATCAGTGCCGTGTTGAACCCGTCGGGCGTGAAGAGGTCGGGCGGATGGCCGGACTGCGACTTCATCTGCTTCACGAGCCACGTGTTCACCTTGTTCTTCGGGCCCTGGTAGATGTAGTGCGAGAGGAGCTTCGCCTTCGAGCCCACGATCGGGCCGAACGTCTGGTACTGGACGCGGTCGGCGAGACCGGTCATCACGTTCGTCGTGTCCAGCACCTTCTGCTGGTCGAGCGCCTGCCACATCGCTGCGGCATTCGCTCCCGCCCACGCGATGAAGACGAGGTCGGCGTTCGTGTTCTTCAGTTGCTGCGCGTACGGCGTCAGGTCCGAGGCCCCGAACGGTACGAGCACCCTCGTGACGGTGTGACCCTTCACGCCCATCACCTGCTGCACCGCGGCAACGTTGCTCGAGCCGAACGCCGTGTCCTCGGCGAAGACGACGATCTTCTTGCCGACGCTCTTCGGCGGCAGGATGCCCGCGGCGGTCTCGACGTCCTGGTAGCTCTGCCGGCCTGCACGGAACGTATGCCGGTTGAGGCCGGTGATCGCGTCGGCGGCAGCCGGTCCAGAGATGAAGAGCACGTTGTTCTGGTCGGCGATCGGAGCCACCTGCCCGGCGGCGCCCGACGACGTCGAGCCGGCGATGATCTTGTAGCCCTGGCCGATGAGGTCCTTCGCCGAGTTGACGGCCGTCGTGGGATTGGTCTGGTCGTCGACGTAGGTGACGTTGAGCTTGTGGCCGCCGCACGTGTTATGCGTCGCCTTGAGGTACTTGAGCCCGTACTGGAAGCCCTCCACCTCCTCGGCGCCGAAGCCCGACAGGGCGCCGGTGCGCGAGTAGATGAAGCCGACCTTGACTGCGCTCGCGGCGGCGGTGCCGCGGCTGTCTGTGCTGGCTGTCGCAGCCGCAGCGGCGGCGACGCCGAGCAGCGAGACGACGGCGACGACGATCATCGCCCGCCTCAACCGCACTGATTTCATGTGACCCTCCGGGGAGCTCGCGGCCTCAACCCAATATGAGACCCGATTCAGGTCTCCGATTCTGGGTCGGCCACGCCTGCTTGTCAAGCGCCGCTCGCCGCGCGACGGTGGTGCGGCTAGCCCGCGAGACGGAGCGCGACCACCGCACCGGCCTCGGTCATCTGCTCGAGCACAGCGAAGTCGGCGTTCGCGACGGTGTCGCAGGCCTTGTGGTAACAGGCGTCGAGCGGGCGGTTCGCCGACCCGCCGAAGCGGCCGGCCGCCGCGGCCGTCTTCTCCTCGTCTGCACCGGTGAACAGGCCCCCGACCGGGATGCCCGCCTCCGCGAACGCCGCGTGGTCGGAGGAGCCGCCGAGCGAGGCGTCGTCCACGGGGAGACCGCGAGCCGCGAAATATGCATGGAACGCGTTCGCGATCCGCAACGAGCCTGACGGCTGTCCTGCTCCGGCGTAGACGATCCGGCTGTAGTTCGGCGAGCCGACCATGTCGAAGTTGAGAGCGGCGAGAATCGCGCGCCGTTGCTTCGCATTCAGGCTGTCCACGTAGCTCGTCGAACCGAGGAGCCCGAGCTCCTCGCCGCCCCAGAACGCGAACCGCAGCCCGTGCTTCGGCCGGAGGTGGAGCCGCTTGGCCTGGCGGGCGACCTAGAGGACGAGCGCCGAGCCCGAGCCGTTGTCGTTGATGCCGGGGCCGCTCGCGACCGAGTCGAGATGCCCGCCGAGCAGCACGATGCCGCTCTTCCGCCCCGGCAGCTCGGCGATCACGTTCGCAGCTCGCACCCGCGTCGTCGCAACGGAAAGGTCGATCCTCACCTGCATCGGGCGTGGCTGCGCCGAGACGGCGAGCTCGGAGCCGACCTCGGCCGAGACCATCAGCACCGGGATCCGCGTCCCCGGCCCGAAGAGCGTGGCCATGATCGGGGCGTCGTGACCGGGCGACCCGTCGTTGGCGAGCAGCGCCGCGGCGGCGCCGGCGGCCTCGGCGGCTGCAGCCTTGTCGGAGAAGCGGCAGCCGCCGCGTCTCATCAGGGCGACGGCGCCGTCCGGAAAGCCCGCGAAGTCGCTCGCCTCGCACCCGCTCGAGGTCCCGGCGAAGTCGACCGGGACGACCTGGGCCGTGACGCTGCCCCCGCCCGAATACCGAAGCGTCACGAAGTCCTGCCCGCTCTCGTAGTGCCGGAGCCCGGGCGCGACGCGCTCGAACACGGCGGGCTTGGTCTCACGGAAGAAGTCGAAGGAAAACGTCATGAGCACGGGCCGGTAGCCGACGGCACGAAGCTGCCGCGTGACATAGGCGACGGAGTCCGAGTACCCGGCCGTGCCGACTGCGCGCGTCCCGCCGTTCCGGCCGGCGATCGTCGCGAGTGCGGCGAGGTGCGCCTTCAGGCGCTGCGGCGTGATCGCGCGTTCGAGCGCCTGCACCGGAACCGCCGCCCGGGCATTCGGCGCTGCCTCGAGATCGACGGCCGCGCCGCCCGCTCCTGCCGCGAGCACGGCGGCCAGAACGGCGACGAGGGCGAACACGCGCATCTCTTCGAGGAGACGGCGCAGCCGGGCGGAAGTTGGCCGAGCCGCTAGGCCGACTGCTCGACGCGCTCGTCGAGCTCCGAGCCCGCCGAAGTGACGAGCGTCGGCTTCAGGCCCTTGGAGATCGTCTCCTTCGTGATCACGCATTTGGAGACGTCCTTGCGCGACGGCAGCTCGAACATCACGTCGAGCAGCGCCGTCTCGATGATCGAGCGCAGGCCGCGCGCACCCGTCTCGCGCTCGAGCGCCTTCTGCGCGATCTCCCAGAGGCCGTCGTCGGTGAAGACGAGATCGATCGAGTCGTAGGCAAAGAACCGCTGGTACTGCTTGACGAGCGCGTTCTTCGGCTCGGTGAGGATCTGTACGAGATCCTCCTTTCGCAACTGGTGCACCGTCGAGATGACCGGGAGCCGTCCGATGAACTCGGGGATGAGGCCGAAGTTCAGGAGGTCCTCGGGCATGACCTGCGCCAGCAGCTCCGACGCCTCGGCCGAGTTCTTCGAGCGGATCTGCGCGCCGAAGCCGACGGCGTTCTTGCCGATGCGCTTCCCGATGATCTTGTCGAGCCCGGCGAACGCGCCACCGCAGATGAAGAGGATGTTCGTCGTGTCGATCGACAGGAACTCCTGGTGCGGGTGCTTGCGTCCGCCCTGCGGCGGCACCGACGCCACCGTGCCTTCCAGAATCTTCAGCAGCGCCTGCTGAACGCCCTCGCCGGAGACGTCGCGCGTGATCGACGGGTTCTCCGCCTTGCGGGCGATCTTGTCGATCTCGTCGATGTAGATGATCCCCGTCTCGGCCTTCTTGACGTCGTAGTCGGCCGCCTGGATCAGCTTGAGCAGGATGTTCTCGACGTCCTCGCCGACGTAGCCGGCCTCGGTCAGCGCCGTCGCGTCGGCGATCGCGAACGGGACGTTCAGGATGCGGGCGAGCGTCTGGGCGAGCAGCGTCTTGCCGCAGCCGGTCGGGCCGATCAGGAGGATGTTCGACTTCGCGAGCTCGACGTCGGGGTCGCCGTACGCGCCGGCCTGCACGCGCTTGTAGTGGTTGTAGACGGCGACGGAGAGGATCTTCTTCGCCTGCTCCTGCCCGATGACGTAGTCGTTCAGGTAGTCGTAGATCTCACGCGGCTTGGGGAGGTCGTCGAACTTGACCTCGGTCGACTGCGAGAGCTCTTCCTCGATGATCTCGTTGCAGAGGTCGATGCACTCGTCGCAGATGTAGACGCCGGGACCCGCGATCAGCTTCTTGACCTGCTTCTGGCTCTTGCCGCAGAACGAGCACTTCAGCAGGTCACCGCCGTCACCGAACTTGGCCACGCCGTCGTCCCCCCTCGGATCCGAGTCGGCGTCTAGCCGACGCCGG
>JBJMJE010000256.1:0-5693 GCA_045806505.1 Gaiellaceae bacterium
AGGACGCTTGCTCGTCCCACTCTTCGAGCGACAAGTTCTCATGCGCCTTCCGCCGCCGGAGGTCGTCGATGCAGGCGTTGTAGACGATCCGGTAGAGCCACGTCTCCAGCGACGCGTCACCGCGAAAGGAAGGCAGCGCGCGGAAGGCACGCGTGTATGCCTCCTGCAGCACGTCGTCCATGAGGTCGCGGTCGCCGAGGAGGCGAAAGGCGAGGCGGCGATGGCTCACGTCGCTTCGCGCCACGAGCTCGACGAACGCGTCCGCGTCCAGGCGCGACTCCCGGCGCGAAGCCAGGTCGTCGAGGTGGGGAGCCTGCTCGGTCAATGCCTGCACATCCGGTTGGACGTGACCGGAGGCCCGTTTCTTCGCGCTACATCTCGCGACGTCCTGCCAGCGCGCGCCCGAGCGTGACCTCGTCGGCGTACTCGAGGTCGGCGCCTACCGGAAGTCCGCTGGCCAGGCGGGTGACGCGGACGCGCCCGCGCAGGCGGTCGGCCAGATATGCGGCAGTAGCCTCGCCGGTCATGTTCGGGTTCGTCGCGAGCACGACCTCCTGCACGCCGTTTCGCTCGACGCGGCGAACCAGCTCGTCGATGCGCAGGTGCTCCGGCTCCACGCCGTCGAGCGGTGAAAGCGAGCCGCCGAGCACGTGGTACAGGCCGCGGTACTCGTGCGTCCGCTCGAGCGAGAGCAGGTCGGCCGGCTGCTCGACGACGCAGATCGTCGTGTGGTCGCGGCGCGCGTCCTCGCAGATGCCGCAGAGCTCCGACTCGGTCAGGTTGCCGCATTGCGAACAGAAGCGCACGCGCTCCTTCACGTCCTCGATCGCGCCGGCGAGCGCGAGCGCCTCGTCCTTCGGCCGCGAGAGGAGGTGGAACGCGAGCCGCTGCGCGGTTCGCTGGCCGACGCCCGGGAGCTTCGTCAGCTGGGCGACGAGGTTGTCGACTGCGGGGGAGAGCACGTTGCCATTGTGCCGTTTGGTCCCGGCCGTCACGGGCACGGGAGGGCGATGCGGATCGTCGTCTTCGGCGCCACCGGCAATGTCGGAACGAGCCTGCTCGACGCGCTAGAGCGGGACGAGCACGTGGATTCCGTGGTCGGCGTTGCGCGCCGCCTGCCCGCGGCACGCACGGGCGGGAAGGTGGAATGGGCGCGGGCCGACATCACGACGGACGAGCTCGCGCCGGTCGTTCGCGGCGCCGACGCCGTCGTCCATCTGGCGTGGGCGATCCAGCCGTCACGTGATTTGGCCAGGCTGCGCCGCACGAACGTCGACGGCTCTGCCCGAGTTTTTCGCGCGGTTGCAGACGCGGGCGTTCCTGCGCTCGTCTACGCGTCCTCCGTGGGCGCATACTCGCCGGGGCCGAAGGACCGCTTCGTCGACGAGTCGTGGCCGTCGGCCGGGATCCCGACGAGCTTCTACTCGCGCCACAAGGCGGAGGTGGAGCGGCTGCTCGACCGCTTCGAGCAGGAGCATCCGTCCGTGCGGAGCGTCCGCCTCCGGCCGGCGCTGATCTTCAAGCGCGAGTCCGCGGAGGAGCAGCGACGGCTGTTCGCCGGTCCGTTCGTGCCGAGCTCCCTCGTGCGACGCGGTCTGATCCCGTTCGTGCCCGACGTGCCCGGCCTCCGCTTTCAGACGGTGCATTCGTACGACATCGGCGAGGCCTACCGGCTGGCGGCGACCGGAGACGCGCACGGCGCCTTCAACGTCGCGGCCGAGCCGGTGATCGATCCCGACGCGCTCGCGCGGTTGCTGCGTGCACGCAAGGTGCCGGTGCCGCAGAGCGTGCTCCGCGGCGCGACGTCCCTCTCATGGAAGCTCCGGCTGCAGCCGTCGCCGCCCGGCTGGATCGACCTCGCGCTCCAGACGCCGCTGCTCGATTCCTCGCGTGCCCGCAGCGAGCTCGGCTGGTCGCCTCGATACACGGCGATGCGGGCGCTGGAGGACGTGCTGCGCGGGATCCGCGATCGCGCCGGGGGCGAGACGCCGCCGCTCGAGCCGTCCGAATCGCGCGTCGACGAGGTTGCGGCGACGCGCGTCGGCGGCGAGGAGTAGTCAGGCCGCGAGCTCGAGGAGCAGCGCCGCGACCTCGCGCGGCGCGGTGAGCATCGCCATGTGCTTCGTGTCGACCTCGCGGTAGTCCCAGCCCGGCGTCGCTCTGACGCGCTCTGCGACAGGCGCGAAGCCCGACTGCGTGCACCACACGTAGGTGCGCGCGACGCTTTCGCCTACACCGACGAGGCGGACCGGCTCGGCGAGGCAGCGGAGCGGCGTCGTCGTCAGGCGCTCGCGGAGCCGCTCGTAGTGCTCCGGGTCGGCGCCCACGTACTGCGGCGGGATCGGCGGGATCAGCCCGTCGCGCGCGTGCGATGTCATGAACCGCTCGAGGTCGGGTCGCTCCGTCCAGGCGCAGTCGCCGTCGCGCGGTGCGAACGCGTCCAGGTAGACGACGCGCGCGAGTCGCTCCGGCACTCGGTCGGCCGCGACCGCGATCGGCATGCCGCCGTACGAGTGTCCGACGAGCACGACGTCCGTCAGGTCGTCGATCGCGGCGACGACCTGGCGCGCGTGATCCTCGACCGTCGTTTCGGCGTCGCGCAGCTCGAGGTCCGGCGTGCGGACTTCGTGACCCGCCTCCCGCAGCGCCGGCGCGACGGCATCCCAGCACCAGCCGCCGCCGCCGGCGCCGTGGACGAGGACGAGCGGCTTCAGAAACCAGTGCCCTTCAGAAGCCGGCGCCTTTCAGAAACCAAGGCCGAGCGAGCCGAGATCGCCGAGCGCGTCCATGTTCATCTTCGACTTCGCCAGCTCCTCGGCCGCCTGCAGCGCGGAGTTCACCGCGGCGAGCACGAGATCCTCCAGCGTCTCGACGTCCTCGGGATCGACCGCCTCCTTCTTGATCTTGATCTCGAGGAGCTTCCCCGTGCCGGTTGCCTTGACGGTGACGGCGCCGCCGCCCGCGGTGCCCTCGACCGTCTCCTTGGCCATCTCCTCCTGCGCCTTCTGCATGTCCTCCTGCATCTGCTGCGCCTGCTGCATCAGCTTGTTCAGATCCATGTTCATGACTCGGTGATCTCCTTCGCGTCGAACGTCTCCTTGACGAGCTGGTAGATCTCCTCTTCCCCCGCCGGTGCATCGTCCTCTTCGTCAACGGCCGCGCCGCCCTCGCCGAGCACGAACTCGAGCGCGACCTTGCGCCCCGTCAGCTCGTAGAGGACGTCGCGGAGGAGCGTCGAGTTCTTCGGCTCCTCGGCGAGCTTGCGGTGGAACGAGGCCGTCGGCGGAAACTCGATCGTCAGCGTGTCGCCGTCGAGCGCCGCCGGGCGCGCCTCGGTGAGCAGCGATGCCGTCGGGATGTACTTCTCGCTGACGGCCGGAAGCACCGTCCGCTGCCACGCCTCCTGGAGCTGCTCGAGCTCGACCGACGGCGGCTCTGCCGTCGGAAGCTCTGCTGTCGGAAGCTCTGCTCTCGGAACAGGACGCGTCTCCACGGGCGCCGTTCCGGGGACTGTCCCCTGGGCATGGCCGGTGCGGCCACGCTCGAGCTGGTCGAGGCGAAATGCCAGTGCGTCACGGGACATGTCCGCTGCGGGCCGCGTGACCTTCACGAGCGCGAGCTCGAGCGGGAGGCGCGGGTCGGCGCCCTGGCGCATGTCGTCGACCGCGACGGCGAGCAGATCGATCAGCCGCACGACGACCGCGGCGCCGAGCTGGTTCGCCTGCGCAGCGAGCCGCTCGCGCGTCTCCTCCGTCAGCGGCAGCGAGTCGGGCACCTCGCCCATGTGCTGGACGAGCATCAGCGCACGCAGGTGCTCGAGCAGGTCGAGCACGAGCCGGCCGATGTCCTGCCCCTGCGCGGCGAGCTGCTCGACGAATGTGAGCGCGCCGGCGGTGTCGCCGTCGACGACGAGGTCGCACAGCCTGAAGAGCGCCTCCTCCTCGACCGCGCCGAGCAGTTGCAGCACGTCCTGCACGGTGATGTTCCCGCCGGTCGCAGCGGACAGCTGGTCGAGTGTCGACACAGCGTCGCGGAACGACCCGCGCGCGCCTCGCGCCACCAGCGACAGCGCCTCGTCCGGGACCCCGATGCCGTCGCCGTCCGCGACGCGCCGCAAGAGCTGCACGAGCTCGGCGAACCGCGGCCGCTGGAAGACGAACGTCTGGCAGCGCGAGCGCACGGTCGGCAAGACCTTCGCAAGATCGGTGGTGCAGAAGACGAAGACGAGGTGCGGCGGCGGCTCCTCGATCAGCTTTAGCAATGCGTTCCACGCAGCGTCGGTGAGCTGATGCGCCTCGTCGAGGATGTAGACCTTGTAGCGACCCTCGGCGGGTTGGAGGACGACGCGCTCGCGGATCTCGCGAATATCGTCGATGCCGCGCTGTGATGCGGCGTCCATCTCGATCACGTCGAGGGAGCTGCCGTTCGCGATCGCCACACAAGCGTGGCACGTCCTGTCGGGATTCGGCGTCGGTCCGTTGGCGCAGTTCAAGCCCTTCGCGAGGATGCGCGCGAGCGACGTCTTTCCCGTGCCGCGCGGCCCGGCGAAGATGTACGCCTGCCGAACCTGACCGGCGGAGATCGCGTTCTTGAGTGTCCGCACCACCGGCTCCTGCCCGACGACCTCGTCGAAGTCCTGGGGGCGGTACTTGCGGTAGAGGGCGGTCACGCGTCGATTCAAGCAGAGTAGGGTTTGCCCGTGCGCGCGCCCGCTCCCGAAGCCGTCACGGTCACGCCGGAGCTGCTCCTGCAGCTGCGGCGCCCGACCGATCTCGCCCTCTCACCGGACGGAGCGCAGGTCGCGTACATCGTGTCGCCGTCGTTCCGGGAGAAGGCGAAGCCGTTCGAGTCGCGGCTGTGGATCGACGATGCACCGGTCACAGAGGCGGGCGCCGCAGACGCGCTGCCGCGCTTTTCCGGGGACGGCGCGCTCGCCTACGCGTCCGATCGCGGTCACGCCGGCCGCATGAGCCTGTGGATCCACGGGCGTGGCGAGCTCGGCGGGATCCCCGGCTCCGTCGAGGACATCCAGTGGGCGCCCGACGGGACGAGCCTGCTCGTGCTCGTGGCGGATCTCGGCTCCGACCGGGCCGGCGCGCAGACGGCGACGAAGATCAAGGAGGCCGGCGCGGACGAGCAGGACCCGAAGGTCCTCAGGCCGGCGCGGTTCTGGCGCCGCCTCTACCTCGTCGACGCCGGCTCGGGCGCGACGCGCGAGGTGCAGCCGGACGGCGTGAACGTGTTCGAGTTCGGCTGGGCGGGCGGCAAGGTCGCGGCCGTGTGCACCGACGAGCCGTCGGAGAGCGCGTGGTACGACGCCTGGATCGGGCTGATCGACATCGAGACGCGAGGCGTCGAGCGAATCCACGCGCCGGAGTGGCAGCTGCAGTGCCCGATCGTGTCGCCGGGTGGACGCATCGCCTGGATCGAGGGCTTTGCCTCCGACCGCGGCGTGGTCACCGGCACGGTGAACGTGCACGGAGTCGGGCCGCTCGCGCCCGAGCTCGACGTGACGTGGATCGAGTTCGCCGAGGAGGAAACGCTCTGGTACGCGGGCTGGCGCAGCGCCGGCTCGATGTATGGCCGGCTGACGTTCGACGGGTCTTACTCGACCGACGCGGCAGGCGATTTTCTCGTGGGCGCGCGCTTCCAGCCGCGCGTTACGCCGTACCCGGACGGCTCGGGCGTGGCCG
>JBJMJE010000257.1:0-14238 GCA_045806505.1 Gaiellaceae bacterium
AGCCAGGCCACCGCCCGCCGGATGGCCGGCTCGCCCGGAGCGACCCCGGCGGCGACCAGGGCGGGCACCACCCCGCCGGTGCCGTACACGTGGTTGGCGCCCCAGCGGCCGAACCACGAGCCGCCGGGTTCCTGCGCGGCGAGCAGCCAGTCGACGCCGCGTCGGCACTCCGGCGTCCCGGCCAGGCCCTCGGCCGCCATCATCTCCCCGACGTGCGCGGTGACGTCGGCCGACGGCGGATCGGTGACCGCGCCGAAGTCGCAGAACGGCAGCTTCGCCGGCAGCGGGCTCGTGTTGTCGACGTCGAACGCCGCCCAGCCGCCGTCGCTCGACTGCATGCCGAGCGACCACGCGACGCCGCGGTCCGCCGCGCCGGCGTCGTCGATGTCGGCTCGACGCAGCGCGAGCACGACGACCGCGGTGTCGTCGACGTCGGGATAGTTGTCGTTCGCGAACTCGAACGGAAAGCCGCCGGGCGCGAGGCTCGGCCGTCGAACCGCCCAGTCGCCGCGCACGCGCACCTCGCGACCCGCGAGCCAGTCGGCGCCGCGGACGACGGAGTCGTGCGTCGACGCGTAACCGGCATCGAGAAGCGCGATGACGGCCAGCGCCGTGTCCCACACCGGCGACTGGCACGCCTCGAGCCTGCGGCCGGAGTCGTCCTCGATCGTGAAGCTGTCGAGACCGGCGAGAGCCCTGGCGATGACCGCGTGGTCGAGCCCGTAGCCGAGCGCGCGCAGCGCGATGATCGACCACACCCACGGCGGCTGGATCCCGCCCCAAGAGCCGTCCGCCTCCTGCCGTTCGACGATCCAGCGCTCGGCCGCGCGGAGGGCGCGCCGCCGCAGCGGCGCGATCGGCTTGTGCTCGTAGCGGTGCAGGCCGCGGTCGAGCGCCGTGAACGCGCGCGCGATCGGCTCGTTCGCGGTCTCGATCGTCGCGCCCGTCTGCAGCTCCCGGATGCCGAACGGCACGGCGACGCTCGGCTTGAGCGCCGACGCGATCGAGAGCGCGACGAGCGTCTGGCGCGCCCAGCACCCGAACGAGTAGATCGACAGCGGCGCCCGCGCGGGCAGGAGGATCTGCTCGGGTGGCAGCGCCGGCACCTCCTCCCACGACCAGAGCGCGAGGAGCGAGAGCCACATGCGCGTGAAGACGCGCGTCCGCTCGACGCCGCCGAGGTCGCGGATCAGATCCGACGCGCGGCGCATGTGGTCGGCGCGCTCGCTGTCTCCGGCGAGCCGCAGCGCGACGTACGCCTCGACCGTCGTCGAGAGATCCGGCGGCCCGCCGAAGAACGTCGCCCAGCTTCCGTCGTAACGCTGCTTCGAGCGGATCCAGCGCGCCGTCGACGCCTTCTGCTCCGGCGTGAGGATCCCGAGGTAGTGGCGAACGAACAGATCCTCGGCGTCGATCGTCACGTTGCTTTCGAGCTCGCCCTTCCACCAGCCGTCGGGATGCTGGAGCCCGCGGAGGCGTTCGGCGCCGCGCTCGAGCGCTTGCTGCGCGGCGTCGAGGCTCGGCGGTCTCATGACGCTCATGCTGCTGCCTCGATCGTCGGTGCGCCGCCGCGTAGAAGGTCAGCTCGCGCAGCCGACGCCGCGGCGAGGCCGCTTCGCACCGCACTCTCCATCGTCGCGGGCCAGCCCGTGTCCGTCCACGCGCCGGCGAGGTAGAGGTTGTCGACGCTCGTGCGCGCGCCCGGCCTCAGCCGCGCGGTGCCGGGCGCGGCGCGGAACGTCGCCCGCGGCTCGCGCGTCGCGGTGAAGTCGAGGATCTCGGCACCGCGCGACTGCGGGAGCAGCCGCTCGACCGCGGGCACGTAACGCTCGCGCAGCGTCGCCAGCGGCTCGCCGATCTCGGCGGCAGCACCCGACAGGGAGACAGAGACGAGCTGCCCCTGCTCGATCCCGCTCGAGTCGGTGCGGTCGAACAGCCACTGCAGCGGCGAGGACGCCTCCGCGGCCGCGAAGCGCTCGTCGAGGACGCGCCGGTCGTAGTGCACGTGCAGGTTGACGATCGGGCTCAGGCCGAGGCCCGTCATCGCTTCGGCGTCCACTGCGCCGGCGGGCACGAGCGACGCGACGGCGTCGTGCGGAACGGCGACGACCACGGCGTCGGTTTCGTGCGCGCCGTCTTCGAGCACGAGACGCCCGCCGTCGGCGGACTTCACGGGGACGCCGAGCATCACGTTCACGCCTGCACCTTCGAGAGCGGCCGTCGCCGCGTCGCCGTGCAGGCGCTGCAGCGGCACCGCCGGAACGCCGATATCGCATGCATCGGCGGCATCGATCAGCCCCGTGCGGAAGACCATCGTCGCGAGCAGCAGGGAGCCCTCGTCGGCCGGCAGGTTCAGCGTCGGCAGCGTGATCAGGTTCCACAACTCGTCGATCGCCGCGCTCGACTGACCCTTCGTGCGCAGCCACTCGCCGAAGGTTCTGCCGTCGAGCGTGGCGTCGCCGAGGTCGAGCGTCCGCAGTGCTGCAGCGGCGCGAAGGGCGTTCATGCGCTCGCGGGGGCTCAGCGGCGCGAACCGGACGAGCGTCGGGACGAGGTGGAGCGGCGCGGGCAGCGGCGCGCGCCGGAGGAACGCGGGCGGCTTGCCCTCGCGGAGGATCGGTACGCGCAGTCGCGGCTGGATCGGGACGAGGTGCTCCACGCCGAGGCGGTGGAGGAAGCCGCGGTACGCGGCGCAGCAGCGGAGGAGCACGTGCTGTCCGTTGTCGATCCAGTGTTCCTTGCGGCGGACGGAATAGGTAGCGCCGCCGAGCCGCGTGCGCGCCTCGAACAGCGTCACGGTCGCGCCGTGGTCGGCGAGGTCGAGCGCGGCCGCGATCCCGGCAAGGCCGCCGCCGACCACCGCGACGCGCGCGCCGTTCACGCCGCGCTCCGCGCGAGGCTCTGCGCGAGCACGAGCCCCTTCTCCCAGCGGCGCAGCCTCGGCCGGCCGCGCAGCACCAGGTCGGGGCGCAGCGCGATCCGCTCGAGCAGCCGGCGATACGCGCCCGCCATGGCGAGCACACATGCGGCGCTGCGGCGGTCGAGGAGCGGCACGAGCGTCAGGCCGAGCGCGAGCCGGTTCAGCGCACGCTGGGCCTCGTACGCCACGAGCAGCTCCGCCGGCCCGTCGATCCACCCGTCCGTCGCGCTGCAGCCGAAGCGATACAGATCCTCGGCCGGCAGATAGCGGCGGCCGTTGCGCAGGTCCTCGCTCAGGTCGCGGAGGATGTTCGTGAGCTGAAGCGCGACGCCGAGCTCTTCGGCGAGCTGCGCCGCCCGCGTCCGGTCGCTCGTTTCGAAGACGCCGAGCGTGAGGCGCCCGATCGAGCCTGCGACGCGCCGCCCGTAGAGCTCCGTGTCCGCGAACGTCGCGTACTCGTGGCCGCGCACGTCCATCTCCGCCCCGGCGACGAGGTCGTCGAACGCGTCGAGCGGGATCGGGTAACGACGTGCGGCGTCGGCGACTGCCGCGAACACGAGATCGTCCGTCTCGGGCAGCCGCGAGAGGTGTGCGCGGACGTCGTCCAGCGCGGCAAGCTTGTCGTCCGTGGCGAGGCCTCCGTCGGCGATGTCGTCGATCCGGCGTGCGAGCGCGTAGATGGCGAAGATCGCGTCGCGCCGGTCCGCCGGCAGCAGGCGCATGCCGGCGTAGAACGTGGAGCCCGACGCGCGGGAGATGCCGCGGCATTCGGCGTACGCGGCGGCGACGTTCATCCGCCGCGGCGAAGCGTCTCGAGCGAGCGGCGCGCCTTCTGGGCGCGCGTCGCCCGCGGTGTGCTGCCGAGCACGTCGAAGCCGGCGCGCTCGATCGCGTCCAGGGTCGCGCGTCCACCGCCGACGTACCCGGCGACCGCGATTCGCGCCCGCCCGCGCAGCGTTCCGACGAGCACGGCGCCCTCGTCGAGCAGCCGCCGCGCGCGCTCCGTCTCGAACGCGAGCAGCTCGCGCAGCGCATTACTCGCAGACGAGGCGCCGAGATCCGCAGGCCCGACGGCGAAGCGCTGCCGGTCATCCGCGGGCAGGTAGATGCGTCCACGAGCGAAGTCCTCGCCGACGTCCTGCCAGTGCTCCGCGAGCTGCAGCGCCGTGCAGACACGGTCCGAGAGCGCGATCCGGTCGGCCGTGGCGGCGCCGAAGACGTGCAGCACGAGCTCGCCGACGGGATTCGCCGAGAGGTCGCAGTAGTCGACGAGGTCGGCGAACGTGTCGTACGTCGCCTGGCGCTGGTCGCGCCGGTTGGCCTCGATCAGGCGGAGGAACGGCTCGCGCGGAAGCGGGCACGCGCGCACCGTTGGCTGTAGCCGTTGCAGCAGCGGGTGCTGCGGCTCGCCGTCGAAGACGCGGTGCAGATCCTGCTCGAACGACTCGAGGATCGCCATCCGGTCGCCCTCGACCTCGTCGCCGAGCTGATCGACCAGTCGCGCGAAGCCGTAGATCGCCGTCAGGTGCGCCCGCGTCTTGCGGCCGACGAGGTGCGACGCAACAGTGAAGTTCTCCTGCGCCGCCAAAGGCAGGATCGCGGAGGCATCCGGTAGCCGCGGATCGGCTCCGGTCGCTCGCCCGACGGCCGCGGTCATTCCCCTATGACCTGGATGAAGATCTTGCGCGGGCGCGAGCGGTCGAGCTCGCAGAAGAACACGCGCTGCCAGCGTCCGAGCATGAGCGAGCCGTCGACGATCGGGATCGCCTGCGAGGACGACGACAGCAGGCCGGCGCGCATGTGCGACCAGCCGTTCGGATGGAGGTCGTCGTCGTCCAGGCCCTCCGTCCGGATGGACATGTCGTCGTGCCGGTAGTAGCGGCCGCCCTCGGGCGCGAGCTCGGCGAGGAGCTCGTTGAAGTCCTCGATGAAGCCTGATTCCTGCTCGTTGATCACGACGGCGCAGGTCGTGTGCGGCGAGTAGATGAGGGCCATGCCGTTCGACACGTCGGCCCGGTCGACCGCGGCGTGGACTTCGTCCGTGAAGTCGATGAGTTGCGAGCCGCGCTCGGTTACCAGGTCGTGGTTCTCGAAGTGGTGCTTCACAGGCCTCCCGCTGCTGGTGTCGTGAGCATAATCTCTCGCGCCGCGCCTTATACCGAGAGCAGCCAGGGGCGTTCGCGCAACCACGACTCCGCTGCGCGAAATCGCTGCTCGTCGACCGTTCCTGCCGCGGTGACAGCGGAGACCTCGAGCGTGAGGGCGCCGTCGTAGCCGCGCTCGCGGAGCGTGCCGAAGAGCCTGTCCCAGTCGATCGTGCCCTCGCCGGGGATCAGGTAGCGCCGCGTGTTGGCCGCATCGCGGAGCGCACCGGCGAAGTCCTTGACGTGCAGGTGGGCGACGCGTTCCCAGAGCCCGTCGTCGGCGAGGGCGTCGACGAGCTGGCCGTGGTGGGCGAGGAACTCCGTGTCGAGCGTGATCCGGCAGCGTTCGTCTGTCTCGACGGCGCGGCGGACGTTGGCGAGCGGCGAGCCGGCGGAGCACGGGATCGTCTCGACCGTCAGCGTCACTCCGGCGGCGTCCCCGACGTCGAGGCACGCCGGCAGGAGCGCCAGGTTCTCGTCGAGCCTGCGGTCGCCGACCGGGAGCTCCCAGAGGTGGAGGACGACGAGCGACGCCCCGAGGCTCGCCGCGAGTCGGCAGTCGGTTTCGAGCTGCCCGAGCGCAGCAGCGGCGTTCTCGAGCAGTTCGGCGCCGATGCGCTTGTCGAGGTGCGCCGTCTGGAAGCGAAGCCCTGCCGCGCGGAGGTCATCCTCGACGCGGGCCGGGTCCCACACGCGGCTGATGCTGAGCTCGAGGCCGTCCACGTCCAGGCGCGGGCACCACTCGGCGATCGCCGTGTGATCGGCGGCGTCCGGAAACCGTGTGACGAGCCCTGTCGACGCCAGGCCGCGGATCAAGCGGCAGCCGCTGCGGGCAGCGGGACCAAACCCGTGGCGAAGCCGCGCAGCAGGTAGACGCTCGCGAGGCCCTGCCACTCCTCGTACGGCTCGAGCAGCGCCGCCGTCTCGTCCGCCTCGACCCAGCGGCCCGTCAGCGCCTTGCACAGCTTGAGCAGGCCGAGGTCGCCGACGAGGCCGCGCTCGTAGCTGCCGAGGCCCTCCAGCGCGATCACGCCGACGGACCAGGGCCCGATGCCCCGCTCGCGCAGCAGCCGGGCCGCGACTGCGTCGACCGGGAGCGCCTTCAGCCCCTCGAGATCGAGCGAGCGGCACATCCGGACGAGCGTCGCGCCGCGCCGCGCGTGCAGGCCGAGCCGCCGCAGCTGCGCGGGTGAGAGCCGGCCGAGTGTCTTCGCGGTGGGCGGCTGCGCGAACCGGCCGACGCGTTCGCTCGTCGCGCGAACGACGATCCGGTCGAGCTCGCGCGCGCGGTCGGACTGGATCAGCTGGCCGCACAGGGCCCGCAGCAAAGCGCCTGCAACCGTCGGCGTGCGGAGAGGACGCAGCCCGCGCGTCTCTCGGATCGTCGCGCCGAGCAGCCGATCACTCGCGAAGCGGCGCAGGAACTCGCTGTGGTCGTCGTCCAGCGCGAGCACGAACCGAAGCTCGTCGACCGCCGTTTCGTCGCCGGCCCGCACTCGCACGGCGCCGCTCTTCAGCTGCCAGGCATGCGCGACGTCGTCGCCGATCACACACGTGAAGACGCCGTCGCGGAACAGGCGCGTGGCGTCGTACGCAAGCCTCGCGGTGAGGGCGAGCGAGTACGGACCACGCGGACGGAGCTCGACCTCGAGCACACGGCGATCATGACAGCAGCGGGGGATACGCTCAGCGAATGAAGATGCGCGCGACGTGGGACGCGCTCGCCGCCGATCCCGACGCGTACGTCGGCGATCCCGAGCGCGGCCGGAGCGAGCTCCAGGGGATGTTCGAGCGACTCGGCGCCGATCCGCGCGGCGGCACGTGCGTCGAGGTCGGCTGCGGCCCGGGGCGCATGACCGCGGCGCTCGCCGAGCGCTTCGACCGCGTCGTCGCCGTCGACGTCTCGCCTGCGATGGTCGATCGGGCGCGGGCGTCCGTCCCCAACGCGAACGTCGACTTCCGCGTCGTCTCCGGCGACACGCTGGACGGTGTCGATTCCGGAGTCGCGGACGCGCTCGTCTGCTACCTCGTGCTCCAGCATCTTCCCTCGCGCGAGACCGTGCTCTCCCATATCGCCGAGTTCGGGCGCGTCCTCGCCGAGCACGGCGAGGCATTCGTCCAGCTGCCGGTGCTCGACGAAGGATGGCGTCCGCGTGCGTGGCGGGCCGCACGCTCCGCCGTCGTGCCGTTGACCGCACTCGGCCCGACGCGGCGGCCGGAGTTCCGAGGCGTCCGCCTGACGCGGGACGAGCTCGACGGCGGCCTCGGCCGCGCCGGCCTGCGAATCGTCTCGACCGACATCGGGCCTGACGCGCCCTACCGCTTCAGCCACGATCTGTTTCTGCGGCTGACGCGGTGACATCACTGGCGCTCGTCGTCTACGCCGTCGCACTTGCTTGCGCGGCGGTCGTCGTCTGGCGTCGCCCGGTCGTCGCGCTCTACGTCTTCGTCGTCGGCCTCGCGCTGCACAACGCCGTCGCGGACGCGCTCTACGGAGCCGGGATCCGCGGCCACGCGTTGACGGCGATCCAGGCCTGGAAGGACGTGCTGCTCCTAGTCGCGTTCGCGAGCGTCGGGTTCGACGCGCTGCGCAGAAGGCGCCTTCCGTTTCGCCCGCTCGTCGTCGACGCGCTCGCTCTCGCGTTCGCCGCGATCGTCGTGCTCTACGCGCTGATTCCGCAGGACGTCCTCGGCGGCCACGCGACGCACAGGGCGACGGCGTACGCGCTCCGGCACGACCTCGCCGGCGTGGGCGCGTACTTCCTCGGGCGCGCCGTCGCACCGCGGCTCGGCAACGTGCGCTGGATCGTCCTCGGGCTCGCGGCCGCGGTCGCCGCGTGGGGTCTCGTCGACGCCTATGCGATCCATCTGGACTGGTGGCGCCACAACGGGACGGCGGACTACTTCACGAAGCAGCTCGGCTATCCGTATGGGCCGGGTCTCTCGCGCCTTCCGGACAACTTCGTCTTCAACAACGGGCACGAGGACGAGCTGACGCGGCGCCTGATCTCGACGTTCCTCTCGCCGCTCGGCGCCGCGTACCTCTGCCTCGTCGGGCTGCTGCTCGCGCCGCGCAGGCGCGCCGCTCTGCTCCTCGTCGTACCGGCGGCGGCCGGCCTCCTCTGGACGCACACGCGTGCGGCCGTCCTTGCGCTCGCCGTCGGGTTGATCGTGCTGGCGGCGGTGTGCCGGCGCGTCTGGCCGCTCGCGGCGGCGGCCGCAACGCTCGTCGTCGGCTTCGCCGTCATCTCGACGTACCCCCAGATCGGCCCGCGCGCGCACTTCACGCCGCGCGAGCTCGCATACCAGCGCTCGAACGCGCAGCGGGCCGGGCACACGTCCCTCGAGCCGTCGACGGAGTCGCATCTGAGCGCGCTGCGCGAAGGGATCAGCACCGTCGTCCGCCACCCGCAGGGCTACGGCCTCGGCAACGCCGGCGAGGTTGCGTTCCGCGAGCAGGTGCCGCTCCGGGCCGGTGAGTCCAACTACACGGAGCTCGGCGTCGAGACGGGCCTCCTCGGCGCGCTCCTCTTCATCGCGTGGAACGCCGCGCTGCTGGCCGGGCTCGTGTCGAGGCGCGAAGGCGCACTCGCAGCGATGCTCGCCGCCGTCCTGTTCGTCGCGATCCAGACGGACGCCTACGGCATCCCCTGGCTTGCATACTGCGCGTGGTGGCTCGCGGCATCAGGACTGCGTGAATGACGATCGATTCCCGCGTCGACATCGGGCACGTTCACCTCAAGGTGAGCGACCTCGAGCGCGCGCTCGGCTTCTACTCCGGCATCCTCGGCTTCGAGGTGATGCACCGCTACGGCGACCAGGCGGCGTTCATCTCCGCCGGCGGCTACCACCACCACATCGGCCTCAACACGTGGGAGTCGAAAGGCGCGCCGCCTCCGCCTCGCTACTCGACCGGTCTCTTCCACACGGCGATTCGCTACCCCGACCGCAAGACGCTCGCCGACGCGGTGCGACGAGTGCTTGATGCGGGCGTGCCGCTGTCCGGCGCGAGCGACCACGGCGTCAGCGAGGCGATCTACCTGAACGACCCGGACGGCAACGGCGTCGAGCTCTACCGCGACCGCCCGCGCGACCAGTGGCCCGACGACATGTACACCGCGCCGCTCGATCTCGGCGCGCTCCTCGCGGAACTCGACGAGCCGGAGGAGTAGCGGCGGACGGCGCGAAAAGCGCGCCGTCAACCACTCCGAGAAAGAGGTCTCACATGCCGAAGGTGACGAAGGCGACGACGCGCAAGCCTGCGACGAAGCGGACGCCGCGCAAGAAGAAGGTCGAGATCACGCAGGAGCACATCGCGACGCGCGCCTACTACATCCACCTCGAAGAGGGCGGCGACCCGTACGCGAACTGGCTGCGGGCCGAGCGCGAGCTCGTTCCCGCCTGAGCTACACGGCGCGCTGATAGGCGCCGAAGGCGCGCGTCGCCAGCGCGACGCAGATTCCGGTCAGCAGCGCAAGCAGGCCGAGTCGCGTCAGCACCATTCCCCAGTCGGTGCCGGGCAGGACCGCGTTCCGCCCGGCCTCGACGGCCCAGTTCACGGGATTGACCGAGGCCGCGTGCTGAATCCAGCGCGGCACGAGGCTCCGCTGCATGAACGCGGTCGACAGGAACGTGAGCGGCAGGACGAAGAAGTTGACAGCTGCGATCAGCGTCTCCTCGCGGCGCGCGATCAATGCCAGCGCCATCGAGAGGCAGCCGACAGCCGCCGCGAGCAGCGACGCGAGCACGATCAACACGATGATCCCCCACGCATTGGGAAAGCGCGCGCCGACGATCACCGCGAGCGCGACGATGATCAGCGACTGCACGACGATGATCACCGTCCCGTTCAGCAGGCGGCCGATGATCAGGGAGCCGCGCACGACGGGTGAGACGAGGAAGCGGTCGAGGATTCCCTTGTCGATGTCGTCGATCACGGCCATGCCGCTCCAGCCGGCCGAGAAGAGCGCCGACATCACGACGATTCCGGGCGTCAGGAACTGGATGTACGAGGTCGAGTGGAAGCCCGGGATGCGCGTGACGCTCTTGAACAGCGCGCCGTAGAGGAGCAGCCAGACCACGGGCTGTACCAGCGTGACGGCGATCCAGATCGGCTGCCGCCAGAGGTTCAGCAGGTGCCGCTGCATCATCCAGACGCCGTGCCGGAGCGTCGTCATTTCGTCGTTCCCTGATCGGCCTGGTCGAACGAGCGGCCCGTGTACCGCAGGTAGACGTCGTCGAGCGTCGGCCGCGAGACCGTCACCGACTCCGCCGCGAGGCCGCGCGCCTCGAGCGCCTGGAGGACGAGCGGCACCGCACGTGCGCCGTGGTCGACTCGCGCCCGGAGCGTCCGCCCGTCCACCGTCACCTCGCGCACGCCCGCGACACCCTCGAGCGCGGTGCGGGAGCCGTCGAGGGCGCCGTCGCCGAGCTCGACGTGGACGGAGTCGCCGCGCAGCTCGCCCTTGAGCCCCTCCGGGGTGCCCGAGGCGACGACCGCACCGCGTTCGACGATGGCGAGATTCGCCACGAGTCGGTCCGCCTCCTCGAGGTAGTGCGTCGTCAGGAGGATCGTCAGGTGCTCGGCGCCGCGAAGCTGCTCGATCTCCTGCCACATCGCGACGCGCACCTCTGGGTCGAGGCCAGTGGTCGGCTCGTCCAGGAAGAGGACGCGCGGCCGGTGCACGAGGGCCATCGCGATGTCGAGGCGCCGCTGCATACCCCCCGAGTAACCGCGCGCGACCCGGTCGGCCGCCTCCTCGAGCCCGACCTGCTCGAGCAGGTGCTGCACGCGCTCCTCGATCTCGCGGCCCCGCATGCCGAAGATGCGGCCCTGCAGGCGCAGGTTCTCGCGGCCCGTCAGAGCGACGTCGACGCCGTGCTTCTGCTGCACGACGCCGATGCCGCGCCGTACGCGCGCGGCGTCGCGTCGGACGTCCAGGTTCGCCACTCGCGCCGTGCCCGAGTCGGCATGCGACAGCGTGGTGAGGATCTTGACCGCGGTCGTCTTCCCCGCGCCGTTCGGCCCGAGCAGGCCGAAGACCGTCCCCTCCGGCACCGAGAACGTGAGCCCGTCGAGCGCGCGGACGCCGCCGGGATACGTCTTGACGAGGTTCTCGGCTTCGATCGCGTCCACGTTCGTACTGTTACCTGATGGGCCGCGACCGGTGGGCGGAGTGGATCCTCGAGCGGCGCTTCGGCGGCGACCGCGCGGCCGCGCAGGAGATGATCGGGCACCTGCGTCCCGTGCGCGACCGCGTGCTCGAGAGAGCAGAGCTTCGCGAAGGCGAGACGCTGCTCGACGTCGGCTGCGGCGACGGGCTGATCGCCTTCGGTGCGCTCGAGCGCGGAGCGGGGCGTGTGATCTTCAGCGACGTATCCCAGGATCTGCTCGACGTCTCGCGCGAGCTCGCGGCCGGTGAGCCGCGCGCCGAGTTCGTGCGCGCGTCAGCCGAGAGCCTGAACCCCATCGCCGACGCGTCGGTCGACGTGGTGACGACACGCTCCGTCCTGATCTACGTCGCCGACAAGGCACGGGCGTTCGCAGAGTTCCTCCGCGTGCTCAAGCCCGGCGGGAGGCTCTCCGCATTCGAGCCGATCAACAGCTTCGGCCATCCGGAACGCGACGGCTTCTGGCTCGGAATCGAGATGGGCGAGCTCTGGCCGCTCGCACGGCGGGTGCGGGACCGCTTCGACGCGATGGCCGGCGACGCGGGGCCGATGCTCGACTTCGACGAGCGCGACCTGCTCGAACTCGCGCATGAGACGGGATTCGTAGCCGTGGACGTCCTGCTCGAAGCGCGGATCGAGCCCGCCCGCCTCTGGGGCCAGCCTCCGCCGCCGCTCGAGCGGCTGCTGAGGACGGCACCGAACCCGAACGCGCCGACACTCGATGAGGTGCTCCACGCCGAGCTCGACGCGCGCGAGCGGGAGCGTCTCCTGACCTACGTGCGGCCGCGGTTCGAGGCCGGCGACCTCGTCGGGCGTTCGGCCGTGGCGTACCTCCGCGCGCGCCGCGCTACGGACCGAGCCGGAACGGCGGGTATCGGTCCGTCACGAGGAGGAACGCGTACGCCCCGACCCGGTTCGTCCAGCGACCTACGCCGACGATGAAGTCGAACAGGCCGCGTGGGTACCGCGCCGTGAAGAGGATCGCGAACCACGCAAAGACGACGGCGACGATCGCTGCGAGCCAAAGGAAGACGAGCACGACGTAGTGCGGGATCGCCAGGAACCACTTCACGAGCGGCAGCCACCGGTTCAGCTCGTTCCGAGCGTCCGGGTAAGGGAAGTCGAGCGCGACCGACTGATGCTCGTCCGTCGAGGGATAGCGGTCATCGAGCAGCGCGAGATACGCCCCGACCCGGTTCTCGAATCGGGTCAGCTCGAGGTTCCAGTCGAACCACCACCGCGGGTACTTCTGCCGGAACAGGATCATCAGGAACGGCCCGAAGAAGAGCGATCCGCCGGCGCCGATGGCGAGCGTGGTGGCATGTTCGCTGCCGGTCTGCGCAGCCTCGCCGCCGCTCACCGTCGCGAGGACGATCAAGATCGGGATCGCGATGATCAGCCTGAAGGCCGTGCGCAGGCGGTCGAGATCGCGGTCCGGGTACGCGACCGTGAACTGCACCGGATAGGGAGTCTCGGCGGCTCCCTGAATCGTCGGTTCCATGCTGTCGAACCTCCTCGCTCGAGTCTCGAGAAAGGGCGATTCTCCGCCCTGCGAGGCGCAACGTTGCGGGAGCGACGTGCTAAACCTAGGTCGATGGCCAAGACGGTCGAGCAGCGGGACTCCGTCGTCATCCGCTTCGCAGGCGACTCCGGCGACGGGATGCAGCTCACCGGCGGACAGTTCACGAACGAGACGGCGCTGCTCGGCAACGACCTCTCGACCTTCCCCGATTATCCCGCGGAGATCCGCGCGCCTGCCGGCTCGCTGCCGGGCGTCTCCGGCTTCCAGCTCCACTTCGCCGACCACGACATCCTCACGCCGGGCGACCGGCCGGACGTGCTCGTCGCCATGAACCCGGCTGCGCTGAAGACGAACCTGAAGGACCTCGTCAAGGGCGGCACGCTGATCGTCAACCGCGACGCGTTCACCGAGCGGAACCTCGACAAGGCCGGCTACACGGCGAACCCGCTCGACGACGGCTCGCTCGGCGAGTACCAGGTGCACGAGGTGCCGCTGACGACGATGACGATCGAGGCGCTGAAGGAGATCGACGTCACGAAGCGGGAGGCCGAGCGCGCGAAGAACATGTTCGCGCTCGGCCTGATGTCGTGGCTCTTCAACCGCCCGACCGAGGGCACGCGCGCCTTCCTCGACAAGAAGTTCGCGAGGGCGCCGAACATCCGCGACGCGAACCTCAAGGCGCTGCACGCGGGCTACGCGTTCGGCGAGACGACGGAGGCGTTCTCCGTCAGGTACGAGGTGAAGCCGGCGACGCTGGCGCCGGGGACGTACCGCAACATCACCGGCAATCAGGCGATCGCCTACGGCCTGATCGCGGCTTCGAAGCTGAGCGGCCTGCCGCTGTTCCTCGGCGCGTACCCGATCACGCCGGCGTCGGCGATCCTCGAGGAGCTCGCGCGGCACAAGAACTTCGGCGTGCGCACGTTCCAGGCCGAGGACGAGATCGCGGCCGTCGGCGCCGCCGTCGGCGCGTCGTTCGGCGGCGCGCTCGGCGTCTGCACCTCGGCGGGCCCCGGCATCGTGCTCAAGCAGGAGACGATCGGCCTTGCGATCACGCTCGAGCTGCCGCTGCTGATCCTCGACATCCAGCGCGCGGGCCCCTCGACGGGCATGCCGACGAAGCCCGAGCAGGGCGACCTGCTGATGGTGATGTACGGGCGCAACTCGGAGTCGCCCGTTCCGGTAGTCGCGGCGGCGACGCCCGGCGAGTGCTTCATGGCCGCGATCGAGGCGGCGCGGATCGCGATCAAGTACCGCACGCCCGTCTTCCTCCTCTCGGACGCATATCTCGCGAACGGCTCGGAGCCGTGGCTGCTGCCGGACCTTTCGGAGCTTCCGGACATCTCGTCGCCGTTCGCGACGACGACGAACTCGAACGGCGACTTCATGCCGTACCTCCGCGACCCGGAGACGTTCGCGAGGCCCTGGGCGGTGCCGGGGACGCCGGGCCTCCAGCACCGGATCGGCGGGCTCGAGAAGGC